>NZ_PYHT01000045.1:0-21719 GCF_003023875.1 Nocardia sp. MDA0666
TATAAGAGACAGGATGAGTACCTGGGGTATGCGATCGGGGTCGGGGAGGAGGCTGCTGATCGCGCGGACGGCGGCCGGGATTTCGGTGATGTGGGTGAGGGGGCAGGTCGCGAGTCCGGCGGCTGTGGCGGACAGCAGGGCGGTGGACAGGGTCTCGCCGGTCGCCAGCCATTCGTGCGGGGTGTTCTCGGCGGTGCTGAGCACCACCAGGGTGGCGTGATCGGGTTCGCCGGTGCGGTGCGGACTTCCGGGCGGGATCGGGAAATCGCGGCCGACGTCGATCAGTGCGGCCTCGCGCGCGGTGGGCAGAGCGGAGGGCGGGATCCCTTCGGGGACATCGAAATTACCTGTCCACCACCGTAATTCGTTCTGGTACGGGGTGTCGAACTGCTGCATGGCGGCGGTCTGCTCGGAGGCGGCGGCGAGTCGTGGACGCACCGAATCGTCGACCGCGTTCAACCGCACACCGTCGATCTCGGCTACCTCGCGCAGCTGCTGCACCAGCTCCGGGCGGTCGGGCGCCGACATCGGGAGCCGGTCGGTGCGACGCGCGCGGATCGCGGCGGCGAGGGCCCGTTCCCGGTCCGACGGCGCGCGCGGCGGCTCGAATTCGGCGACGGCCAGCAGATCGTGCAGCCCTTCCTCGGGAACGTAGGACACCGTGATCGGATGCCCCTGCTCGGCGAAGGCGATCCGGGCGTGGTGCAGATTGGCGCCGCAGCTGATCACCTCCTGCCGCCCGCTCGGATCGGCCACCTTCAGTTGCCGGGTGGAATCGCTGAACAGGTGCAGGCGGGTCCCGTCGAAATCCCAGCGCCAGGGCTGGGTGTTGTGCACGGACGGGGCGCGGGCGGCCAGCTGCAGGGCCGCGACGATGGTCGAGCGGTCGGGAACGTGCTGCATGATGCCTCCCAGAGCGATATTTCGTCGGGTGCATTCGCCAGAGTATTGCCAGTATCGCAGTTGTCACCAGCGCGGCCGGTAGGGTGGGGTGTCTTCGCCCTGGAACGCTCGTGAACCGCTCGGAAGGTGGGACGCATGGCCTCGAAGGCGCCCGTGGTGGTGGGAGTCGACAGTTCCGACGACGCGCTGCGGGCCGCGCGCTGGGCCGCGAATGATGCGGCGCTGCACCGGGTTCCGCTGGAGGTGATCTCGGCGGTGCCGCCGGTTCCGCAGGACCGTGCCGCGGACGAGGGCGTGCGCGCCTACCACGAGCGCTCGCGCGAGCAGGCGCAGCGTGCCGTCGCGCAGGCCGCTCGGGTGGCGGCCGATATCGCCCCGAAAGTCGATATCGACACCGCCGTCATCGATGCGCCGATCATTCCCGCGTTGCTGTCCCAGGCCGACGAGGCCCGCCTGGTGGTGGTCGGCGCCCGCGGGCTCGGCGCATATCAGCGCAGCCTGCTCGGCTCGGTCAGCACCGCGCTGGTACGGCACGCTCGCGGCACGGTCGCCGTGGTGCCGGCGGATCCGCTGCTCGGTTCCGAACGGCCGGTGCTCGTCGGATACGACGATTCCCCGTGCAGCGCACAGGCTCTCGCGATCGCCGTCGACGAGGCGCGGCGGCGCCGGACCGATCTGGTGGTGGTGCACACCTGGCAGCGGTTCGGCGACTACCCCTCTCCGGCGGCCCTGGAAGAGGAGGGCAACCGGCTCCTCGACGCCGCCTTGGCCGCGCACGAGGATCCGGACGAACCGATTTCGGTGCGGCGGGTCGTCGTCGAGGATCGGCCGGTGCGGCGCATCCTCGACGAATCCGCCGCCGCACAACTCGTCGTGGTGGGCAGCCACGGCAAGGGCGGATTTCCCGGGATGACGCTGGGTTCCACCAGTCAAGCGCTGATGCACAGCGTCGAATGCCCGATCGTCATCGCCCGGCCCCGCACCGAATGATCAGGCGGTGAGTTCGGCCAGCAACTTCCAGGTGCGCAGCTGATCGTCCTCGCCGGCGAGGTCGGTCTGGTGGATCTGCAGTTCGGTGGCGCCGGCGTCGACATATGCCCGCAGGCCGCGGGCGACGTGCTCCTCGTCGCCGATCAGCGCCACATCGACCGCGTGCGCGGCCCCCTCGCGGTCGAGAACCGCGCGGTAGGAATCGAATTGCTCGTAGAACCCGAGCGCTTGCGCCGCGGTCTCGCGCACCTCGTCGGCGCGATCGGTCACCACCGCGACCACACCGGCGACCACCTGCAGCGGCCGCACCGGATTCGCCGGGCGAGCCCGCTGCAGCGTGGGCACGATATGTGATTCCAGCGTGCGCGGCCCGGCGAGGAACGGCAGCACGCCGTCGGCGGCCTCACCCGTGGCCCGCAGCGCCAGCGGGCCCATGGCGGCCACGAGCAGTGGGATATCGCCGCCGCCGTGCACCGTCGTCGGGATCGGCGGGCGGGCGTAGACCCGCTCGCCCTGGACATCGACGGTGCCGTCCTCGATGGCCTGGCGCAGCGCGATCAGATATTCGCGCAGCCGCCGCACCGGCTTGTCCTCCCGGATGCCGAAGGCCGCCGATTCCAGTGGCGGAGCGCCCAATCCGATTCCCAGGCGGAAGCGGCCACCCGACGCGGCCTGTGCGGTCTGGGCCTGCGACGCCACGACCAGCGGATGACGCGGATTGATCGGCACCACGGAGGTGCCCACCCCGATCTCCGGCACGGCGAGTCCGACGACCGCCGCGAGGGTCAGCGCATCGAGATCGAATTTCTGCCCGAATCACACCGAGCGCACCCCGGTGTGCTGCGCCGCGGTGGCGAGTCGGAGGACCTCGTCGACGTCGTTGGCCGCGTCGGGTCGCGGCCACACCGACACCCCGATCGGAACTGGAAGGCTCATCGGACCGAGGCTAATCCGCGCATCGGCCGATCCCACCGTTGTGCTCGGACGGATCGAAACCGTTGCCGTGGCGGCCATTTGCGCGTCGCCGCCGTTACCATCGCACGATGGGGCGTCGAGTATCGGGTGTGCTGGCCTTCGCTGTCCTGGTCCTGATCGCGATCGCGACGGCCTGGGAGCAACAACCGCACGGATATCGCGACGTCGCGACCCCGGCCGGGGAGTTCAGTGCCGAGCGCGCGCTGGCGACGATCCGGGAGATCGCCTCGCGGCCCCATCCCGTCGGCACCGCCGAACACGACCGGGTGCGCGACCATCTGGTGGGACGGCTGCGGGAGCTGGGACTGGACACCGATGTTCGCTACGGGGTGGGCAGGTATCCGGTGGATCCGCATCGGGCGGTAGCGGTGCTGGGGGAGACCGGAAATATCGTCGCACGCTGGCCCGGCCGCTCCGCGACCGGCACGATCTATCTTGTCGCGCATTATGATTCGGTGCCGCCCGGCCCCGGTGCGAACGACGACGGGGCCGGCGTCGCGACCGTTCTGGAGACGGTGCGCGCGCTGCGGGCGAGCGGACTGCAGCCGCGCAACGATCTCGTGGTGCTGCTCACCGACGCCGAAGAGGTGGGCCTGCTCGGCGCCGAGGCTTTCGCGAACTCCGGCGGCGCCGATCCGCGCGGCGGTGTGGTGATCAATCACGAGGCACGCGGCGCCGGCGGTCCGCCGATGCTGTGGCGGCTCAGTCATCCCGATGCCGGGCTGATCAGCGTGGTCACCGGGGTTCCGCATCCGAACACCGATTCGCTGTCCACGACCCTGGCCGGTGATCAGACCGGGAGCACCACCGATTTCGCGGCGCTCGATCCGCACGGCTTCCGGGTGCTCGACTGGGCCTTCGCCGGTCGGAATGCCTACTACCACAACCCGTTCGACGATCCGGACCATGTCGACCTCGCCACCGTGCAGCAATTCGGTGACAACACCACCGCCGCGGCGCGCGAATTCGCGGCGCGGGATCTGCGGGCCGCGGCCGATCAGCCGGATCGCGCGTATTTCCCGCTGCCGTTCGGTGCGCTGGTGGTACTGCCGCTGTGGGTGGTGGTCGTGGCCGCGGTGGCCTCGGTGCTGCTCGTGGCCTGGGTGGTGGGGCGGATCCGGCGGACCGGTGAGGCCACGATCGGCCGGACTCTGGGCGCGGCGGCGACCGCGCTGGTGGCGGTTCCGATCGGGATGGGCGTCGTCTACGTGTTGTGGACGGCGATTACGGCGATCCGCCCGGAGTACCGCGCGCTGTTCGTCGATCCGTACCGGCCGCAGTTCTACGGCGCGGCCGTGGTGATGGCATGTGTGGCCGTCCTGGCCGCCTGGTACGCCCTGTCGCGGCGGCTGTTCGGGCCCTCCGCGACCGCCGTGGGTGTGTTGTGCGCGGTGACGGCGATCGGTGCGGTGGTCACGGCCCTGTCGCCCGCGGCCGGTGTGATGGTGGTGATCCCGGCGCTCGCCGCCGTCGCCGGCGTCGTGCTGACCTTCACGGTGCCCGACCGCCTGCGGTTGCCGGTGCTCACCCTGTTCCTCGTCCCGGCGGCGGTATTCGCCGGTGGCACCGCATACGCGGCATTGCAGACCGGAATCGCCGCCGCCGCCTATCTCACCGCGCCCGTGGTGCTGGTTCTCGGCGGGTTGTTCACGCTCA
Source organism: Nocardia sp. MDA0666 (assembly GCF_003023875.1). Taxonomy (NCBI): domain Bacteria; kingdom Bacillati; phylum Actinomycetota; class Actinomycetes; order Mycobacteriales; family Nocardiaceae; genus Nocardia; species Nocardia sp. MDA0666. The sequence continues at coordinate 4,525 of NZ_PYHT01000045.1, forward strand.
CCCTGACCCATGCGTGGCCGAGCCGCCGCGGCGTCCTGGTCCCCGTCGCGGCGGTGGTCCTCACGGTGGCGCTCGCGGCGGCCGGGACGATGATCGACCGGTTCGACGCACGGCACCCGCTGATGTCGCAACTGTCCTATGCGCTGGATGCGAACAGCCGCGAGGCGCAGTGGATTTCCACCGCGGCGCCGGACCGGTGGACGCGAAAATTCGTCGAATCCGGTTCTCCGCACGGAGCATTCGCGCAGTTGTGGACCGACGCGGCGGCCGTCGGCGCCGCCCCGGCGCACGACCTCCCCGGTCCGGCGGCCGATATTCTCTCCGATCGCACCGAGGCGGATCTGCGCACCGTGCGACTGCGGTTGCGGTCCACGCGCGGGGCCACCTCCGTCGCGCTGCGGTATTCCGGGCAGGTCCGCTCACTGACGGTCGCGGGGCGGGACATCACACCGGTGCCGGCCGCGGGGGTCCGGTTCTACGCGCCGCCCGCCGCGGGGGTCGAGGTCGAACTCACGGCGCCGGCCGGGCCGCTCACCCTCCGGGCCGTCGACTACAGCTGGCTCCCCGATGCGCATTTCGCCGACGCACCGGCGGACATCTACTACCGGCAGGACAGCGCGGTCGCGGTGTTCACCACCATCCGGTTGTGAACACCGCGGTGGTGAATCAGGATCCGGCCACGCCCTCGGCGTAGTCGGCCGGGTCGAAACGCCGTGTCTTCCATCGGTACAGCAGGGTGGCGCCGGGCCAGTTGTTGGTGATGCGGCCGGAGGCGTTGCGGTACCAGCTGGAGCAGAAGTTCCACGGCGTATCGGCCAGCCGCTTGCGCAACCAGTCGTCCCAGGACTGTTCGGCGGCGGGCTGCGCGGCGAGGAAATGGCCGGGTTCGGCGGACAGATACTCGACCACCTGCCGGATGTAGCGGGCCTGTGATTCCAGCATGTAGATGATGGAGCCGGAGCCCACATTGGTATTGGGCCCGTACATCATGAACAGATTCGGGAAGCCCGGCACCGACATACCCAGAAATGCCCGCGCTCCCTCCGGCGCCCATTCGTCGGACAGTTTGCGGCCGCCGAGACCGTAGATGTGCATCGGCGCGAGGAATTCGGTGCCCTTGAATCCGGTGCCGTAGATGATCACGTCCACCGGATGCTCGACGCCATCGGCGGTGCGGATCCCGTTCGCCGTCACCGCCTCGATGGCGGTGGTCTCCACACTGACATTGGGCTGGGCGAGCGCCGGGAAGTACTCGTTGGAGAACAGGCCGCGTTTACATCCGGCGGCGTAATCCGGAGTGAGCTTGGCGCGCAATTCCTCGTCGGGCACGGCATTGGCGCGATGGCGGTCGGCGATCGCGATCACTGGATGTTTGATCCACGGCACGTCGGTCAGGGCCAGCGCCATGACCTCGAAGAAGGTCCAGATGGCGAAGCGTTCGGCCCACCGGCTCGGCGGAAAGTATCTGAACAGCGCGTGATGCAGGCCGGTGTATTCGGTATCGAATTTCGGCAGCACCCAGGCCGCGGAGCGCTGGAACAGGGTGAGATGTCCGACGGTCGGCTGAATGGCCGGAATGTATTGGATCGCACTGGCTCCGGTGCCGATGCACGCCACCCGCTTACCGGTGAGATCGACGTCGTGGTCCCATTCGGCGGAGTGGAAGGCGGGACCGGTGAAGGTGTCGATGCCGGGGATGTTCGGCATCGCCGGACGTGAGAGCTGGCCCACCGCCGGAATCAGGACGTCGGCGGTGAGGGTCTCGCCGTCGGCGGTGCGAACCTGCCAGACGCCGCGCGCGGCATCGAATTCCGCATCGGTGACCTCGATGCCGAAGCGGATCTTGCGCGGCAGATCGTGCTTCTCGGCGACCGCGCGCATATACGCGTGGATGTCGCGCTGCTGGGAAAAGCGGCGCGGCCAGTCGGATTTGGGTTCGAACGACCACGAGTACAGCGGGGAGGGCACATCGCAGGCCGCGCCCGGATAGGTGTTCTCCCGCCAGACGCCGCCCAGATCGCCGGCCTTCTCGACGATGGTGAAATTGTCGATACCGGCGCGCTGCAATTCCAGCGCCATGCCGAGGCCGGCGAATCCGGCGCCGATGATCACGATGGATGGCGTGGCAGTCATAGTCGAAGAGTAGAGCCCGCGGCGGCCGTTTCCGAGAGATCAGCGGCCAACGAATCAATATTTCCGGCCACGCCCGGGGCTGCCGCCGCTGGACCGGACAGGCGACTCCGCTGGACAGTTCTGGGCCGTCGAATTTACTATCTATACCAGTTCCTCTTCAAAAAGCCTGTCCCGGTGGGCATTTGGCGCTTCGACGGCGCTGCAGGGGGTGTCGTCGCGCGTCCGCGGCCCTTCGGGACGGATCTGCCGCACCCGGGTGCACCCGGACGGCAGGGGCGGCTGCACGTGGCGATCAGGGGTTCGCCACGTGCAGCCGATTCATCCCATACCTGCGCTGTTCACGCCGCGTGTCGCGGAAAAATGGACCATCCGGTCGGGCTCGTAACCGCTACGTCCGGTTTCGGCTATCCTCGCGGCAGGTGTGACGTCGTTCACCGGTGAAGGAGTGCGGTTACTGATGTTGAGCACGATGCAGGACGATCAACTGTCGCTGGCCACCCTGCTGCGATATGCGTCCACGTTCCACGGCGATGCCACGGTGTCGACGTGGACGGGCGACGGGGTGCGCACCATGACCTATCGGGAATTGGGTGCGGAATCGGCGCGGCTGGCCAACGCGTTGCGGGGGCTGGGGATCGATGTGGGCGATCGGGTCGCCACGTTCATGTGGAACAACAACGAACATATGGTCGCCTACGCCGCCGTGCCCGCGATGGGCGCCGTGCTGCACGCGCTGAACCTGCGGCTGTTCCCCGAGCAGGTCACCTACGTGGCCAATCACGCCGAGGATCGGGTGGTGATCGTCGACGGCTCGCTGCTGCCGATGTTCGCCAACTATCTGCCGACGCTGAAGACCGTCCGCCACGTGATCGTGGCCAACGGCAACGCCGCGGATCTGACCGCGCCCGAGGGCGTGCAGGTGCACTCCTACACGGAACTGCTTGCGGGACAACCCGATACCTACGACTTCCCGATCGTCGACGAACGCTCCGCGGCCGGGATGTGCTACACCTCCGGCACCACCGGCGACCCCAAGGGCGTGGTGTATTCGCACCGGTCCAATGTGCTGCACGCCATGCAGGTGCTGACCAACGCGAGTATGGGATTCACCTCCTCCGACACCGTGCTGGCCATCGTGCCGCTGTTCCACGCCAACGCCTGGGGCCTGCCGTACGCCGCGATGCTGTCGGGGGCGAGTGTGCTGATGCCCGACCGCTTCCTGCAACCGGCGCCGCTGCTGGAGATGATGGCCGCGGTGCGGCCGACCTTCGCCGCGGCGGTGCCGACCATCTGGGGTGGCGTGCTCGCGCAGTTGGAGGCGAAGCCGCAGGACATCACGCATCTGCGCGAGGTGGTCGTCGGCGGGTCCGCGCTGCCGCCGGCGATGATGCGGGCCTTCCAGGAGAAGCACGGCGTGCGGCTGCTGCACGCCTGGGGGATGACCGAGACCTCCCCGCTGGGCAGCGTCGCGCATCCGCCCAAGGGCGTGACGGGCGAGGACGAATGGGAGTACCGCTACACGCAGGGACGGTTCCCGGCTCTCGTCCAGGCGCGCCTGGTCGGCGACGACGGCTCGGTGCTGCCCAACGACGGCGAGGCCGTCGGTGAACTCGAGGTGCGCGGCCCGTGGATCGCGGGGGCCTATTACTCACCCGAGGGCGCGTCCGTCGACCCGGACAAGTTCGACGACGGCTGGCTGCGCACCGGTGACGTCGGCAAGATCACGCCCAACGGCTACCTCACGCTGGTCGACCGATCCAAGGATGTCATCAAGTCCGGCGGCGAATGGATCTCCTCGGTCGATCTGGAGAACGCGATCATGGGTCATCCGGCCGTCGCGGAGGCCTCGGTGATCGGGGTGCCGGACGAGAAGTGGGACGAGCGGCCGCTGGTCGCCATCGTCCTCAAGGAGGGCTCGACCGCCGAACCGGCCGAATTGCGCGATTTCCTGGCGGACAAGTTCGCCAAGTGGCAGTTGCCCGAGCACTGGACCTTCATCGACGAGGTGCCCAAGACCAGCGTCGGCAAATTCGACAAGAAGCGGTTGCGGGCTCGGTATGCCGACGGCGAATTGAGCGTCACGACGCTGTGAGCAACTACCGCAGCCGCGGCCGGAACATCCGGTCGCGGCCGCGGTGTGAACGGGTCGCGGACACCGGCGCCGGTCGGGCGGAGGGATCTGTTGGCGCTATGTCAACAAGGTGTCGTAGGCTGAGCACCGGCGTCCGGTGGGCGTCCGATCACGTGCAGAAAGGGTTGGCGATGACCGAGACGAGCAGCGCCGAGACGAACGATGACACCCCCGCCTTCGCGGATGTGGTGAACGGCGCGCTGGAGTTCACCATCCCGATCGCGCACAAGATGGGTGTGCAGGCACTCGAGGTGCGGCCCGGATTCGCCGCCACCACCGTCCCGATCGAGGGCAACGGCAACCACTTCGGCGTCATGTACGCCGGCGTGCTGTTCACCGTCGCGGAAATTCTCGGCGGCGCCATTCCGATCGCCACCTTCGACAGCGCCAAGTACTACCCGCTGGTGAAGGATCTGCAGATCTTCTTCCGCAAGCCGGCGAAAACCGATGTGCGGGCCCAGGCTTCGCTCTCGGAGGAGGAGATCGCCCGGGTGATCGCCGACGCCGAGGCCAACGGCAAGGCCGACTTCACCCTCGAGGCCACCGTGACCGACGCCGACGGCGTGGTCGTCGCCGAGACTCGCGGGCTGTACCAGTTGCGCGCGCACGGAAAGTAGCGACTCGGGCCGCAGGCCGGCGGTCGGCCGATATCGCACGCTGCCGGTCGACCGATAGTGGGCCCCGGGGTTACGGTGAGGGCGCGTACCGTCGAAAGGGCGGTGTTGTAGCGCCCGACAGGGGAGCCCGCGTGGCCACGCAGCCGTTGCCTCCTCGCGGACCCCGCTCCACCGGGCGGGGACAGAGAGGTCCGGCGTAATGGGCGTGCACCGCCATCCGATGCGAGACAGTCGGCGCGGCAGGGGGATTCGAGCATGACGGTGAATCTGTTACGCACTGTGATCGCGCGGGCGTGGGCCGAGTTGGAATATCTGCGGCTCGCGGTGGGCAGTGGCGTGGTCGGAATCGACTCGCCGTTGACCTTGCTCTCCGCGGGCGACGCGCTGCTCCGGCACGGTGCGCTGCCCGCGCTGCTGCGGCTGGCCGCCGCCCGCTACGGCGATCGGGCAGCGGTGATCGACGAACTCGGCACGCTGAGCTATCGAGAACTCGAGGATCGCTCCAACCGGCTGGCCAACGAATGGCGCAAACGCGGACTGCGTACCGGCGAGGGTGTGGCGATTCTGGCCCGCAACCATCGCGGCCTGCTCGACGCGGTCTTCGCCGCGGCCAAGTGCGGGGCCCGGATCATCTTGTTGAACACCGATTTCGCCGGGCCGCAACTGCGGGATGTGGCGGCCCGCGAGGGCGCCGACCTGCTGGTGTACGACGAGGAGTACGAATCCATCCTCGGCGATCTGAGCCCTCGGCGCGGGGCCTATCGGGCGTGGTCGGAGACCGGGCACACCTCCAGCCTGGAGTCGCTGATCACCGCGGGCTCGCCCGCCACGCCGCCGATCTCGCGTTCCGGCGCCAAGATCATCCTGTTGACCAGCGGCACCACCGGCACGCCCAAGGGCGCGCCGCGGTCGGAGCCGCGTTCACTGGAACCGCTGGGCGCGATTCTCAGCAAGGTGCCGTTCCGGACCCGCGAGGTGACCGAATGTCCGGCACCGCTGTTCCACACCCTCGGCTTCGCAATGTCGTTGCTGGCCATCGGCTTCGGCTCGACACTGGTGATCCGGCGGCGATTCGATCCGCAGCGGGTGATCGACAGTATGGCCGAGCACGGTGCGACCGCGCTGATCGTGGTGCCGGTGATGCTCGCGCGCATGGTCGAATCGGGTCCGCAGGCGGTGCGCGATCGGGATCTGTCGGCGCTGCGCATTGTCTTCGTCGCCGGATCGCAGCTGGGCGCCGAGCTGTGCCGGCGGGTGACCGCCGCGTTCGGGCCGGTCGTCTACAACCTGTACGGATCCACCGAGGTCGCCTACGCCACCATCGCGACGCCGGAGGACTTGGCGGAGGAGCCGGGATGTGTGGGGTCACCGGTGGCGGGCGCGGTGGTCGAGATCCTCGACGAGCAGGGCGAGCCCGTACCGCCCGGGACGACCGGGCGGATCTTCGTCCGCAACGCGATCCCCTTCGACGGATATACCGGTGGCGGCGGTAAGGAGCGGATCCGCGGCCTGATGTCCACCGGCGATCTCGGCCATTTCGATTCGGCCGGAAGGCTTTTCATCGACGGCCGCGACGACGACATGATCGTCTCCGGCGGGGAGAACGTGTTCCCGGCCGAGGTCGAGGAACTGCTCGACGCGCATCCGGAGGTGCGCGAGGCCGCGGTCATCGGCGTCCCCGACGACGAATACGGCGCCCGGCTGGTCGCTTTCGTCGTCCGCACCACCGAAACCCTCGGCGCGGAGGAGATCAAAGCGCATGTGAAGGCCAACCTCGCGCGCTACAAGGTGCCTCGCGAGGTGGTGTTCATCGACGAACTGCCGCGCAACCCCACCGGCAAGGTCCTCAAACGGCGGCTGCGGGAATGGGGCGAGGGCGCCGGAGCGTAACGCCGGTCCCGGCGCCGGACACCTCCGGCGCCGGAACCGTACGGCTCAGCAGTTACGCAGTTCCGGGCTCTGATTGAGCAGTTGAGCGCGGGTGGAGATGAAGGTGGAGTAGGTGTCGCCGCCGACGGCCGACAGCGGGAAGGCCGCCACCCGATGGCAGTTCTGGAAGGCGAGCTTGATGCCGAAATGCCGCTCCAGGCTGCCGCGAATCGAATCCGACGCCATCGCGCGCAGCAGTTGGCCGCGGGCCGTCTCGTCCGGCGGGGGAACCTGATTGTCCGCGAATTCCGCGGTGCCGGAACGCAAGTCGGCTGCCACCCGGCTGACGACCTCGTAGGCGTAGGGCAGTGAGGTGCGAACGCATTCGACGAATTCCTCGTCGCTGACCGGACCGCTTTCGGCGCGTTCGAGCAGTGCGGCTGGGACATCCAATGACATGACGCTCTCCTCGTGGGATGGCGGGTGATGTCCCACGAGTCTAAACGACAAACGTTGTCAACAAGACCCGAATGCCCGCGAAAGTGCCGATTGCAGAGCGGCTTTCGTTTCCTCCGTGAGCGTGCGCACCAGGTCGGCGGCCGGAACGGCGTCGGCGAGGGTGTGCGCCTGCCCGGCCCACAGGTTCACCGCGTCGGGGTTGTCGGCGCCGCGGGCCTGCGCGCGCAACGGTCCGGTGGCGTAATGGATTTCGGGGTAGGCCGCAGGCGCGTCGGGATTGTCGAGCATGAATTGATTGCGCAGGCCACGGGCCCGGCGGCCGCTGAAGGCGCGGGTCAGCATGGTGGGCGTCTCGATCGCGAGCGCATCGCGATGCAGTGCCGAGGTGCCCGCCTCCGGGCAGCGGAGGAAGGCCGTGCCCAGCTGTGCGGCCGCGGCGCCGGCGGCCAGGACCCCGGCGATACCGGCGCCGGTGGCGATGCCGCCCGCCGCGACCACGGGCGTGTCGACCGCGGCGCGCACCAGCTGCACCAGCGCGAGGGTGGTGAGGGGATCGGCGCCGTCCTCCTCGGGCCGGTCGGCGAAACCGCCGCGATGTCCGCCGCCCTCCGCGCCCTGGGCGACGAGGACATCCGCGCCCGTCTCGGCGGCGACCCGCGCCTCGGGCACCGAGGTCACCGTGACCCACACCTCGGTTCCGGCGCGATGCAGGCGCTCGATCTCGGCTTCCGACGGGCAGCCGAAGGTGCACGAGACCACCGCGACCGGCTCGGCGGTGAGCAGATCGAGCTTCTCGTCCCAGGCGTCGGCGTCGAACCGCGCTTCGCCGAGCGGGAAACGGCGGCCCAGCCGGTCGAGGTAGGCCGCGAAGTGTTCCGGCGGTGTGGGCGTGCCCGGAACGAACAGATTCACCCCGAAGGGGGTCTCGGTCAGCTCGCGCAGCGCCGCGATGCGCGCGGCGGTATCGGTGGCGCTCAGATAGCCGGCGGCGAGGAATCCCAGGCCGCCCGCGTTGCCGACAGCGGCGGCGAGTTCCGGGGTGGACGGGCCGCCGGCCATCGGTGCCAGCACGATCGGGGTGCGCACGTTGTCGAGGATCACCCCCTCAGTCTGAACCCGGCCCCGGACCTCGGTAACGGTGCCCGCGGCACCAAGATCAGCCTTCCACCTGCGAATTCCGTCACGGAGGTTGCGAAAAGGTCACGACGGAGTACAGTTTCCGTCACAACAGATGCCGAATCGTTACCGAATGTCAGGTTTCGACCGGCGTCGCCACCGAGTTGATCGACGCTAGGACGAGCCTTGCCGCAGCACCGTGAGACATCCAGTTCCGTATCCGTTCAGGACCTGCTCGGTGACATCTCCGCCGCTAGCGGCGCGGCCGAGCGTCCCACTCGCCATCGCGCCCAGCCGCGCACCGGCGACCGGATGAAGCTCGCCGCCAGCGCCGCGGTCGCGACCGGCGCGCTGATCAGCACCGCCACCCAGTTCGCGCACGCCGCGCCCCTGTTGCCCGGTGGCCACAACGACACTCCCGAACCCGTCGCGCTGAAGTCGGCCTCCGAACCCGCGCACGAGGCCGAGCAGGCCGCACCCGCCGCCGCTCCGGTCGCCGCCGAGACTCCGGCCGCGCCGCAGGCCCAGCCGGTGGCGGCGCCCGCGCCCGCCCCGTTCGGCCTGCAGAATCTGCCGCCCGAGGTCGCCGGCCCGCTCTCGCACGCCGAAGAGGTGCTGAAGGGTATTCAGCAGCAGCTCGCGCCGGCCCAGGCCGTGCGGCCGGTGGCCGGAGTCGTGAGTTCCGGCTTCGGATCCCGGTGGGGCGCCATGCATTACGGTGTCGACTTCGCCGATTCGATCGGCACTCCTATTCATTCGGTGGAGAGCGGCACGGTGATCGACGCCGGTCCCGCCTCGGGCTTCGGGCTGTGGGTCCGGGTGAAGCAGGACGACGGCACCACCGCGGTGTACGGCCACGTCAACGACATCCTGACCCACGTGGGTCAGCGGGTGAACGCCGGCGACGTGATCGCCACCGTCGGCAACCGCGGCAACTCCACCGGCCCGCACCTGCATCTGGAGATCTGGGATCCCAGCGACGTCAAGATCGATCCGGCTCCCTATCTGGCGAGCAAGGGCGTCGTCCTGTCCCAGCAGTCGTGGGGGGCGGGCGAATAGCGCCCGCGCTGTCGTCGGCCGCCCGGCTCGGCCGGCCGCGGGGGGTTGATGCATTGACTGGTTTGTACGAGTTGTTCGATTCCGGCTCCTTGCACGGCCGCACCTATACGGCTCTGGTGCAGCATCCGCGCTCCAGCCTGTCGGAACTGGCGCAATATCTGGAGTGCTCCCGCGAGGCCGTCGCGGCCGCGCTGGACACACTCTGCGAGATGCAGGCCGTGGTCCGCTTCGAGATCGACGACACCGTCCGCTGGGACGCCCACGCCCCCGAGGCCCTGTCGGAAGCCGAATCCCGCCGCCGCCAGGCCGAAACCGCGCGTATGCACGAGGCCGCGGCCAGGCTCGGCGAGACGTTCCGCTCCGTGCGGCGCACCACGCGCGGCGACGGCACGGTCGTGCCGATGTACGAGACCCGCGAGGTGGTCGCCGAATTCGAGGACCTGCAGCGGGCCGCGCGCAGCCGGATCCGGATGATCGACCGGGGCCCGTATCTGTGCGAGGGAGAGCGCGCCGCGCGGCTGTTCGACCTGCGCTCGGCGCGGATGTCGGCGGGCGTGCGCTATCAGACGCTGTATCAGGACACCATCTATCAGGATCCCGATCGGCTGCGCTTCGCGCTGCAGGCCAACACCGCCGGAGCGCAGGCACGCACCCTGCCCGATCCGCCGTTCAAGGTGATCATCGCCGACGACGATCGCGCGGCGCTGATGCTGCATCACGACGAACGCCGCGGCGATCCGATGGGCCTGCGCATCGCGGCCTGCCCGACGCTGGACGCGATCGTGCACACCTTCGAGGTGTTGTGGTCGCTGGCCGCGCCGATCTCGGTGAATCCCGACCAGCCGCTGGACGAACGCGACCGGGCCATCCTGACCCTGATGGGCCTGGGCGCGACGGACGACACCATCGCCCGGCGGCTGGGCATGTCCCGGCGCACGGTGGTGCGGCGGACCGCCAGCCTGCTGGAACGCCTGGGTGCCAGTACCCGGTTCCAGGCCGGCGTGCAGGCGATCCGCCGCGGCTGGCTGTGACATGCGGCCGCTGGTGCGGCTGTGACTAGAGTCACGGAGGTCGACGCGGGGTGCAACACCGAGGCACCCTGGCAGCGATGAGACCTAGGAGAACCGGCGGGTTGCGGCCGTAGATCGGCCGTAACCCGGGGGCTCAGCCATCCTTATATGATTGCTCGGACCGCGCGAGGGGGTGTTGGACCGTGCGGACCTGCTGGACGCGAGAGGTGAAGACACTCGAATGGATACTGCCCGCCGTTCCGCTCGTGGAGGTCGTCGCCGCCGGTCGGGCAGCCCGCTTTTCGGTCAGCTGCTGACCGCTGCGGTGGAATCCGCCGCGGACGCGGTAGCGATCCGGTTCGATCCGACCGGTGAGCCTGCCGACGCGCGGCAGCTGACCTATCGAGAGTTGGACGAGGCGTCCTCACGCCTGGCCCGGGAACTCATCGCGCGCGGTATCGGCGCGGGCGACGTGGTGGCCATCGGCATCGCGCGCTCGATCGAATCGGTGCTGGCGGTGTGGGCGATCGCCAAGGCGGGTGCCGCCTATGTGCCGGTCGACCCGGCCTATCCGCCCGACCGCATCGCGCATATCGTCGATGATTCCGGCGCCGTCCTCGGCTTGACCACGGGCGCGTATCGCGGTGCTCTCGGCAGCGGCGTGTACTGGCTCGAACTCGACGATCCGGTTGTCTCCGAGCGGATCGCCTCGCATCCGGCGCACCCGATCTCCTACACCGACCGCGTGCGCCCGCTCACCGAAGCGCATCCGGCCTACGTGATCTACACGTCCGGTTCCACCGGCCGCCCGAAGGGCGTCGTGGTGACGCACGCCGGCCTCGGCGGACTGGTCGCGGCCGAGCGTGAGCACTACGGCGTGACCGAGGGCGCCCGGGTACTCCACGTCTGCTCGCCCAACTTCGACGTCTCGGTGCTGGAACTGCTGCTGGCCTTCTCGTCGGGGGCGACCCTGGTCGTCTCGCCGCCGGACGTGTTCGGTGGTTTCGAGCTGGCGGATCTGCTGCGGCGCGAACGCGTTTCGCACATGCTGATCACGCCGGGCGCCTTGGAGTCGGTGGACCCGGCCGATCTGCCCGACCTCGAGGTCGTGGTGGTCGCGGGTGACAAGTTCGGTCCCGAGCTGGTCGGGCGATGGGCGCGCGACGGCCGCCGCTTCTACAACGGCTACGGCCCGACCGAGGCGACGATTCTCGCCACCTCCACCGCGGAAATGGCTGCCGAACAGCCGATCACGATCGGTACGGCGATCTCCGGCATCGGGGCCTACGTTCTCGATTCGCGGCTTCGCCCCGTGCCCGCGGGCGTGGTCGGAGAGCTCTATCTGGCCGGCCCGGCGCTGGCGCAGGGCTATCTGAATCGGCCGGGCCTGACCGCCGAGCGATTCGTCGCCAGTCCGTTCGGCGCGGAGGCCGGCCGGCCCGGCGGACGGCTGTATCGCACCGGCGACCTGGTGCGCCGCAACGAATCCGACGGCACCATCGAATATCTGGGCCGCTCCGACTTCCAGGTCAAGATCCGCGGCTTCCGCATCGAGCTGGGCGAGATCGACAACGCCCTGACCGCCCATCCGGATATCGATTTCGCCGCCACCATCGGCCGCACGCTGCCCTCGGGCGCGACGGCGCTGGTGTCGTATGTGCTGCCGAGTTCCGGGGCCGCGCTCGATATCGCGAGCCTGGACGATTTCCTGGCGGAATCGTTGCCCGCGTACATGATTCCCGCGGCGATCATGGCGCTGGACGAGATTCCGCTGACCCCGGTGGGCAAACTAGACCGCGCCCGGCTGCCGGAACCGACCTTCGCGGCCCGCGAATTCCGTGCTCCCGCCACCCCGGTGGAAGAGATCGTCGCCGAGGTGTTCGCGGCCCTGCTGGTCCCCGGCGAGGGGGACAATCCCGGCCGGGTCGGCGCCGACGACGACTTCTTCGAACTCGGCGGCAATTCGCTGCTGGCCGCCCAGGCGGCGGCCCGGATCGGCTCGGCGCTGGGCGTCCGCGTACCGGTGCAGCTGCTGTTCGAGGCCTCGACCGTGGCCGCGCTCGCCGAACAGGTGGAACGCCACGCCGGAACCGGAACCGGGGAGCGGCTGCGGCCGATGACCCGTCCCGAACGCATCCCGCTGTCCTACGCGCAGCAGCGCATGTGGTTCCTCAACCGCTTCGACCCCGCCGGGGCCGTCAACAACATTCCGGTCGCGGTGCGGCTGAGCGGACGTCTCGACGTGGACGCGTTGCGGTCCGCGGTGCGGGATCTGGTGGAACGCCACGAGGTGCTGCGCACCGTCTATCCCGAACTCGACGGCGAGGGCTACCAGCAGGTGCTGCCGCTCTCGGATTCCCGTGCGGTACCGCAGATCCCGCTGGTCGAGGCGGCCGAGGACGAGGTGGCCACCCTGGTCGCCGAGACCGTCTCCGGCGGCTTCGATGTGACGACCGCGCCGCCGGTGCGCCTGCGCGTGCTGCGGCTGGGCGAGACCGAACACGTGCTGGTGTGCGTGATCCACCACATCGCCGGCGACGGCTTCTCGATGGGCCCGCTGACCCGCGATCTGATGACCGCCTACCTCGACCGGGCGCGCGGCGGTCACCCCGAATGGTCGCCGCTCGCGGTCCAGTACGCCGATTACGCACTGTGGCAACGGGAAACGCTGGGCAGTGAGGACGATCCCGACTCGGTGCTCGCCGCGCAGATCGACTTCTGGCGCCGCGAACTCGCCGCGCTGCCCGAGCAATTGGAGCTCCCGGCCGACCGCCCGCGCCCGGCGGTCGCGTCCTATCGCGGCGGCACCTACGACTTCGAGATCGACCCGGCGGTGCACGCGGCGCTGAACCGCCTCGCCCACGAGCATCAGGCCACGCTCTTCATGGTCGTGCACGCCGCCCTGGCGGTCCTGCTGGCCCGCTTGTCCGGCACGCGCGACATCGCGATCGGCACTCCGATCGCGGGCCGCGGCGACGAGGCGCTCGACGAGTTGATCGGCATGTTCGTCAACACCTTGGTGCTGCGGACCGAGATCGATCCGGCGCGCAGTTTCGAACAGGTGCTCGCCGACGTGCGCGGCACCGACGTCGCCGCGTTCGGCCACGCCGATGTGCCGTTCGAGCGGTTGGTGGAGATTCTCGACCCGGCACGTTCGACCGGCCGGCATCCGCTGTTCCAGGTCATGCTGACGTTCCAGAACCTGGCCCGCACCGCACTGGAACTGCCCGGCCTCGCGGTCTCGGGAGTCGATCTGGCGATCGATTCGGCCAAATTCGACCTGCAGCTCGCCATGGCCGAGCGTGTCGACGAACACGGTGTGCCGCAAGGCATCTCGGCGTCGTTCAGCTACGCGACGGATCTGTTCGACGAAGCGACGGTGCAGGACTTCGCGGATCGTTTCCTGCGCATCGTGAGCGCTGTCGCGGCCGATGCGGCCGCGGTCGTCGGCGACGTCGATGTTCTTGCCCCCGGTGAGCGGGAACTGGTTCTGCACGAATGGAATTCACCCGGAGCGCTGGTCCCGCCGGTGACGCTGGTGGATCTGATCGAGGCGCAGGCGCAGCGGCGCGCGGGCGCGGTGGCCATCCGGTTCGGCGACACCACCGTCCCCTTCGGGGAGCTGCTGCGGCGCGCCAATCGTGTGGCGCGCGCGCTCATCGCTCAGGGCGTGGGCCCGGAATCCCTGGTAGCGGTGGCGGTTCCGCGCACCGAGGAACTGCCCGTCGCGCTGCTGGGTGTTCTGCTGTCGGGCGCGGCCTACCTGCCGATCGACACCGGCTACCCCGCGCAGCGGCTGGAATTCATGCTGTCGGATGCCGAGCCGGCCTGTGTGCTCACCACGGCCGCCGTGCGGCCGGAACTGCCCGCCGCGGACCTGGCGACGGTTCTGCTGGAAGAGACCGGGAACTTCGCCGACGCCCCGATCACCGACGGCGAACGCGTGCGTGCGCTGCGCCCGGCCGATCTGGCCTACGTCATCTACACCTCGGGTTCCACCGGTGTGCCCAAGGGCGTGGGCGTCACTCATCGCAACGTGCTGGAGTTGTTCGCGAACACGCAGCTGCTGTTCGACTTCGACGAGACCGATGTGTGGACGCTGTTCCACTCCTTCGCCTTCGACTTCTCGGTGTGGGAGTTGTGGTGTTCGCTGGCCACCGGTGGTGCGGTGGTCGTGGTCGATCACCTGACCTCGCGTTCGCCGGAAGCGTTCCGCGAGTTGCTGATTCGCGAACAGGTCACGGTGCTGAATCAGACGCCGTCGGCCTTCTACCAGCTGGCCGAGGCCGATCGCGCCGCGCAGCATCACAACGGCGGGGATACCGCGGTGGCGAGTGCGGGCAAGTTCGCCCTGCGCTACATCGTCTTCGGTGGCGAGGCATTGGATCTGCGCCAGCTCGGCCGCTGGTACGAGCGGCACGGTTCGTCCGCGCCGCGACTGGTGAACATGTACGGCATCACCGAAACCACGGTGCACGTGTCGTTCCTGGCGCTCGACGAGGGTCTGGCCGATCATCCGGCCAGCGTGATCGGGCAGGCGCTGCCGGGCCTGGAAGCCTACGTCCTCGACGAACGCCTGCATCCGGCTCCCGTCGGTGTCGCGGGTGAGATGTACATCGCGGGCCGCCAGCTGTCGCGCGGATACCTGGGCCGCCCGGGTCTGACCGCGACTCGGTTCGTGGCGAATCCGTTCGGGGCGCCCGGTACGCGCATGTACCGTTCGGGCGATATCGGCCGCTGGGCCGGTTTCGACGGTGAGGCCGCCCTGGAATATGCCGGACGCAGCGATCAGCAGGTGCAGCTGCGCGGTTTCCGTATCGAGCTGGGTGAGGTCGAGGCCGCGCTGTTGCGCTGCCCCGGCATCAGCCAGGCCGTGGCGGTGGTCCACTCCGATCACGACCTCGGTGACCGGCTGGTGGGTTACGTCGTCCCGGAGGCCGGGCAGGTCGCCGACCCCGCTGCGGTGCGCTCGGCGGTGGGCGAATTCCTCACCGGCTACATGGTTCCCGACGTGGTCATGGTGCTGGAGTCGCTGCCCCTGACTCCGAACGGCAAACTGGACCGGCGTGCGCTGCCCGAGCCGAAGGTGCTGGGGGAGCGCGAGTTCCGTGCACCCGTCACACCGGTCGAGGAAGCGATCGCCCGCGTGTTCGCCGATGTGCTCGGCGCCGAGCGGGTCGGCCGCGACGACGACTTCTTCGCCCTGGGCGGAAACTCACTGGTCGCCACCCGGGTCGTCGCGCGGGTGAACGCCGCGCTGGGCGCGGCGGTCGCGGTCCGCGACCTGTTCGAGGCGCCGTCGGTGGAGCAGTTGGCGATTCGCGCCGAAGCAGCCGTCGCGCCCGCACAACGTCCCGCGCTGGTGGCGGGGCCGCGCCCGGAGCTGGTGCCGCTGTCGCTGGCACAGCAGCGGATGTGGTTCCTCAACCAGTTCGACACCGCCTCCCCGGCCAACAACATTCCCTTCGCCGTCCGGTTGACGGGTGAGCTGGACCTGACGGCGCTGCGATCGGCCGTGGGTGACGTGGTCGCCCGGCACGAGGTGTTGCGGACCGTCTACCCGGCCGTGGACGGCGTGGGACATCAGAACGTGCTGCCCTCGTCCACGGTGCCGGATCTGCCGGTCGTCGAGGTCGGCGAAAGCGCTGTCGTGGACTGGATCTCCCGCTTCGCGCTGCGCGGATTCGACGTCGCGGCCGAGGTGCCGTTGCGGATGGCGGTGCTGACGTCGGCCCCCGACGTGCACGTGGTGGTCGTGGTGACGCACCACATCGCGGCGGACGGCGCATCGGTGGCGCCGCTGGTCCGGGACCTCATGACCGCCTACCTGGCGCGCACCTCGGGTGCGGCGCCCGCGTGGGCCCCGCTGCCGGTGCAATACGCGGACTACGCGCTGTGGCAGCGGGAGTTGCTCGGCGACGAGAACGATCCCGAGTCGCCGGCCGCGCAGCAGCTGGCGTTCTGGCGCGCGGCGCTGGCCGACGCGCCGGAACGGATCGACCTGCCCGCGGACCGGCCGCGTCCGCAGACGCCCTCGGGCGTCGGCGGGGTGTATACGTTCGCGATCCCGGCGCAGACGCATCGCGCCGTGTCGGAGATCGCCCGCGCCCGCAACGCGTCGGAGTTCATGGTGGTGCACGCGGCCTTCGCGGCATTGCTGTCGCGACTGTCGGGCAGCACGGATGTCACCCTGGGCGCTCCGGTGGCCGGGCGTGGCGAACGTGAGCTCGACGATCTCGTCGGCATGTTCGTCAACACCCTGGTGCTGCGCACCGAGGTCGAACCCGGCACGAGTTTCGTCGATCTGCTGGACCGGGTCCGCGAGTCGGATCTGGCCGCGTTCTCGCACGCCGAACTGCCCTTCGAGCGGTTGGTCGAGGTCCTGGATCCGGTCCGGGCACCGTCGCACCATCCGCTGTTCCAGGTGGCGCTGTTCTTCCAGAACGTCGATACCGCCCGGCTGGAACTGCCCGGACTGGCCGTCGAGGAGGTCGACTTCGACGGCGCCGTCGCGAAATTCGATCTGCAACTGACGATTTCGCCCGTCGACGGTGATCGCGAACAGCCGGCCGTCTTCACCTATGCGACGGATCTGTTCGACGAGTCGACGGTTGCCGGATTCGCGGATCGTTTCGTGCGGTTGTTGAGTGCGGTTGTCGCCGATCCCCATGTCGCCGTTGGTGATGTGGATGTGTTGTCGGCGGGTGAGTTGGCTGGTGTGGTGCGTGGTCGGAATGAGACTGCGTATCCGGTGTCTGCTGGGTTGTTGTTGGATGGTTTCCGGCGTGCGGTGGTGGGGTC
>NZ_PYHT01000046.1:0-16552 GCF_003023875.1 Nocardia sp. MDA0666
TGCAGTCCGAGTACGGGTTGGGTTCGGATGATGTGGTGTTGCAGAAGACTCCGGCGACGTTCGATGTGTCGGTGTGGGAGTTCTTCTGGCCGTTGCAGGTGGGTGCGCGGTTGGTGGTGGCGCGTCCGGACGGGCACCGCGACCCCGCCTACCTCGCGCACTTGATGAGTGCGGAAACGATCACGACCGCGCACTTCGTGCCCTCGATGCTGGACGTCTTCGTCGACGCACTGGCCGATACCTCCGCGATGGCTCCCGCGAGCCTGCGCCGCGTATTCACCTCGGGTGAGGCGTTGGCGGTGGATACGGCCGCGCGCTGGCGCGAGCTGGGTGGTGCGCCGCTGCACAACTTGTACGGTCCGACCGAGGCCGCGGTGGATGTCACCTTCCACGAGGTGAGCGATGCCGACACCGTGACGGTGCCGATCGGCCGTCCGGTGGCCAATACCCGTGTCTACGTGCTCGATTCGACGCTGCGGCCGGTACCCGTCGGCGTGGCAGGCGAGTTGTACCTCGCCGGAACGCAATTGGCCGAGGGATATATCGCCCGCCCGGACCTGACCGCCGACCGCTTCGTCGCCGACCCGTTCCGCGGCGGCGAACGCATGTATCGCACCGGCGATATCGCGCGCTGGCAGGCCACGGGCGAACTGGAATACGTGGGCCGCGCCGATTTCCAGGTGAAGGTTCGCGGCCTGCGCATCGAACTCGGCGAAATCGAGAGCGCCCTGCGCGAATCCGAGGGCGTCGCCCAGGCCGTGGCGGTGGTGCGCGACGACCGCGACACCGGCGATCGGATCGTCGCCTACGTGGTCGCCGAATCCGGCCGTGACCTCGACGCCGACCGGCTGCGCGCCGACTGTGCCCGGCGGCTGCCCGAATACATGGTCCCCGCGGTGATCATGACCATGGACGCGCTGCCACTCAACGCATCGGGCAAACTGGACCGGAAAGCATTGCCGGAGCCCGCTTTCCGGGCACGGGCCTTCCGCGCTCCCGGTACGCGGGCCGAACTCGCCGTCGCCGCCGTCTACGCGGAGCTGCTCGGGCTGGACCGTGTCGGACTCGACGACGACTTCTTCGCCCTCGGCGGCAATTCGCTGACCGCCACCCGGGTCGCCGCCCGGCTGGGCGCCGAACTCGATGCCGAACTGCCGGTGCGCCTGATCTTCGACGCCCCGGCCGTCGGTGAATTGGCAGCCCGCGCCGCGGAATTCGCCGGCCGCGGCGCCGCCGTGCCGCTGATCGCGCGCCCGCGTCCGGATCTGGTGCCGCTCTCGCCGGCGCAGCAGCGCATGTGGTTCCTCAACCGGTTCGACCCCGGGCAGAGCGTGCACAACATCCCCGTCGCGCTGCGCCTCACCGGTGCGCTCGATACGGCGGCCCTGGAATCCGCGCTCGCCGATATCGTCGCGCGGCACGAAACGCTGCGCACGGTGTATCCGGACATCGGCGGCATCGGCTATCAGCAGATCCGGCCCGCCGACCACGTCCCGGTGCTGTCGCGGCTGTACGGGGACGACATCGCGACGGCCATCGGCACATTCATCGCCGAACCGTTCGATGTGACCACCGAGGTTCCGCTGCGCGTGGCCCTGCTGCGCGTGCGATCGGCAAGCGCTGCGCCCGAACATATTCTGGTGCTCGTCGTCCACCACATCGCCGCGGACGGCTTCTCGCTGGGACCGCTGGCCCGCGATATCGCCACGGCGTACGCGGCCCGCAGCACCGGGACCGCCCCGCAGTGGCACGAGCTGGCGATCCAGTACGCCGACTACGCGCTGTGGCAGCGCGAGGTGCTCGGCTCGGAATCCGATCCGGGTTCCGCGGCCGCGCGCCAACTGCAGTTCTGGCGCGATCGGTTGCGCGGACTCCCGGCCCGGCTGGACCTGCCCACAGACCGGCCGCGCCCGGCGGTTGCCGGTCACACCGCGGCCACGGTCACCGTCGACTTCGACGCGCGGCTGCGAACCGGCCTGGACGAACTGGCCGGACGCTACGAGAGCACGCCGTTCATGGTGGTACACGCCGCGCTCGCGGTCCTGCTCGCCCGGATGTCGGGCACCGGCGATATCGCCATCGGCGCACCGGTCGCCGGGCGCGGTGCGGCGGTCCTCGACGATCTGGTCGCCATGTTCGTCAACACCCTCGTACTGCGCGCCGAGATCCAACCGGCGCAGCCGTTCTCGGCCGTGCTGCGGCAGGTGCGCGAGGGTGATCTCGCCGCCTTCGCCCACGCAGACATCCCGTTCGAGCGCCTCGTCGAGGTGCTCGACCCGCCGCGTTCGCAAGCCCACCATCCGCTGTTCCAGGTGGCGTTGTTCTTCCAGAACCTGACCCCGCTGACGGTCGAGCTGGGTGAGCTGAGCGTCGGTGAGGTGCGCCTCGACACCGGGGTGAATCCGTTCGACCTGCAGGTCACCGTCACCGAACGCGAGATCGGGTTCACCTATGCGACAGCGCTTTTCGATGCCGCTACGGTCGAGAGCCTGGCCGCGCGGTTCTTGCGGGTGATCGAATCGGTCATCGCCGATCCGCAGCGCGTCGTCGGCGATATCGACCTGTTCGCCGCCGGTGAGCGCGAGCGCGTCCTCACCGAGTGGAACGACTCGGCGCATATCGGTTTCGGGGCGGAACTGCTGCTCGACGAATTCGAAGCGCAGGCCGCGACCGCCCCGCAGCTGCCCGCCGTGCGCTACGTCCCGGACGACGGCTCGGCGCCGACCGTCCTCACCTACGGTGAACTCGACAGCCGCAGCAACCGCCTCGCGCGCCACCTCATCGCCGCCGGGGTCGGCCCGGAATCGCTGGTCGCCCTCTCGATCCGGCGCTCACCGGCTTTGGTGGTGGCGATGTACGCCGTGCTCAAGGCCGGCGGTGCGTACGTCCCGATCGATCCCGACCATCCGGCCCAGCGCATCGCCCACATCCTGGATACGGCCCGGCCCGCGGTGCTGCTCACCACCACCGGCACCGAGGTGGACTTCGAGGGCCCGACCGTCGCGGTCGACACCGTCGCGCTCGACACCTACCGCGACGATCCGATCGCGGTGAACGAACGCCACAGCCCGATGTACGCGAACCATCCGGCCTACGTGCTCTTCACCTCCGGTTCCACCGGAAAGCCCAAGGGCGTCACCATTACCCACGCGGCGATCGTCAATCAGATGACGTGGATGCAGGCCGAGTACCGGCTCACCGCCGCGGACGTGTACCTGCAGAAGACCGCGACCACCTTCGACGTCTCGCTGTGGGGCTACTTCCTGCCGTTGCGGATCGGCGCCACCCTGGTGCTGGCCGCCCCGGACGGCCACCGCGATCCGGGCTATCTCGCCGACACCATCGCCGAATACGGCGTCACCGTCACCGATTTCGTGCCGTCGATGCTCAGCGTCTTCGCCGCCCAGGTCGCTCCGGAGCAGGTGCGGTCGCTGCGGCAGGTGTTCGTCATCGGTGAGGCGCTGCCCGCCGAGACGGTGCGGGCGTTCGGTGCGATCAGCTCGGCGCGGCTGCACAACCTGTACGGGCCCACCGAGGCCGCCGTCTCCATCACCTACCGCGATGTCACCGGCGTGACCGACCGCCCGGCCCTGCCGATCGGCCGGCCCGAATGGAACAGCCGCGTCTACGTGCTGGATTCTCGGCTGCAGCCGACCCCGCCCGGCGTCGCGGGCGAGTTGTACCTGGCTGGTACCCAGTTGGCGCGCGGTTACTACGGCCGCGCCGACCTCACCGCCGACCGATTCGTGGCCGACCCGTTCGCTGGATCCAATGGAGGCGCTCCCGAGACCGGTTCCCGCATGTACCGCACGGGCGATCTGGTGCGGTGGGACGTCAGCGGTGACACACCCGAGCTGATCTACCTCGGCCGCACCGACTTCCAGGTGAAGTTCCGCGGCCAGCGCATCGAACTCGGTGAGATCGAGGCGGTGCTCGCGGCGGTGCCCGGTGTCGCCGCGGCGGCTGTGCGGATCGTGGCGGCTCCGGGTGGCGACCACCTCATCGGTTTCGCCACCCCGGTCGGCGTATCCGCCGACCCCGGCATCGGTGACCGGGCGCGCGACGCCGCCGTCGCTCAACTGCCGGGATATATGGTCCCCTCGGCCGTGGTCGTCCTGGACGCGTTCCCGCTCAACGCCTCCGGCAAGCTCGATCGGGGCGCACTGCCCGATGCCGGTGACCCGCGGGTCGCGGCGGTCTTCGGCGGTGACGAATACCGCGAGCCGAGCACACCCGCCGAGCAGTTGGTCGCCGAGACCTTCGCACAGGTACTCGGCATCGAACGGGCCGGCGCCGACGACGACTTCTTCGCCCTCGGCGGCAATTCGCTCGTCGCGACCCGGGTACTCGCCCGGCTGGGCGAGCGCCACGGCCGCCGCATTCCGGTCCGCATGCTGTTCGAACACCCGACCGTCGCCGGTCTGGCCGCCGCCATGATCGCCGACACCGACGGCGCCGCAACCGATCTGCTCGGCCCGGTCGCCGCCGAACGCCCCGACGTCGTTCCGCTGGCGCCGGTGCAGCAGGGCATGTGGTTCCTCAACCGCCTGGCCCCGGATTCGGCGGCCGACAACATCGCGGTCGCGGTCCGCATCCTCGGCGATCTCGACGAGGCGACCATGCACGCCGCCTTCACCGATGTGGTCGCCCGCCACGAGGCGCTGCGCACCTACTATCCGCTCGATGCCGAGGGCGCGGGCTGCCAGGTGGTCCTGCCACCCGGCCAGGCGCCCATCGAATTCGAGACCCGCGCCGGCGCCGCGGCGCAGCCGATCGCCGACTTCGCCGGACGCGGTTTCGACGTGACCGCCGCACCGCCGGTGCGGGCCCTGCTCATCCGGGAATCGGAGACCAGCCACGTCTTCGTGGTGGTCGTCCATCACATCGCCGCCGACGGCTATTCGCTCAATCCGCTGCTGCGAGATCTGATCGCCGCCTATCTGGCCCGCCGCACCCGGACCGCGCCGAACTGGCCCGAACTGCCCGTGCAGTATGCGGATTACGCACTGTGGCAACAGGAGTCGCTGGACGCCGCCGAGGCCGAACACCTGGACTTCTGGACCCGCACGCTGGCGGATCTGCCGGACGAGCTCGCCCTGCCCGCCGATCGGCCGCGCCCGCCCGTGGCCTCGCGCCGGGGTGCGGTCGTGCGCGGTCGCATCGACGGCACCGTCGCCGGTGCGGTCCACCGCCTCGCCAAGGCGCACGGCGCGACCCCGTTCATGGTCTGGCACGCTGCCCTGTCGGTGCTGCTGGGCCGGCTGTCCGGTGGTGACGACATCGCCGTCGGTACCCCCGTCGCCGGGCGCGGCGCCAGCGCACTGGACGAGCTGGTCGGCATGTTCGTCAACACCCTGACGTTGCGGACGAGGCCCCGGAACGCCGACAGCTTCGATGCGGTACTCGACCACACGCGGGCCGTCGATCTGGCCGCATTCGCCCATGCCGCACTGCCTTTCGATCGCGTGGTCGACGCCCTGGGCGTGGTGCGCACGGCCGACCGCAACCCACTGTTCACGGTGTCGCTGAGCTATCTCAACCTCGGCTCGCAGACCCATGCCGTGCCCGGACTGATCCTCGAACCGGTCGAATTCGACCGCCCCGTGGCCAAATTCGACCTGCAGTTCACCGTGTCGGACGAACTCGACGCCGACGGGCATCTGCCGCTCGAACTCACCTACGCCACCGATCTGTACGACCCGGCCACCGCGGCGGGACTGCTGCGGCGGCTGGGCCGGGTGATCGGTGCGGCCGTCGCCGAACCGCAGCGCGCCGTCGGCGATATCGACCTGCTGTCCCCGGCCGAACACGCGGCCCTGCTCGACGCCCGCCCCACGCCCTTCGTCGCCGCCCGCACCCTGGCGGAGTTCCTGGCCGAGGCGGCCCGGCGCAACCCCACCGGTACCGCGCTGTGCGGCGACGGCCGGGATGTGAGCTACGCGGAACTGGATGCCGAGTCCAGCCGGTTGGCGCGAATCCTGATCGAATCCGGCGTCGGCGCCGAGGATTTCGTCGCGATCGCGATCACCCGCTCGGTGCGGTGGGTGGTGGCCTGGTGGGCGGTGGCGAAGGCGGGAGCCGCCTTCCTGCCGGTCGATCCGGACTATCCGGCGGAGCGGATCGCGCATATGCTCGCCGATTCCGGTGCCGCCCTGGGCATCACGACCGTAGCCGACGCCGCCGCCCTCCCCGGCACGGTGCGCGCGATCACCGTCGACGCGCCGGATGTCGCTGCGCGCCTGCGCACTACCTCCGCCGAGCCGATCGCGGCGCACGAACTGCTGCGCCCGGTCCGGTTGCAGAATCCGGCATGGATGATCTACACCTCCGGCACTACCGGGAAGCCGAAGGGCGTCGTGGTGACGCACGGCGGAATCGGGGCGATCGTGGCCGCGCATCGCCGGCACTATCGGATCGACTCGGGCGCGCGGGTCCTGCACGCCTCCTCACCGAGCTTCGACGCCTCCATGCTGGAACTCCTGATGGCCTTCGCGGGCTCGGCGACCGCCGTCATCGCGCCGGTCGGCGTCTACGGTGGCGACGAACTGACGGAATTGCTGGCAGCCCAACGGGTTTCGCACGCCTTCATCACTCCCGCCGTACTGCGGACGCTCGACCCCGCCGCACTGCCGCGGCTGCGGCGGCTGACGGTCGGTGGTGAGGCCTACGGTCCGGATCTGATGGCCCGCTGGGCCGCGGACCGCGAATTCCACAACACCTACGGCCCGACCGAGACCACCGTCTTCGCGACCGTGAGCGCGGTGAAGCGTCCGGGGGACCCGCTGGATATGGGTGCTCCGATCGCCGGGATGTCGGCGGTGGTACTCGACGGGCGGCTGCGCCCGGTGCCGGCGGGCGTGACCGGTGAGTTGTATCTGCGCGGCCCGGGTCTGGCGCGCGGCTACCACGCGCGGGCGGCGCTGACGGCCGAGCGTTTCGTCCCCGACCCGCACGGCGCGCCGGGCGAGCGGCTCTACCGCACCGGCGATCTGGTGCGCTGGGTCGCGCGCGGCGAGGAATACGTCGTCGAATATGTGGGCCGCTCGGATCACCAGGTGAAGGTGCGCGGTCTGCGCATCGAACTGGGCGAGATCGACGCGGTGCTGGGCGCCCACGAGTCGATCGAATTCGCCGCCACTCTGGGACATCTCGATGCCACGGGGGAGACGTCGCTGGTCGCCTACGTGGTCCCCGCGCCCGGGCACACCGTCGACGTGGACGACGTGGTGGCCCATGCCGCCCGCAGCCTCACCGTGTACATGGTTCCGGCCGCGATTATGGTCATCGACCGGATTCCCCTGACGCCGACCGGCAAACTGGATCGGAAGGCACTGCCGGAGCCGGTTTTCCGGGTCGCGGAATTCCGTGCCCTGCGCACGGCCGCCGAATCCACGGTCGCCGAGATCGTGGCCGGGGTGCTCGGCCTCGGCGAATCCCGCCGTCTCGGGCTCGACGACGACTTCTTCGCTCTCGGTGGAAACTCCCTCACCGCAACCCGATTGGCGGCGCGGCTCGGCGCGGCGTTCGACACGACGGTGCCGGTGCGTGCCGTCTTCGAACACCCCACGGTGGCTGCGCTGGCCTCCGCGGCCGCGGCGCCGGAGGGCGCGCCGGCCCGGGTGGCGCTGACCCCGCGCGCTGTCGACGGGCCGGTGCCGCTGTCGCTCGCGCAGCAGCGCATGTGGCTGCTCAACCGTATGGACGAACATTCCGCCGCGTACACGATCCCGCTGGCCATGCGGCTGAGCGGCGATCTCGACGTGGCCGCGCTGAACGCCGCGTTCGCCGATGTGGTGGCCCGGCACGAGGTGCTGCGCACGGTGTATCCGCAGACCGAGGCCGGACCGGTGCAGGTGATCCTCCCCGTCGCCGACGCCTCGCCGCCGCGGCTGGCGCCGATGCCGCTGCCCGGTGCCGACATGCTCGACGCGGTATCGCAGTTCGTCACCGACCCGTTCGACGTGACGGCCGCGGTGCCCCTGCGGGCCCGGCTGTTCGCCGTCACCGACGCACCGGGCAGCGAGTATGTGCTCGTCGTGGCCGTCCACCACATCGCCGCCGACGGTTCCTCCCTGGTCCCGCTGGCCCGCGACGTGATGACCGCGTACGCCGCCCGGCGCACCGGGACCGCGCCCGGCTGGACGCCGCTGCCCGTTCAGTACGCCGACTTCGCGCTCTGGCAGCGGGAGGTGCTCGGCTCCGAGGACGATCCGGAATCGCCGGCCGCCCGGCAGATCGGCTACTGGACGCGCGCGCTGGCGGGGCTGCCCGACCAGCTGGCGCTGCCCACCGATCGGCCGCGTCCGGCGACGGTCTCCACCGCCGGCGGCACCGTGGACTTCATGGTGGACGCGGCGACACACACCCGCCTGATGGAGATCGGCCGCACCCACGGCGCGACGCTGTTCATGGTGATGCACGCCGCCTTCGCGACCCTGCTGTCGCGGCTGGCCGCCTCGACGGATATCGCGATCGGCACGCCCATCGCGGGCCGCGGCGACGGAGCGCTCGACGAGTTGGTCGGCATGTTCGTCAACACCCTGGTGTTGCGCACCGAGGTCGATCCGGGCGCCGGCTTCGCCGCACTGCTCGCGGGCGTGCGCGACCGCGATCTGGCCGCCTTCTCCCATGCCGACATCCCGTTCGAGCGGTTGGTCGAGGTGCTGAACCCGGTCCGGTCGACCGCCCGGCATCCGCTGTTCCAGGTCGGCTTCTCCTTCCACAATCAGGCCGCCGCGGAGTTCGCGCTGGACGGATTGACGGTGAGCGCGGCGGATTTCGACACCGCTGTCTCGCAGTTCGACCTGCATCTGGTGATCACCGACCGCTACGACGCGTCCGGTGCGCCGCTCGGCATGGCCGCCTCCCTCACCTACGCCACCGCGCTCTTCGACGCCCCCACCGTGGCCGGCTTCGGCGAGCGGCTGCTGCGGCTGCTGGATGCGGTGTGTGCTGATCCGGACCGGGCCGTCGGCTCGGTGGATCTGCTCGCACCCCAGGAGCGGGTGCGGATTCTGCAAACCTGGAACGACACGGCCGAACCGGGTTGCGCGACAACGCTTCCTGAGATGTGGAACTCGACGGTGGCAGCGGCCGGTACGGCACCGGCGCTGATCATCGATCGCGACGGTACCGGTGAACCCGTCTCCTATGCCGAGCTGTCGGCGCAGGTCAATCGGCTCGCCCGGCATCTCATCGCGCTGGGCGTCGGACCGGAGACGCGCGTGGCGCTGGCCATGCGCCGTTCCCGGGAGCTGATCGCCGCCATGTACGCGGTCAGCGTCGCCGGTGGTGCGTATGTGCCGGTCGATCCGGACCAGCCGGCCGAACGCATCGGCTACATCCTCTCGACCGCCGCACCGCTGTGTGTGCTGACCACCTCGGATATCGCACCGACGCTGCGGGACGAGATGGTGCGAGTGGTGGACGTCGACGCCGTGCCGGATCTGGCCGCCGCGCCGGTGACCGATCGGGACCGCCGTGCTCCGCTGCGGCCGCAGCATCCGGCCTATGTCGTCTTCACCTCCGGATCGACGGGCCGGCCGAAGGGCGTCACCGTCTCCCACGAGGCGATCGTCAATCAATTGCGCTGGAAGACAGCGGAATTCGATCTGGGCGCCGACGACGCGGTGTTGCTGAAGACCGCCGCCACCTTCGACCTCTCGGTCTGGGAGTTCTGGTCCGCCGCCGTCTCCGGCGGCCGGCTCGTGGTCGCCGCACCGGACGGCCATCGCGATCCCGCCTACCTCGACGAGCTGATGCGGCGCGAACAGGTGACCACGCTGCATGTCGTCCCGTCGATGCTCGACGCGCTGCTCACCGCCTCCGGCGGCAGCCTGCCGGCCTCGCTGCGCCGTGTCCTCGCCATCGGCGAGGCCCTGCCCGCCACCACCGCGCAGCGCGTGCGCCGCGACAGTTCCGCCCGGCTCTACAACCTCTACGGCCCGACCGAGGCCGCGGTCTCGATCACCGTCCACGCGGTCGACGCCACCGATACGGTGGCGGTCCCGATCGGCCGTCCGGAGGCCAACAGCCGGGTGTACGTGCTGGATTCGCGGCTGCTGTCGGTGCCGGTGGGCGTGCCCGGTGAGCTGTATCTCGCCGGTGCGCAGCTGGCTCGCGGCTATCACGGCCGCGCCGATCTGACCGCGGAACGGTTCGTGGCCGATCCGTTCGAACCCGGAACGCGCATGTATCGCACCGGCGACGTGGTGGCGTGGAACGCGGCCGGCGAACTCGAATACCGGGGCCGCACCGATTTCCAGGTGAAGGTGCGGGGCTTCCGCATCGAACTCGGGGAAATCGAGGCGGCGCTGCTCGCGCTGCCGGCACTCGCCCAGGTCGCCGTGCTGGCGGTCTCCGATCCGCGCACGGCCGACCGGCTGGTCGCCTACCTCGTCCCGTCCGCCGGGGATATCGATGTCGCCCACGTGAAAAAGGCGCTGGCACAGACACTTCCGTCGTACATGGTGCCCGAGGCGTTCGTCGTCCTCGATGCGCTGCCGCTGACGGTGAACGGCAAGCTGGACCGGGCCGCGCTGCCCCGCCCCGCCTTCGAGGCGACGGCCTACCGCGCCCCCGCCACCCCGGTGGAACAGACGATCGCCGGCATCTACGCCGAGGTGCTGGGGTCGCCTCGAGTCGGTGCCGACGACGATTTCTTCGCCCTCGGCGGCAATTCGCTGCTGGCCACCCAGGTATCGGCCCGCCTCGGGGCGGCTCTGGACGCCCGGATTCCGGTCCGGCTGCTGTTCGAGGCATCGACGGTGGCCGCGCTCGCGGTGCGGGTGGACGGCCACATCGGCTCCGGCGGTCGCACGGCGCTGACCGCCGGACCGCGGCCCGAGGCGCTGCCGCTGTCGCTGGCGCAGCAGCGGATGTGGTTCCTCAACCAGTTCGAACCCGAATCCGCGGCCTACAACGTGCCCGCCGCCGTGCGGCTGCGCGGTGAGCTGCGGTTCGACGCACTGCAGCAGGCGGTGCTCGACGTGCTGGGCCGGCACGAGGTGTTGCGCACCGTCTACCCGCAGACGGCTCAGGGCGTCGTGCAGCACATCCTGCCCGCGTCGCAGGTGGACGCGGATCTCACGCCGCGGCCGGTCGGCGCGGAGGAGGTCGCGGCCTGCATCGCCGAGCTGGCCTCGGCCGGGTTCGACGTGAGCGCCGAGGTGCCGATTCGCGTTGCGCTGCTGCGACTTTCGGCCGACGAACACGTGCTGGTGTTCGTGGTGCATCACATCGCCGCCGACGGCTGGTCCATGCGGCCACTGACCCGCGATGTGATGCTCGCCTATACCGCCCGCCGCGCGGGCGAGGCTCCACACTGGTCCCCGCTGCCGGTGCAGTACGCGGATTACGCGCTGTGGCAGCGGCAGGTGCTCGGCTCGGAAGACGATGCGCGAAGCCTGATCTCGACGCAGGCGCGCTACTGGCGCGAGCAACTGGCCGGTCTGCCGGACGAGGTGAATCTGCCCGCCGATCGCCCGCGTCCGGCGGTGCAGTCCGCGCGCGGCGGACGAGTGGTGTTCCCGCTCTCGGGGCAGCTGCGCGCGGATCTGGTCGAGCTGGGTCGCGCCCACAACGCGACACTGTTCATGGTGGTGCACGCGGCATGGGCGCTGTTCGTGGCACGGATGGCCGGTACCGACGACGTCGCCGTCGGCACTCCGATCGCGGGCCGCGGCGAGGCCGAACTCGACGATGTGGTCGGCATGTTCGTCAACACCCTCGTGCTGCGCACGCGGGTGCCGGGCGAGGTGAGCTTCGCCGAATTGCTCCGCGCCGCACGCGATACCGACCTGCAGGCGTTCGGACACGCCGATCTGCCGTTCGAGCGGTTGGTGGAGCTGGTGAATCCGGAGCGCTCCACGGCACGCCATCCGCTGTTCCAGGTGATGCTGACCTTCCAGAACCTGCCGCAGCGCGATGTCGCACTGCCCGGTCTGCGCGTCGAGGCCGTCGATTTCGATTTCGACGCCGAACAATTCGATCTGTCGCTGACCGTGCAGGAGACCGGAGAGGGACTGCTCGCCGACCTCTCGTACGCGCGTGATCTGTTCGACCACACCACGGTCGAATCGTTCGCCCGGCGCTTCACAGGATTGCTCGCGGCCGTGGCCGCCGCGCCGGAACAGACCGTCGGCAGCCTGCCGCTGCTGTCCGAGGCGGAGTACGAGCAGTTCACCCGGATGGACGGCGGCCCGGTCCTCGCCGAGGGGCTGCTGCCGGAGATCTTCACCCGCGGCCTGCGTCACGGCGCCGACCGGGTCGCGGTGCGCATCGACGGCCGATCGGTGACCTACGGGGAGCTGGACCGGCAGTCGTCGCAGCTGGCCCGCATGCTCATCGACGCGGGTGTCGGGCCGGAGCGGTCGGTGGCGATCGCGCTGCCGCGCTCCTACGAGATGATCGCCGCGGTCTGGGCGGTCGCGAAGGCCGGCGGCGCGTACGTGCCGGTCGATCCGAGCTACCCGCCCGATCGGGTGCGGCACATGGTGGTCGATTCCGCCGCCGTAATCGGCATCACCACAGGGGAATTCGCCGCCGTTCTGCCCGCGGCCACCACCTGGTTGTCACTGGACGACGAGACCACCGCCGCCGCCTGCGCGCGCCGCTCGCCCGATCCCATCACCGACGCCGAGCGCTTCCGACCGCTGCGCCCGGACAACGCCGCCTACACCATCTACACCTCGGGTTCGACCGGTCTGCCGAAGGGCGTGACGGTCACGCACCGGCGGGTCGCCAATCTGGCCGCCCATGCCACCCGACTGTGCCGGGTGGAACCGCGGCACCGCTTCCTGCACGTCTGCTCGCCGAGTTTCGATCAGTCGCTGGAAGAGTGGCTGCTGACCTTCGGCAGCGGAGCCACCCTGGTCATCGCGCCGCCGTCGGTGCTGGGCGGACAGGAACTCGCCGATCTGCTGCGCGACGAGCGGGTCACCCACACCATGATCACCCCGGCCATGCTGGCCACCGTGGATCCGTCCGGACTGCCGGACCTCGAGGTCGTCGGCGCCGGCGGCGACGCGACCACCCCGGAACTGCTGGCCAAATGGCAGCCCGGCCGCCGCTTCGTCAACAGCTACGGCCCGACCGAGGCCACCATCTCCTCCGCGTACGCGGTTCTGGTCGCGGGCGTGCCGATCACCATCGGCACCCCGGTGCCGGGCACGACCACGCTCGTGCTCGACGCGCGTATGCAGCCGGTGCCGCCCGGTGTCGCGGGTGAGCTGTACGTCGTGGGCGACGCACTGGCCCGCGGGTACCACGCCCGGGCGGGGCAGAGCGCCGGCCGTTTCGTCGCCTGCCCGTGGGGTGCGCCCGGCACCCGGATGTATCGCACCGGCGACCTGGTCCGCTGGATCGTCGGCGGCACCGGTGAGTGGGAGCTGGAATATCTGGGCCGCACCGACTTCCAGGTCAAGGTGCGCGGCTTCCGCATCGAACTCGGCGAGATCGACGCGGTGCTCACCGGCCACGACGACATCGATTTCGCGGTCACCCTGGGCCGCGAGACCCCGGCCGGTGCCACCGCGCTGGTGTCGTATGTGTGTGCGGTGCCGGGACGTTCGATCGATCCGCAGCAGCTGACCACCTACGCCGCGCGCAGTCTGCCGTCGCATATGGTGCCGGCCGCGGTCGTCGTTCTCGACCGCGTGCCGCTCACCCCGGTGGGCAAACTGGATCGAAAGGCGTTGCCGGAACCGCAGTTCCAGGCACGGCCGTACCGCGAACCGGCGACGCCGCAGCAGCGTCTGGTCGCCGCGGTGCTGGCCGAGGCGCTCGGCGTGCCCCGGGTCGGCGCCGACGACGACTTCTTCGAACTCGGCGGCAACTCGCTCATCGCCACTCAGGTCGTCGCGCGCCTGGGCGCCCGGACGGCGACCCGGATCCCGGTCCGCACGGTGTTCGAGGCGCCGACGGTGCGTGCGCTGGCCGAACGGCTCGCCGCCCACGCCGGTACGGCGAGGGTCGAGCTCACCGCCCGGCCCCGGCCGCAACGGATCCCGTTGTCGCCGGCCCAGCAGCGGATGTGGTTGCTCAACCGCATGGATCCCGCCTCCGCGGCCTACAACGTGCCGTTCGCGGTGCGCCTGACCGGTGCGGTGGACGCCGCGGCACTCGAGCTCGCCTTCGCCGATGTGGTCGAGCGGCACGAGGTCTTGCGGACCGTCTACCCGCAGGCCGACGACGGACCGTTCCAGCAGATCCTGGCCGATGCAGACGCCGAGTTCACGGTCGGAGCGGTGACCGCCGACGAGGTGGAAAGCGCAGTCTCGCACATGCTTTCGCGCCCGTTCGACGTCACGCGTGACATTCCGGTGCGCGCGGCACTGCTGCGGGTCACGGATACGTCCGAGCACATCGTGGTGCTGTCGATGCACCACATCTGCGCGGACGGCGCCTCGGCCGTGCCGCTGACCCGGGATCTGCTGACCGCCTACGCGGCGCGCACGGCCCCGGCGGCGCCGCAGTGGTCCGCGCTGCCGGTGCAGTACGCCGATTACGCACTGTGGCAGCGTGAACTGCTCGGCGCGGAGGACGATCCGCGGTCGCTGGTCGCGGGTCAGCTCGCGCACTGGCGGTCCGCCCTCGCGGATCTGCCCGAACAGCTGCCACTGCCCACGGACCGGCCGCGCCCGAAGGTGCAGTCGCTACGAGGCCGAGCGCTGACGTTCGAGATCGGCGCCGAGCGCCATGCCGCCCTGCACCGGTTGGCACGGACCCGGCACGCCTCCCTGTTCATGGTGGTCCGCGCCGCGCTGTCGATCCTGCTGGCCCGGCTCGCCGCCGTCGAGGATGTCGCGGTCGGTGCGCCGATCGCGGGCCGGGGCGAGGCGGAACTCGACGACCTGATCGGCATGTTCGTCAACACGCTGGTCCTGCGTGCTCGGGTCGCGCCGCAGGCATCGTTCGCCGAGCTGCTCGACCAGGTGCGCGAGACGGATCTGGCCGCCTTCGCCAACAGCGATGTGCCGTTCGAGCGGCTGGTGGAACTGCTCGATCCGGTCCGGTCGACGGCACGCCATCCGCTGTTCCAGGTGGGTCTGTCGTTCCAGAACCTGAATCGGACCGAGGTGCGGCTGCCCGGCGTGACGGTCAGCGAACTCGAGATCGACACGCGCACATCGCAATTCGATCTGCACTGGTATCTGACCGACACCTACGACGAGCAGGGCGCCCCGGCGGGCATCTCGGCCGCCGTCACCTACGCCACCGATCTGTTCGACGCGGCCACGGTGCAGCGGTTCGTGCAGCGCTTCCTGCGGGTGATCGACCGGGTCGCCGCCGATGCGGAGGTCACGATCGGCGATATCGACCTGCTGGACGACGCCGAACGCACCCGCATCCTGGTCGACTACAACGACACCGTGCGGGAGCTGCCGCCGGTTTCGGGCAGCGACCATCCGGACACGCTGACCGCCCGGTTCGCGTACGCGGTGGCCGCACATCCGGAGGCGGTGGCACTCGCCGAGGATCGCTCGGGAAGCGCTGTGGCACAACGGGTTCTGACCTACGCCGAATTCGATGCCCGGAGCAACCGGCTGGCGCGGTATCTGATCGGCCGGGGGATCGGTCCGGAGCAGCGGGTGGCGGTGGCGCTGCCGCGCTCGGTCGAACTGCTGGTCGCCGTCTACGCGGTACTCAAGGCCGGCGCCGCCTACGTGCCGATCGATCCGGATCAGCCGGACGAGCGCATTCGGCACATCCTCGACACTGCGGCGCCGGAATGCACACTGGCACTCGCGGATTCGACGATCGACGGCGCGCTCGCCCTGGATCGGCTGGACCTCACCGAATACAGCGACGCCGCCGTCACCGATGCGGACCGGGTGCGCCCGTTGTGTCCCGAGACCATCGCGTACGTGATCTTCACCTCCGGGTCGACGGGCCGCCCGAAGGGTGTGGCGGTCAGCCACCGGGCGATCGTGAACCGGTTGGTGTGGATGCAGTCGGAATACCGGCTCGACACCGATGATGTGGTGTTGCAGAAGACGCCCGTCACCTTCGACGTGTCGGTGTGGGAGTTGTTCTGGCCGTTGCAGATCGGGGCGAGGCTGGTACTGGCCGCCCCGCAGGGTCACCGCGATCCCGCGTATCTGGCCCGCCTGATCGCGGCCGAATCGGTCACCACCGTGCATTTCGTACCGTCGATGCTCGCGGTGTTCGTCGCCGAGTCGGCGGCCGATGCGGGGGGCTCGCTGCGGCGGGTATTCGCCTCCGGCGAGGCGCTACCGCCGGCGGTGGCGCAGCGGTTGCGGACGCTGACCGGCGCCCGGTTGCACAACCTCTACGGGCCGACCGAGGCCGCGGTGGACGTGACGTACCACGAGGTCACCGATGCCGACACCGCTGTGGTGCCGATCGGCCGGCCGGTCTTCAACACCCGTGTCTACGTGCTGGATTCGCGACTGCGCCCGGTGCCCGCGGGTGTCACCGGCGAGCTCTATCTCGCCGGAACCCAGCTGGCGCGCGGCTATCTCGCGCGACCCGATCTGACCGCGGACCGGTTCGTGGCCGACCCCTTCATGGGCGGGTCGGGGGGCATGGG
>NZ_PYHT01000047.1:0-15749 GCF_003023875.1 Nocardia sp. MDA0666
ATACACTTCTAGCTTCGTCGGCAGCGTCAGATGTGTATAAGAGACAGGCCTGCCCCGGCACCGGCGACGTCCGGGTCGATCCCCTCGGGTGTGGGGGCGCAGACCGTCGGAACCGGTGGCCCGGTACAAGCGGCCACGCCCGGTGCCGGGGCGGGTGCCGTTCCACCGCAACCGGCGGCCGGACGGGGCGCGGACGGGCACGACGGCGGCGGACTCGATCCGGACACCATGATGTCGATCCTGCCGGCCGCGATGATGGGCATGAGCATGCTGCCCATGCTCGCCTCGGCGCTGTCCGGCCTCGGTAAGGGCGGCGGCGGAAACGGTTCCGGCACACAGCAATCCGGCTCGGGCGGCACGCTGAGCCCCGAGGCGCAGCAGGCGCTCGACGCACTGCAGAAACTCAAGAAGACCTACGGCGAGGAGGGTAAGGACCCCACCGGCCCCAACTCCGGCGGCAGCGGAAAACAGCTCGACACCGGCACCGGTTCGGGCAGCAGCGCCGGCAGCGGGAAGACCGCCGCGCAGATCAAGGCACACCAGCTGTTCCAGCGCAATGCGGCCACGGCGTTCAACACACTCGACAACGACCTGGTCAACTACATGCGCCGCCTGGCCGGCAAGCACACACTCGACAAGAAGGCCGTCACTCAGCTGCTGCGCGATGTCGACACCGAACTCGCCGAACTGGGCTCGGCGGCCTACACCAAGGCCGGGCAGCTGAAGGTGCACGACATCCTCACCAAGGCTCTCGAGAAGGCCACCCGTATCGTCAGCGGCGGCAGCGCGAACTCGAAGGAGGCCGCGGCCGAAATCAACCGTCTCACCAAGCAGTACATGTACAACCTGGCCGGCCGGAAATACACCCAGCCTGCCGGCACGACCGCATCATCGGCCGCGCAGAAGGCCGTCCAGGTGGCCCTGCAGCAGCAGGGCGATCCCTACGTCTGGGGCGCGGAAGGGCCCAATTCGTTCGACTGTTCCGGTTTGACCCAGTACGCGGCCCGGGCCGCGGGTGTGCAGATTCCGCGGGTCGCCTCGGCGCAGTACCGCCAGCTGCCGGAGGTCGCCCCGAACGCCATTCAGCCCGGCGACCTGATCTTCCCGCAGTCGGAGTTCAACAACGGCAATCCCGGTCACGTCATGATGTACATCGGCAACGGCAAGTGCGTCGAGGCGCCGCACACCGGAGCCGTGGTGCGCGTGGTCAATCTGCCCAGCAGCTATCACGCCACTCGCTGGGCGAAGTGAACGGGCCCGGCATTCAGTAGCCGACGTAGCCGGTCCCTCGGTGCATGCCCACGATGCCCGGTACTCGATCGACCGATCCGTAGCGATGGATCGCGTACCGGACACCGGCGATGATGTTGTCGACGGGATTCCAGATATCCCGGTGTCCCGGAAGGGCATACGCGTCGAAGGTCGGGTCGATGGTTTGCATCAGGCCCTTGGACGGCGTTCCGGCCGCCGCATTGCTGTCCCAGTTGTTGATCGCGTGCGGATTTCCTGCGGATTCGTGCGCGATGATGGTGGCGATATCGGCCGGATCGATCCGGCTGGTGTCGTAGCCGTTCTGGCGCAGGATTTGCATCGCCTGGTCGATCCATTGACCGACGGCGCCGGCCGGCCGCGTCCCGGGAGGTCCGCCGCTCGCGCCGGCCGCTCGATACACCCGGGCCGGGCGGCCGCCACCGGAATCCCGGATATAGCGTGCCGCCAGCGCGTTGATCTGCTCCGCGCTGACCGCCGACTGCGCCTGCCCGCCGCGCAGGACCGAACCGGCGCGCTGCAGGGCGGCATCCAGCGCGGCGACCACCTGGCTCTGCGCGGCGGCGCCGGTGCCGACCTTGCCGAGCGCGGTCAGCGCGGCATCGGTCTCGGCGATGATCGCGGCCATCGCCGCCCGCCCCGCCATGGTGTCCTCGACCGTGCCTCCGAGAATGCGGCGCAGTTCGGTATTCACCTCGCCCAACGCGCCGGACTCCGCGGAATTCGACTGGCGCACAGCGGAATACTGCGCCCCCGCACCGCTGTCCCAGGCGATCGGACCGGTCGGCGCGCCGGTGTCGGCGAGGGTCGGCGGCGCCGTCGATCGGCCCGTCTCGGCGGTCGGGACACCCTCACCGAAATGACCGGCGATCGAATTCAATGTGCTCATCGCGGCCATCGCCAGTGGGCCGGCCGCCCCGGCCAGCATCGCGATATCCGAACCGCCGGCGAGTGACGCGGCCGCCGCGGTGCCCGCGGACGGAACGGCGGCGGGGAGCGCCGGTGAGCTCGGCGGGGCCGCGGTGGCGGCCCCGGTGCCCGGAAGTGTCGAGGGCAGGCCGCCGCGTGGTCTCGCGGGTGCCGGTGC
Source organism: Nocardia sp. MDA0666 (assembly GCF_003023875.1). Taxonomy (NCBI): domain Bacteria; kingdom Bacillati; phylum Actinomycetota; class Actinomycetes; order Mycobacteriales; family Nocardiaceae; genus Nocardia; species Nocardia sp. MDA0666. The sequence continues at coordinate 2,357 of NZ_PYHT01000047.1, forward strand.
CGGAGATCGGCCTGCGCGCGAACGTGGTTCGGAGGTGGCGATTCCGGTCTGGGGTCCGGCGCCGTCGGTCGGTTCGGCCGTATCTCGTGTCCCGGCCATCAGTAGCCCCGATACGCTTGGCCGTTGCGAACGGCCACCACACCCGGCACATTGCTGACCGAGCCGTAACGAGAGATCGCGTACCGGACTCCCGCGACGATATTGTCGATCGGGTTGTAGATGTTGCGATGGCCGGGCAGCGCATACGAATTGAACGTCGGGCCGATGGTCTGCATCAGGCCGATCGACGGAGTTCCGTTGGCGGCGTTGCTGTCCCAGTTGTTGGTGGCCGACGGATTACCACCCGATTCGTACCGGATGATGATCGCGATCGCCTGCGGATCGATGCGGCTCGTATCGACTCCGGCGGCGGCCAGCACGCCCAGCGCCTGCTGGATCCACTGCCCGACGGTGCCGCCGACCTTCGTCCCCGATCCGCCCGAGCGCGAAAACCGTTGTCCGCCCAGGTTGTACATGTATTGCTTGGTGAGGCGGTTGATTTCGGATGCCGCCTCCTTGGAGTTCGCGCTGCCACCGCCGACGATGCGAGTGGCCTGTTCGAGCGCCTTGGTCAGAATCCGGTGGACCTGAAGTTGTCCGGTCTTGGTGTAGGCGGCCGATCCGAGCTGGGCGAGCGCGGTATCCACATCGCGCAGCAACTGGGCGACGGCCTTCTTGTCGGTGGTGTGCTTTCCCGCATGGCGGCGCATGTAGTCGACGAGGTCGTTGTCGAGGGTGTTGAAGGCCGAGGCCGCATTGCGCTGGAACAGTTGATGTGCCTTGATCTGCGCGGCGGTCTTCCCGCTGCCGACGCTGCCCGACCCGGCCCGGGTGTCGAGTTGTTTTCCGCTGCCGCCGGAATCGGGACTCGTCGGCGCCTTGTCCTCATCGCCGTAGGTGTCCTTGAGTTTCCGCAGCGCGTCGAGCGCCTGCTGCGCCTCGGGGGTCAGCCCGCCGCTTCCGTTGCTGCCGGTTCCGCCGCCGTTGCCGGAGCCGGATTGCTGTGTGCCCGAACCGTTCTTACCGAGACCGGCGAGGGCGGAGGCGAGCATGGGCAGCATGCTCATAGCGGGCAGCATCGCCGAGGTGAGAGCGCTGGGATCGGCCATCCCGCCGTCGTCGGCCTCGCCGTCCCCGGCCGCCGGCGCCGTGGAGCGGGGGGTCACGAGGCCCGAACCGGCAGCGGGGGCCGACGCCGGAACCGCGGAGTTCGTCACGGTCGCCGGCGTAGTCGACGATTCCGCGGGCGCGGCCCGGCCGGCCGCCCACGGTGACGTCGATGCGGAGGACGCCGGAACCGACGATGCGGCTGCTACCGTGCGCGGGCCGGAAGTCTGCTCGGGCCGAATCGAATCCGAGACCGGCGTCGCGGTGTCGGATGCCGCCGGGCTGCCGGATATCGGCAGACCGGAACGTCCCGGGCTCTGCCGCGCCGGCTTGGACCACGGCGTCGGTCTGGCGGATTGGCCCTCGCCGGTTCCGGAGTCCGATTCAGCCGGCTCCGGCATGTCGTCGGCTACGGTGGCCTGCCATGTCTCCGCACTCGTCATCGCGGCTCACCTCGACGCACGGGGCATCGGAAACCGTTGCGCGACAGCGGCTGTCGTCGGCAGGTCAAAACGGAGAGTCGTCACAACGCGCACTCCTCCCGAACGCCCGGATCGTCCTGAATCATCCTGACTGGTGCGGCGCCGAAAGGAAATTCCCACTGCTGGGAATCCCTAACAATGAGTAGGTCGACTATCGCATCTTGCCTGAGCGTCGTCGATGCCGTGTGTCGATGTCGGCCCTGAGCCCGGAACTCGCGATCGGAGGTTGTCCGACAGTGAAAGCAATGGACAAACCGAGGTCCGGGGGCGGACGCTTCGCCGGGGCACCGCAAGTATCTTTCGTGCTGCGCATGTGTGGCGGCCCCGGATCGAATAGGTAGACACATGGGCTTTCTGGGGATGGACTGGGGAGACGTCGCCGTCGGCGCGGTCTCCATGATTCCGGGTTGGGGTCCTGTTGCCGGCGGCCTCTTGGGGGCCGGTCTCGCACTGGCCGACGGGAAAAGCGTGAAAGATGCCCTCCAGGAGGGCTTGATCGATGGCGTGACGGCAGCGATCCCGGGCGGGAAATGGCTCGGAAAAGGACTCGCGAAGGTGGGCGGCCTGGCCGGCGACAAACTCGCCGGCAAGGCCGCCGGCAACCTCATGCTCAAGGTGGCCGGAAAGGTCCCGGGCAAGGCGGCCACCGCAGCCGTCGGCAGAGGTACGAAGGGGGTGGGCCGATCCTTCGGCCGGGCCGCGGGCCGTGGAATCGGTGGATTCGGGGCGAGCTGGGCGCAAGGGGCCGATTGGTCGGGCGGCGACAAGGCGGCGATGCCGAAAGTTCTCCCCACTCGTCCGGCCGGTAAGGAAAACCGGTACTCGGGCGGCGTGACCAGCGACAACGACGCGGTGATCGGTGCATGACCAAGGAGATGCCGAACCTCCTGGTGCCTGATCAGCGCCGCGAGGGCCTGTGGCCGAAGAGCCTGACGATCTCGCCGGTGATCGAGGACTGGCTGGACGGGGACTACAAGGACACCTTCGAAAAACATTGGAAGGCTTTCGGTTCCCGCGACACGATCGCGCCGCCGGACAAGCCGCCCATCCCGCAGGTCACGCAGTCGGTCCTGGCGTCGTCGGACCTGTTCGCCTCCTACGGGGAGGTCGCCATCAAACTGCGCAACGCCTACGACGGCCTGGAAACAGCGGATGAGAATATTGCGAAATTCGTCAAAGAAGCCGGCAAACACGGCGACGAATTTCAGGACAAGCTGAAGGACGTCATCGACACCCTCAGCATTGCCGCATCTCAGCCTCCGAAAGGCAATATGACGGAGGACGAGCACATCATGACCTACGTCACCGAGGGGCTCACCGCCGGCACGGACACGATGACCAAGGCTCACAACCAGCTGGACAAGGACGGCGGTGACGTCAAGGGGCAAAGCGAGGAAGTCAAGAAACTGACCGACCAGGTCAAGACGCTGACGGCGCAGAACAAGGACCTCACGGCCCAGGTCAAATCGCTGCAGCAACAACTCGCCGGCGGTGGGGGCGGTGGGGGCGGTGGTGGTACCACCTACGATCCCAACCTGCTCGGCCAGCAGGGCAGCGGCGACGACTCCTACACCCCCATGGATTTCGGCCTCGACGGCAGCGGCACCGATCAAACCGGCGCCGGCACCGGCGGTTCGCTCACCGACGGATTGTCCACCGGCTCGAATTCGGCGTCGGATCCCAGCGGGCTGGGCACCGGTTCGACGAGTGGCACCAGCCCGGCCTCGGCCACTCCGGCCAGTATGACCTCACCGGATTCCGGAATGAGCTCTCTCGGTTCGGGAATGGGGTCGGGCATGGGTGGTATGGGCGACATGATGAGTCAGATGCTGCCGATGCTCGCTCAGATGCAGATGATGCGCCAGATGCAGGACCAGGGGCTCAACGGTCGCAACGGCGGCCTGCAGCCCACATATCCGCAGCAGCCCGTGGTCTCGGCGCAACCGGCGGCCGCGACGCCACAGCAGACTCAGCCGGCCGCGTCGCCCGCATCCGCGACCGCGCAGTCCGATGCGGCGCCGAAGGGTGCGTCGTCCTCGCAGAGTCAGCAGGCCGGTGCGGTGCCACCGGGACGTACCCCCGGGGCCGACGGCACCGTCGAATACCCGTTCCCCGACGGGCGCACGCAGAAGGTGTCGCTCATCGTGGCGCAGGCGCTCGACGCGGCGTTCGGCAATCACGGCGGTACCGACGCGCAGAAGGCGTACGAGAAGACGACCGCGAAGTGGACCGACAACAAGCAGATCGGCGATCACATCGATCCGAACCAGCTGATGACCGGCGACGTCGGTGTCTGGGAGAAGGCCACCGCCGTGCTCGTGGTGTTCGGGTCCGGCACCGACGGCACGATCGAGGCGATCATCGACGGCGAACTGCAGAAGCTGGACTCCGACAAGATGGACACGATGTCCGGAAAGGCCGGGGAATTCGGCACATTCACCGAATTCCAGCATCCGCGCGGTATCGAGGCCACGGCCCCCGACCACCAAGCGGATGCGGCGCCGGGGATGCCGATGCCCGGAGATCAGCAGGGTGGGGTGTTGTCGGCCGCGGTCGGGACGCCGACCTGAGGCTGTGGTGAGAGGAGGCAGGTGTGGCGTTACAGGTCGATCCGACCGAGCTCGCCGCCGCGGCGGCGGCACTGGCCGAGCTGGCGCGAGGCACCGGTGCGTCGATGCCCACGGGCTGGGTGCTGCCCGCGGGTAGCGATCCCATTTCCGCACAGGCGGTTCCGCAGCTCAACAGCCATGCTGCCAGCCTCATGAACGGGATGGCGGGCATTCTGCACGAGGTGCACCGGACGGCGCACAAGATCGGCGAGGCCGCGCAGCGCTACACCGACGCCGACGACGAGGGCGCACGCGTCATCGGCGGGCCGGGTGGAGAGGTGCTGGCGAATCCGGTGTCCGACATCGATCCGCCGGCGCTGCGCCGCCCGCCGAGTTTCGGCCTGCCCACCTCGGGGGGTGCGGTGGATCCGCTGACCTTCGCCCAGCAGCTCCGGGCCGGACCCGGTACCGGACCGGCCACCCAATTCGTCTCCGACGTCCGGAACTATCTGGGCACCACGCATGCGGCGGCCCTGACCGGTGTCGACGGCGCCGCTTCCGTCATGCAGCACTGGACACCGGTCGGCTCCGACGCCGCCGCGCGGCTGGGCCGCCATCGCACGTGGCTGGATACGCTCGGCTCCACGCTCGGCAAACTCGCCGACGGAATCGACACGTACACCAAGGCTTTCGACACCGCGAAAGCCAAACACCCCACCCCGGAGGAGATCATCGCCGCGCGCAAGGAACTGGTGCGGTCCATGCGGTCGAAGAATCAACTCGGAATCCAGGCCGCGCTGGCGAAATTCCAGGAGCAGAACGCCCGGTCGGCGGAGACGATCGGCTCCTACTACTCGACGGTGGGTGTCGAGCAGGCCCGGGATGCCGGAGATTCCGAAACCGGAACGGCGGCATCGACATCCGGGCAGTCCAACGGTTCGGGCGACAGCAGCCAGATGATGAGCACGCTCGCCTCGATGCTGCCGACGGTGATGAGTGGCATGATGGCCGCCGGCATGCCCATGATGGGTATGAACGAATCGAACGATCTCGGCACCGGCTCCCTCGACGACTACGGCTACGGCGATTACGGATACGACACCGGCGGGGGCGATTACGGGTATTCCGGCGGTGGCGGCGGCATCGGGGCGGACGTGACTCCGATCGGCGATCTCACCAGCGCGATCGGTTCGGCGACGTCCTCGCCCGTCGCGGTCGGGCCGATGCCCACGGTGGGATCGGTCACGGGAGCGGTGAGCAGTGCGTCGTCGAATCTGCCGCGCACGCCGGTCATCGAATCGCTGCAGAATTCGGCCGGGACGGCGGCGCGCGCGGCCGGCACCGGTTCGCCGATGATGCCGTACATGCCGATGTCTCCCGGCATGGGCGGCGGCGGTGCGAACAACGAGCGCAATCGGGTGGTGGCCTGGCATCCCGATCGCCTGATGTACGTCGACGACACGCCGCATACCGACGCCGTGATCGGTGAGAAGCCCACCATCGCGCCGACCGTGACACCGGCGACACCAGGACCGGCCAACCAGGCTCCGACGCAAACCGGAGGTTCCGCATGAGTGATATCCATCCCGAGGTGCAGGCGGCCCTGGACGCCGCGCGCGACCTCCGGCACAAGATCGCCGACCTGCGCGAGAAGATCGATGCCATCCGCGCCCGCCGGCCCTCGCCGAGCGGCGCGGTCATTCCCGAGGTCGACGCGATGGGCCGGCTCACCGATCTGTATCTGGCACCGGGCACCGTGGACCGGTTCGAGTCGCACGAGCTGGTCGCGGAGATCATCGCCGCGATCCGGGAGAGCAGTGCCGACGCCGGTCGCCAGTACGAGCTGCTGATGGCGCAGGATCCCTGGGGAGACGCCTCGGGCGCATCGGAACCCGCTGTGCCGGAGCAGGTTTCGTGACCGATCCGGGAGGTGTGACCGTCGCCGACACCGTGCGCTGGCTGCACGGTGAGGGTCTGGTGCGATTGGCCGGACTGGCCGAGCGGACACCCGATCTGCTGGCCGCCTACACGATCGACGTGGCCACGGGCACCGTCAACGCCTATCCGGTCACCGGGGCCGGCGCGGGGTCGGCCGCCATGACCTTCGCCGCCGACGATCTGCCCGATCCGGTGGGCACCGCGCGCCGGCTGGTGGTCGTCGGCGTCACCAGCTCGCAGGCGGTACTGGTGGTGGATCTGGCAGCGTCGCTGGCGATTTCGATCACCGCCGCGCGTCCCGAGCCGGCCGCGCGCTCCTGGGTGCTGCAGTTGCTGCTGAATCCGGAGGTGACGATCACCACCAACAGCGCCGAGCTGACACCGGCCTCGGACCCGCGCTGCCGCACCAGTTTCATACCGGGCAGCAGCGCCACGATCGTCAACGTCGACGATATGCAGCCGCCGCTGACGACGATCACGCTGAACCCGGCCACCGACGGCCCGGACCACTTGGATGTCGGACCGGACGGCACGGGGGAAATGTATCTGGGTACAAGATTCTGGCAGCTGCACCAGGTCATGACAGTCGGCGACGAGGCGTGGTCGGCCATCGCCGCCCGGCTGTCGGGCACGGCCGACGACGCGGTCGCCTCCGGGCAACCGCCCGGCCCCGCCGTTTCCGCGCCGCCCGGGCGGGTGTCCGCTCCGGGCATCGTCACAGGTCCTTAGCTTCGCATCAACGACAGGAGTCCGACCATGTCCGATTACGACGACTACGACGAGGACGAACTCGCTCCGCCCGCACCGGATTGGCAGAACCGCGTCTACGAGGTGTTCAACCCCGATCACACCGTCGGCGTCGCGTGCGATCGCGACGGTGAGGTCGTCGGACTGCATCTCACCGACGACGCGCGCGAGAACGGCGATACCTGGCTGGCCGCCGAGATCCTGCGACTGGCCCGGCTCGCGCATACGAAATCGCGGGTGGGCCTGCGTTCGGAGATGGAGTACAACGGCACCCGGCCGTACACGATCGACTCCTTCGATCTGCCCACCGAATCCTCCTACCGTGCCATGGAGATCGCCGAATTCGGCACCAATTCCTGACCAGCGCAGTCACTTTCGAGACAGGTCCCCGCCATGTTGGACATCGACGATCCCGATGACGTCATCGCCGTCTCGGGTCAGGTCGCAGCGGCCAAAATATCGTTCGCCGACCAGGTCGGCGCCACCACCGGCGGCTGGACCGTCGACGAGCGCCCGGCAGCACCGCTCGACTTCCGCTTGAAGGGCGTCTTCGATCAGGTCACCGGCTGGTTCGAGACCGCCGCCACGGACTTGCGCGGCCGGACCCACGCCACCCATACCCGCGCCCACGGCACCGCGACGGGCCTGAAGAACGCCGATATCGACGGCGGCGGACACGTACAGTCCGAATCGGTCTGATCCGCATGAATCCGGAGCGCGAAAGTCCGTACTGGAAGGCCATCGTCAGGGACAACTGGCCGGAGATCTCTCCGCGCGCCTGGGGCCGACTGGAGGCGCTGGCGCGCGAGGGAGCCGAGGCGCTGGATCCGGCGGAGGCCGATCGCATGCGGCGCGCCTTCGACGATCGGGTCCGCTCCAGCGCGAGCCTGCAGCCGATCAAGGACGAGCTGCTGGCGCAGCAGGGCACGTTGCGCGGATTCGTCGACGCACTGGTCGCGGCGGCCGACACCTTCGGGCAGATGTCGAGTCTGGTCGATCGCACCCGCGACCGGATCCTCAACGCCGTCGACGGCGCATTGCGCAAGATTCGCGCGGCGCGGGCAGCCGCGGCGGCGGCGCGGGAGAAGGAAGAGGAAGCCGGCGGGGACGGTAGCGAGGCGGACGCACGCCTCCAACGCGATATCCGGAGGATCCTCGCCGAGGCTCGCGCCGAGGTGGACGATATCGCGGCGGCGGCGCTGCGCGAGGTCGGGCCGCAGGGTCTGCCGGAATTGGCGGCGATCGCGGCGGCGCTGGGGCAGCCGGGGCCGTGGCGTGGTGGGCCGGAGGGCTCCGACGGCCCGGGGGGCGGGCCGAGATACCGCTCGCCTCGCGCGGGAAGCGACGGTCCGGGTGGGCCCGGGACGCACGGGGTCCGATCGCTGCCGCAGGGTTTGCGGCCCTCGGGCGGACCCTTCGTTCCCCACCTGCCGAGCCTGCAGGATCTGCGGGACCTCCTGCGGCCCCATGAATCTCAACTACCGCAGTCCCGGCTTCCGGGATGGGACATCGTCGCGCCCGACGAGGTGGAGCCGGCCACCGGCCACGCGCCCGCACCCGAGGACGGGACGTCGGCCGGGCCGGCCGTGCAGGTGCAACCGGGCTCCGGGCCGGCGCCGCAGGCCGCGCCGACGGGTGGCGGTCGTGCGCTCGGGCCGATGGCCACCCCGCAGGCGGACGGCGGGCCCTCCGCGGCCGAGGTGGTCGCGCCGGAGCATCGTACGGTGGACGCACCGCAGGTGCAGTCGGATACCGTCGCGGCGCAGACGGTTTCACACAGCGAGACCGACAGCGACGACAGTCGCGCCGTCACCGGCGATTCCGGTGCCGAGCGACGGACCGGCGAATCGGGCGCGCCGGATCTCACGGTCGGCTCGGGCCGCCGCACCGATGACGTCACCGGATCGGAGGGTTCGCCGTCGTTGGGTGCGGTGGCGGGTATGGCGGCGCAGATGCCGATGTTCACGGCGCAACAGCCGACGTTCACGCCGGATCGGCCGCCGGTCGCGAACTCACCCGCCGCCGCGGGGCCGGCGGCGGATCCGCGCGCGACATCGGCGCCGGATTCCCGGAATGCCGTTGCGGGACCGCGCGTTACGTCCGCACCCGGTGGGTCTCCCGGTGCGGTTCCCGGTGTGTCCGCGCCCGGCGTCACGGCGCCACCCACCACCGGTACCGGTACCGCGAAGAGTCAGCCGCCGGGCCGCCATACCGGCGAGGCGGGAGCCGGTGCCCACAAGGACACCGGCAGTGACAAAGCCCCCGACAGTGACGAGACCACCGGCAGTGGGGACCTGGTTCGCAATGCGGTGGGCGCCGCGATGGCCGCCGCGGCGGCACCCACCTTCATGCTGGGGAAACGGGTCGACGGCGATCTGGTCCTGGCACGCAGCCTGCTCGCGAGTCTGCTCGCCGCCGGCGGCGCACCCGCCGTCGGTACCGAGTGGGCGGTGTCGATCATGCGCCACGACGGCGGCGTGAGCGCGTTCGTCACGTCCAACGACGGCCGCGGCTGGCTGCCGCCCGCTGTCTTCCTGCCCCGCGAACTGTCGACACCGTGGGTGTGGTCGGTGGCCGAGGGGCCGGCCTGGGAGGGGCTGGCAGATCCGGCCCGGGTACTCGCCGAATTCGCACTGAGCTGGGGGCGGCGTACCGGGGCCCGCCTGTCGGCGCTGGTGTCGTCGGCCCCCTTCGACGAGTTGCTGGCCCGGCAGTTGGGCGAGGTCGCGCTCGAGGGGTCGGTCGAGGCCGCCCCGACCATGGATTTCTCCACCCCCGCACCGGGTTTGGCCGACCGCCTGGAGCTGGTGACCGCGCCGCCGGTACTCGAACGGGTCGCCGCGATCCCCGCGGACCGGATCGGCAGCCGGGGTCTGGACTTCGCCTACGACGCGCATCAGCGGCTCGCGGTGTCGGGTCCCGATCCGTTCGCCTCCCTGGGCGCCGCCGAACTCCGGCATCGCATCATGCAGACGATCCTGCAGGGCGGTCCGGTGCAGGCGCAGTGGTGGGAGCAACTGTTCGACGCCGATCAACTCCTGGCGGCCTCCATGCTGCCGCTGCTGGCCGACGTTTCGCGAGTTCCTCTGGGGGAGTTGCGATCCGAGCATTCCATGGGCCGATCCGCCACCGATTCGGCCACCCTGCGGCTGTCGGTAGCACAACGCCGCTGCAACGAAATGGTCCTGCTGATGTCGGGGGAACCGTCCCGGCAGCGGCTGCGCGACATCGTCTACGCGCACGGGCAGGTGGCGGAATATCTGGCGGCCGTCCCGGCCGGCACCGTCACGCCCGAACCGGTGCGGCGCCCGACGATCACCGCGCCGCCCCCTCGCTAGTGCACACGATGGCGTGCCGGGCCTCGCCGCCGTGCCCTTCCCGCGAGTGGGAAGGCTCGACAATGAGGACGTCACCGGTGGGAAGGATCTGATTCGGCATGTCGGGCAGCATGGAAGTCGACCCTGCGGTCTTACTCGATTTGGCCCTTCAGCACGACCGGGTCGCCGAAGACACCTTGGAATGGGCCAAACCTCCCACCGACTGGCTCCGCGAATTCCCCAACACCTACGGCCATATCGCGGACCCGGTACTCGGCGCCCTGCAGGACTACTACCAGGCGAGACAGAACGCGGGTATCGCGCTGGCCAAGGAACACCGGGATACCGCAGCCAAATTGCGTGCGGCCGCCGCCGCCTTCGAACGCAGCGACGAGGACGGCGCCGCGAACATCCGCCGGTACGACGACACGAACGGATCCGGCTCCGCGCCCTACCAGCAGTCGCCCTCCCTGCCCGGTCCGGGTAACCAGGCTCCCACCGGACCACAGGTCGGCGCGCCGGGCTCCGGGCCCGCCGATGCCGGCGCTCACACGCCCGGTGACACCGGCGCCGACACCCCGGTCGGCGTCGCGCCGGGCGCAGCACCCGCAACATCGTCGGCCGCACCGGATTCGACCGGCGCCACACCCGGAACGGCGCCAGTGGGTGCGGGCACGGGCACGGGCACCGGCCCGTCCGCCGCCGGAGGTCCGGCCGGACCGGGCGGTGGTCCCGCCGGCCCGCCGTCCGGCCCGCTGGGCACGACGCCGCCGTCCGGTGTGGTACCTCCGGGTGGTCCGGCCGGCCCGCCGTCCGGTTTCGGCCCCGACGAGCGCGGGCAGGGGCCGAACGGCACCACCGCCGCCGGGGATCTGCCGCCGGTTCCGGTGCCGACCCCGTTCGCGGCCGCCGTCGCCAAGGCCAAGGACGCCGAGGCCGAACCGGCCTATGTCGTCGGCGACGCCGTGGACGACGATCTGCTGATCGCTCGCACCCTGCTGGGTGCGGTGCTGGCGGCGGTGGATTCGTCCGTGCTGGGCCTGCACTGGGCCGTCGCGGTGCTGCGAGGCCCCGCCGGCGCCGGCGTGTTCATCACCTCCAACGAGGGCCGCGGCTGGTTCCCGGCCGGGCTGTATCTGCCGCGCGAGGTGTCCTCGCCGTGGATCTGGGACGACGTGCTCGCCGACGGTTCCGGCGATCCCGCATCGCCGTGGGAAGGCGTCTCGGATCCGGCGCGGGTGCTGGCGGAATTCGGTCTGGCCTGGGGCCGCAAGGCCGGTGCGGAGCTGACCGCGCTGGTCTCGTCCGGATCGATCGACCACGGACTGCGGCAGCGGTTCCCGAGTGTGGCCATGCAGGATCTGGTCGGCCCCTCCTACGACGTCGATTTGCGCGTGTTCACTCCCGACACCGCCGACCGGCTGGCCCTCGCCGGCTCCGGCGAAGCCCTGGAACACGTTGCGGCCGTGCCGGATGCGCAGATCCGCGCGCACTGTGAGGAACTGGCCGCCGAGGCCCACCGGTTGGTCGCCGGCAGTGCTCCCGGCGGCCCCGACGCGGCGCAGTCGCGCGGCATCCGGGACCGGATCCTGTCCGCGCTCGGGTCCGGCCGCCCGATCCCAGCCTCGTGGTGGGAAGAACTACGCGATGCCGACGATCTGCTCACCGCGGCGATGCTGCCGCACCGGGTCGACGTCGGACGGGTCGACGTCGGCGAATTGCGGGTCGACGACGAGGCCGCGGCGTTGCGTGCCCTCGTGTTCGAACGTCGCTGCAACGAACTGGTTCTGCTGCTGGCCGGCGAGGCCTCTCGCCAGCAATTGCGCGACGCGGTCTATGCCCACGAGCAGATCGTGAAGCATCCGCGCTTCGTCCCCGCCCCGGCCGCGGTGTCCACCGGCGTGGACGAACGGGTTTCGCGCCCGGCGGCCGCGTCGAGCGGTCCGGTTGCCGCCCCCGTCGCGCAGGTTGCGCCTCCCACGGTATCGGCACCGCCGACGGCCGGCGGACCGCCGCCCGGTGCGGTCTCGGCTCCGGACACCTCCGCACCCGATGTGACCGGACGCCCCTGAAAAAGCGGTGCCGGTGGGCGATTCGCTCGCCCACCGGCACCGCTCGGGTAACTCGCCCGGTTTGTCGCGCGTTATGGCGCGACTTCGCTCGCGTTCTCCGGCTCCTCCGGCGTCGCGGCATTCGGGGCGGCCGCCGCGCTCGGTGGTTTCGTCCGATCCTTGGCCGACGCGCCGGTGGCCGGGGCCGTGATCGGCGGCGGGGTGCCGGGAGTCTGGCCGGTGGCGCCCGCCAATTGCGTGGGCGCGGCGGTACCCGGAGCCGCCGCGCCGGGGGCGAGAGCGGTCGGCGCGCCGTTGGGTGCCACGGCAACGGGCGCGGCGGCCGGTCCGGCGCCGTTCGGAACGGCCGCGTTCGGGTCCGTGGCCGCCGGTGCGGCTCCGGTGCCGGGGGTGACCTCGCCGTTCGAATGTAGTTCGGCCTCTTTGTCTTTCTGGTTCTTCTGCATCGCCTGGGTGACCAGCGGCGCCGCCACCATCGCTCCCATCGGGAGGATCATCGCGGCCATGGGCAGCAGTTGGCCGAGGATGTCCCCGAGACCGCCGCCCCCGCCCGACGCCGAGGAACCGCCCGACGCGGAACCGCTGGAAGAACTGCCGCCGGTGCCGGAACCGGACCCCGAGCCGCTGCCGGTACCCGCCCGGGACTGGTTGTCCGCGTAGACCGCGTCGACGAGGCGGTAGACCTGTGCGACCGCCGCGCTGATCTGCTGCATGAGGGCGGCCTGCTGGGCGGCGGTCGCCTTCGCGGGCACCGCCTTCACCACGGCCTGCAGTTCGGCGACGATGTTCTTGATACTGGCGAGCGTCTCGTCCTTGCTGGCGGCCACCAGGACCGAGGTTCGCGCGATCTCCTGGTCGTATTCGAGCAGTGAGGTCTGCTTCGCGTTCACCGCGGCCATGGCCTGCCGGTAGCCGACGGTGGTGTCGCTCTTCCCCAGATTGGTGAACACCACCGGTTTCAGCAGACTGGCCACCTCCGGCGGTGGCTTCGGCATGCCGCGACCGAGCAGGTCGACCGCGGTCTGGATCGCCGTACGGGCCAGCGCGACAATGGCTTTCACCGCCGGTTTGGCACCCGGGGGCGGGTCGAGTTCGACGGTCCAGTAGTGCTTCTCGGGATTGGCGGGCGGGGGAGTGGTGGG
>NZ_PYHT01000048.1:0-13095 GCF_003023875.1 Nocardia sp. MDA0666
GACCTGTATGGGGTAGGTCGGGGAGGTGGTGGTGCGGACCGGGGTGTGGCCGGGGGTGAGGGCATTCGCGGCGGCGTCGGTGAGTTCGCGGCAGCTGGCGAAGCGGTCGGCGGGATTCTTCGCCAGGGCACGCGCGAAGACGTGGTCGATCGCGGGTGGGAGGCCGGAGTTGACGGCGGTGGCGCGGGGCGGGGGCTCGTAGAGATGCCCCATCATGACCATCGCGGGTTGGCTTGCGGGGTACGGGTTCTGGCCGGTGATCAGCTTGTAGAACGCGCAGCCCAGGCTGTAGATGTCGGCGCGGCTGTCGACCGCCATGCCCTGGAGTTGTTCCGGCGGCGCATAGGCGATCGTCGCGACGAAGCTGCCGGTCTGGGTGAGTTCGGTCGCGTCGTCGGTGGATTTGGCGACGCCGAAATCGGTGAGCAGGACACGTTCCTCGTCGTCGTCCTCGGGGACCGACAACAAAAAGTTCGCGGGTTTGACGTCGCGGTGCAGGAGCCCGCGGCGGTGCGCGTAGTCCAAGCCCTTGCCGACCTCGGTGACGATGCGCAGCGCGCGCAGCGGAGTCATCGAATGCGGGTCGCGGGCCAGTTCGGCCGAGGCGTCGGTGCCGTCGACGTACTGCATGGCGATCCACAATTGGCCGTGCTCTTCACCGCGGTTGTAGACCGACACGATATTCGGATGGTCCAGACCGGCAGCGAGATTGGCCTCGCGTTCGAATCGGCCCCGGAATTCGTGGTTGGACGACAGTTCGCCGCTGAGCACCTTGATGGCGTCCATGCGCGGAAGGCTGGGATGTTTGGCGAGATACACCGTGCCCATCCCGCCGGCGCCCAGCTGGCGAACGATCCGATACCCACCGACGATGGTGCCGGGACTCATCACCATCTGTAACAAACTCCTGGTAGTTCGGCGGGCCGCGTATCGTCGCGGAGCTTACTGGACTTCGAGGTGGGCGGTCGAGTCACGGCTGCCACTGGCTGTTGGCGAACAGGGCGTACTGCGCGGCCGCGCGTTGATGGACATCGACCAGCTGATTCGAGGTCACATAGCCGACGTAATTGCGGTAGGCGACGATGCAGGTGTACCGCTTGGGCCCGCTGAAATCGGTGTTCTTCGTACTGTTCTCCACGCACGCCGAATCCGCGATCTGAGGTACCGGGTCTACGGCGGGGCCACCGCCCTGGAACGTGACGCGGTCGGCGACAGCCTTTTTCGCCGAGGTCGCGTCGTCCGAGCGCAGCACCAGGGCGTCGGAGGTCTTGGCGAATTCGGTGGCCTTCAGAGTGGCGGCGCTCTGTGCGGCGGCCTTGCGATCGGGCATGTAGTGCACGATCCCGTGCGGGCCGAATACGCCGTTGTCGTCGCCGTATTGCGGACGACCGGACTGGCCGGTGTTGAGAGCACGGCTGAGCAGGTAATTCGGATCCCAGGGCAGTTTGACCGTGTCCTCGTCGGAGATCGGCTGCAACCGGTCCAACAGCGGGAATTCGGTGTCCAGCGTCTTCTCGGTGAGGGCGGTGAGGCTGTTCAGGTCCGGTGTCGGAGTGAGGGCCAGTACCGACACCACATAGGGGCCGTGTGCGAGGAAGGACCGGATCGACGGTGTTCCGGGACGCCAATGTGCGTGGGCGTCCGGATATTTCGCGAGCGGCACCGACTGGTTCTGGTCCTTGTAGGCGTTGAAATCGGTGTTGTAGAAATCGGTGGCGGCCCGGGTGGCGCTCGCGGCGTCGTTGAATTGCATCACCGACAGTGCGAGCACGGTGGAGTTGGGTTTCTCGGGTTTCGGCCAGCCGGAGAAACCCCAGCCCGCGTCCTTGTCACTGGCCGCGGTCGAGAATCCGTACACCATGTGGTCGCGTTTGGCGGTGGCCTCCATCTCGTCCGCGTTGCCGAGCGCATCGGGCAGAACCCCGGCGGAGAAGCTGCCCGCCTTCTCCCGTTTCGTCAGCGTCGAATCGACCTGATCCGCGGTCACCACATACTCGGCCAGCCGCATACCCGCGGCCTCGGGCGCGTTGACGAAACCCGGCCGGAAGTCCACGTGGATATCGAGCGGCCGCACGTCGTAGTTGCCGACATCGAGCTTCCGCACATCTATTTCCGAGGGGCCGGCCCAGCCGCCGATCGTCGCGCCGCATCCGGTCGCCGCCAGGAGCCCGCCGAGGCAGGCCGCGACGGCCGCCGTCCGAACGAATCGAGTACTCATTTCCGGTCCGCCTTCACCAGAATGGCGTACTGGGCCGAAATGCGTTGCTGCGCATCGAGCAACTGTTCACCCCAGGCCAGCGAGGCATATCTGCCGTAGTACACCGAACAGTAGAAGCGGACGGCCAACTTCTCTTTGCCGTTGTATTCCCGGCACTTCGCGACCGGCAGGTTCCTCGGTGCCGCCGCCTGCTTGAAATGTTTTTCCGCCCCGCCCAATTCGTCGCGAACATCCGCGGCGGCCGCGGCATCGCGGGCTCGGTACAGCTCGTTGCCGTAATCGGCGAAGCGGTCGACGCCGTCGCGGTCATACCACACCCGGGACTCGCCCGGATCGCTACTGAAGTGCAGCCCCGCATGTCCGAGGTAGACCCCTGGCGGGTTCAGCCATTCGCCGGTCGCCTCCTTCGGCCGGACCATGGTCCGGCCGAGCATCCCGTCGACGTCGATCGGGTGCTCCATCAGCTTGTCCGGCGGCGTCGGCTGGAACTTGGCGAGCGCGGGCAGGACGGTGTCGAGGCTCTTCTGCACACGGGAGACGAGCGCCGGGAGATCGACCTTGTTGAACCAGTTCTTGGCCTGGTCGTAGACCGAGGTGTAGAGCACCAGCCGACCGGACGGGTACCAGTTGTTGATCGCCTGTTTGGTCGGTACCCAATGTGCGTGCGTCAGTGGATAATTGGGGATCGCCACCGCCTGGGTCTGCGGATCGCGGCCGAAATCACGCCGCTCCAGGGCTGCGGCGACCTCGGTCGCGCGCTGCTCGGTCGGGAAGATCATGGCCGCGTTGACCAGCTCACTTCCCAGATTGTCCGGGTCGTCGCGGCCGTAGGAGACGAAGCCGCCGATGAGGTCCGGGGCGTCTTCGGCGAAGTTGCTCAGGTCGGTGAAATCCTTCATCACCGACGTCTTCGGATCGAGAAAGACCAGGGTGTCGAGTTTGCCGGTATGGGTGAAGGCCGGGTCGATATCCATCGGCAGCGGCATAGTGCTGCCGAGTCGTTCCGCCTCGTAGAACGCGGCCTGACCGGGATTGGTGGGTTTGCCCATATCGCGTGGCGTGGCGTCGTACGGCCCCACGTCGAGACCGTTGAGATCGACCGTCGGCTCGGCGGCCGGAGCGGGAGTCGGATCGGAGCCGCATCCCGACGCGGCCAGCGCCAGCGCGGCCACGGCAGCGGCCAGCACGCGCACCGAATTTCGCATAGTCCCCTCCCACAGGCTCCGCGCCGGTGAACACAGGTGCCTGTTCGGCCGACGCTGCGAAGAAGATAGCACCCGTCTCCGACGGGGTGCCTTTCACCGACGGCGGCACCCGGCATGCGGCTGCCGGTCCGAGCCGGGTGTCACGCCCCCGGGCGCAGATCGCCGACGAACTTCTCGCATACCGCGGCGATGGACTGCCAGTCGCCGGTGGGGTATTGGCAACCGACGCTGACCTGAAGGCCGGATTCCACCAGAACCTGCCAGCGCACCGTGGTGCCGTCACCGGGAGTTTCCTCGTACGACAGCCCCGGGCGCCCGCCGAAGATCACATTGCGCTGCAGCGGCCCGACGGTGCCGGCCGGGCGCTTGGCGATCTGGGTTTCGAGTGTGGCGGCGACGTCCTCGACGCCGGACCCCGGGGCAAGGTCCTTCTGAACCAGCGAAATGCGTTCGCGCGCACCGTCGTTCGGGGAAATGTCGACTCGGGCGCCGGAGCGATTGGTGATATGCCAGCCCGCTGGGATCACCGCGCCGACCCGTCCGAAGGTTTCGGCAGGTTGTGCGGGCGCCGCGGACGGCGGCGCGGCGGCGGAGGGGTGCGCCGCGGTGGATCGGGCCGTCGGCGACTCGCCGCCGGACCGGGTCAGCACGAGGGCGGCCGCCACTGCCGCGACAACCACCGCGACCACAGCGGCGCCGATGAGCAGCGGAGTGCGGCGCTTCGGTGGCGGCGCGGTCGCGGCCGCATGCTCGTGCAGGGAGCCGACCCACGGGGTCTGCGGGGCGAATTGCGCGGGTTCGGGTGCGGAGGACATCGAGGGCCCGCCCCGGACCAGGTCCACGCCGGACATCGCGCGCAGGTCGACACCGAAACCGTAGCGCCGGGACAGTTCCGCGCGCATCGCGTCGAGCAGCGCGGGTTCGGCGGCGCCGACGACCACGAGATAGCTGGGTTTGCGGCCGCCCAGCAGTCGATCGACGACGTCGACGACGGCCTCCGCACCGCGCCCCTCGGCCAGGTCCGCGGAGCCGATCGTCGGCTCGTATTCGCAGGCCTCGATCCAGGTCTCGGTGCCCGAACGGCCGGTCAGGGTGACGGTCGTGGTGAGCGAATTCAGTTCCACCACCGCGATGCGCTGCTGCTGCGAGGTACTCGCGGACAGCCCGGCCACCCGCAATGCCAGCGGTTCGACGCTGATCTCGCCTACCAGACGGCGGGCGCCGGCCTCGAGCGCGGCGCGGCGGCGCGTACCCCACTCCGACGGGCTCACCACCGTGAGCCGTTCACACGCGGTGGGCAGCCGCAGATTGGTCAGCACGGCGCCGAAGATCGCGGCGAAGGCGTCGGCGACGGTCGGCAGCATCGGGACGAAGGCGATGCGGTCGGCCGCGGCCAGCCGTACCACCGAGACCGCGGGTGAGGGCGGCTGAAGTGGTTCTCCCACAACGAGACTCGTGCCGTCGCTGGCCGGCACCACCGAGGGGGCGCCGTCCCAGTGGGTGGATTCGCTGCGCGCCCACAATCGGCTGTCGGTCAGTATCAGATCGACCGTGGACATCAGCTCCCCCTTCCAGGCTGGGTCTCGCGGCATAGTACTCCAGCACGGTGACGCGCCCGCGCCGCCCGGGTTCGGTCAGAAGCTGTTGGCCAGCAACGCATACGCCGCGTCGACCCGCTGATCGATATCGTCGCGGTTGTTGGCGTTGACGACCTCCACGTATCGCCGGTAGGGCACATAACAGCGGAATCTGCTGTCCTTCTGCGGATCTCCCGAACTGTTGAGCGTCAGGCATTTGGCCCCGGGCACCGACTTGGGCGCGTCGGCCGGCTCGTACTGCTCACCCGAACTGGAGATCAGCCCTTTGATCATGCGTGACCCGGCATCGGCGTCGCGGACGCGCAACACCGAACTGTTGTCGGCGACGGCGATGGCATCCATGCCGGTGTCGTCGACGAGCCGCTGACGTGTGGTCTCGTCGGAGGAGATATGGACGAATGCCGGTGCGGCATAGACAGCGAAGCGATCGACATCGGGGGTGCGGTTCGAGCGGTCGCGCACCACGGCGCGCGCGAGCAGACCGTCCGGGTCCACCGGTAATGCGTCGAGGCCGCCGGCCGCGGTCGCCTGGAAATGATCGAGTGCCGGTACCTCGGCGTCGAGGGTCTTCTGAACCCAGGCCAGCAGATCGGCCTCCTCGGGACGGGGCCGCTCGATGTACAGCGAGATCACGAACTGCTTGTAGGCCATGAAGGTTCCGATGGTCGCAATCCCCGGACGGTAGTGGATATAGGCGTCCGAGTATTTCGGCAGCGCGAGTTTGCGATTGAGGTCGGGCGCGACACCGAAGTCGACGTCTTCGAGTTCGCGTGCGGCCTGCCGGGCCGCGGACTCGTCCGGGAAGCGCAACACCAGATCGGTGACCGAGGTCGCCGCGGCGGCGCTGTCCAGCGAACCGGGTTTGTCGGAACCCGCCGCGACATAGGCGACGACCATCTTGTTGCGGTCGAGCACCGGTTTGGAGACCGCGGCCAGCAGGCGGCGGGTGGCATCGGTGCTGTCGGCGACGACGCGTCCGCCGGCACCGATCGTCAGCGACGGGTCGATGCGGACGGCCGGGACCACGGCCTGCGACATCCGCATCCCCTCCGCGAGCGCACCCTTGCTGCCCGCGGTGGCGTCGTAGCTGTGGCGGTCGACCGGATACGGGCCGACATCGAGCGTGCGGACATCGATCTCGGCCGCGGTCGGGGTTCCCTGCACACCGCAACCGGTCAGCACGGCCAGCACTGCGGCGCACGTGAAAACCAGAGATCTGCGAATCGTTCGGTCCATGGACCGCCCCCCTTCTCCCGGTGCTCTCTCCCGGTTCTCCGCCATCGAAATTACCGGACCGGACCCGGCAGCGGGGACTCATGGACAACGATTGCCTTAACCTTGTCCCTGTGGTGACCGCTGCGCTGATATCGCTCGGAGGCCGATTCCGTTGATGGATCGGCAGGTCGAGGTTGTCGCCGGTAACCATGTCGTCGTACGCGTCGCGGGGGCCGTCGTGGTCGTCGCGCATCGTGGTCGCGGCCGGGTGCACCCCGACGCACCGGCGATGCGGGCCGCGGAGGCGTTGGCGCAGTTGGTGTCCGAGGCCTCGGAGCACGCCCCGCAAGGACCAGGCCGGATCATCGCGCGCGAGGCCACCCGCTGGCTGATACAGGAGGCCGAACAGGTCGACGGCAGCCCGGTCGACCTGGGTATTCTCTCGCGCTCGGATACCGGTGGGGTGGCGATCTTCCTGCACGGATCGGTCACCGTGGTCCTCGCGGGCGCCCGGGGTGTCGAGTACTACCGCGGCGTGGATGCCGCCTTCACCGTCGACCGCTTCACCGAACCGCCGGCCCGCGCCGCGGCGCTGTTCATCGACGACGAGCGCGGCCGGATTCCGGAACTGCCCGAACGCGGTATCGGCTCGCTGGTGGAAGGCGTGGCGGCCGCCGCGGGGGCGGTGGTGTGGTTCGACGGTGAGCGGACGCGCGCGCGTGATCGTGCCGCCCGGCCCGCCGCGGGTGCGCACCATCGCGCCGAAGACGCTCCCACGTCACAATTGGACGCGCAGCGACCCGAACCCCAGGTGCCCCCACCGCCGACCCGGCCGGACCGGGCACCGGAAGTCGATGCGCGGCAAGGGACAGCACGTCCCGAACCGGCGGAGGATCCTCGCCTGGCCGAAACCCGGTTGCGCGGTACCAATCCCGCGCCCGGCCCCGATCCGGAACTGGAACGCCGGATGGAGGCGACTGCCCGCGCGACCTCGCTGACGGTGCGGGTGATGGGATTCAAGTGTGCCCGTGCCCATCCGAGCGATCCACGCTCGGCGTTCTGCACGGTGTGTGGGATGCCGGTCGACCAGACCCAGCAACCGGCCGAGGTCGTCCGGCCGCCGCTGGGCATGCTCGTCCTCGACGACGGGATGACCTATCTGCTCGCGGCCGATGCGGTGATCGGCCGGGATCCGGAGAATTCGGAGGCCGCCCAGCGCGGTCTGGTGCCGGTCAAGATCGAGGACTCCTCCGGTGGAATGTCGCGGGCCCACGCCGAGATTCGGCTGATGAACTGGGATATCACCGTCGTGGACCGCGGCTCCACCAACGGCACCCGGGCCCGGCCGGCCGGATATCGCGATTGGATTCGGCTGCAACCGAATCAGCCGATGGTGCTGGCCCAGGGCTCGGAGATCCAGCTCGGCAACCGCGTATTGCGGTTGGAGCCGGCCGCGCCCCCGCCGTTCGGCTGAGCCGATCGAGCCGTTCGGCTGAGCCGATCGACCGAGCGTTCAGGAGTAGCGCGCCTCGCAGATCTCCTGTGTGCCCAGAACACCGGCCCGGAACGCGTCGACCCGGGAGAAGCCACTCGGCACGGTCTTGCCTTCGACGTCGCTGGCCGCCAGTCCATCGCTGAGCAGTCCCGATACCGCCTTGTCGAGATCGCCCGGAGACAGTGCGATATCGCCCTGTCCGGCATCGCGATGCGGATCGGCGAGCCTCGCGGTGATCACGCCCGACAGACAGGCGGCGCGCAGGCCGGTCTTCGCTCCGGTCAACTGCTGATGCGCGTTGCGCTGCACCGCCAGCGCGTAACGCGAGACGAACACGACGTAGGCGTTGTAGTCACCGCCGACGCGGGTCGGAAACCCGTCCTGCTCATCGGTATTCGCCGCACCGCGCTGCGCGAGGGCGGGAATGTCGGTGCCGATGGTGTTGGTCGCGGGGCAGTAGGTGACGGGCGCGGTGTCGGCGCCGTTGCTGCAGTGCATGAGGGCGCCGTGATAGTCGTAGGTCGGTTGGGAAGGGATCGGCATGATCGCCGCCATCGCCTTGCTCAACTCCTTGAGACTGTCCTTGGTGATGGCCAATTCGCCGCGATTGACGTCGTCGCCGAAAGACTGCGGCAGATTCTTGCGGCGGCGCTCGATGTCCTTCATATCGATCGCCTTGCAGCCCTTGGGGCCGTCGGTGAAACCGATCTGCACCGCGGTCACCCGCTCGAAGGCCGAGCCGTGCACCGATTCCGGATCCTCGGGATTGGCGTCCCGGATCGCGACCGTCGCGGCCAGCACGTTGTTGAGGCCGTCGGAGGTGTTGATCGTGAAGTGCGCGGCCTTGTCCTCGGCGACGTGGCGCATGAACGCCCCGGCGAAACAGTCGGCCTGCTGCTCCTTCACGATGACCGGATCCTTGGCGGTGACGATGCGCGACATCGTCTGGATGGCGTGGCCGTATTCGTGCGCGAGCACCATCACCACGGCCATCTTCCCGAAGCTGTCCTGCATCATCGGCAGCAGGACGCCGCGGTCCCAGCCGACGGAATTGTCCAGCCGGCAGTACGCCGCGTTGACCAGGTGATAGGTCGTGTCCTTACAGAACTGCGTCTCCTGTGAGCGCGGTGCCTTCGCACTCCAGGAATAGAACTTGGTGACGGGAGTGAAGTCGCCCTGGAATTCGTTGTGATATTCAGCGCGCCAATAGCTTTGGATGTCGTCGATGGCATTGAGCGCCAATGTGTCCACCGCGCCCTTGTCGCCACCGGTGGCGGTCAGCGCGGCATCGGGGACGCCGGATCGGGGACCGCTGGGACCGCTGGTGGTGGGCAGTCCGGCGACCTGGAACGGGTCGTCGTAGATGGATACGGCGTGCCCGCCGGTCGTCATGGTGCAGCCCGCCAGTAGACCGACCGCCAGCACCAGTACGGCGAGGGTCGCCGTCACCGGGCGTTTCGCCATCTTCCCATCCCTCCCCGGGCCGGTAGTCACTGCGTCACCTGCGCCGCCCCCGGCGATCGGGGGCACGTTCGAGCCCCACCGATGTCACGGCCATCGCATATTATCCGGCTCATGTCATTACCGGGGGCGCAGAAGATCACCGTGCGCCATGAGGGAACCGATCGGATCTTCGAAAACACTCAGCAGGTGACCCTGGGCCGCGCGCCCGAGGTGACGGTGTTCGTCGACAGTCCGCTGGTCTCTCGTGTGCACGCGACACTTGGCTGGCAGGGGGGCGCCTGGGTGCTCTCCGACAACGGCAGTACCAACGGGGTTTTCGTGGACGCCCAGCGGATCACGCGCCCCGTTCCGGTGGATCGGCCGATGCTCGTCCGGCTCGGGGACGCGGTCACAGGACCGCTGGTTCATCTGCTGCCGGAGGCGCAGTTCCGGCCGCCCGCGCCGCCCACCCGCGCGCAGTCACCGGGCCGTGCGCCGAATCCGCCCGCCCGGGACACCGGGCCGCGAGGCGGGGGACAGCACGGTGGGGGACAGCACGGTGGGGGACAGCATGGTGGCGGTCAGCAGCAGCGTCGGCAACCGTCCCATCCCACACCGCAATCCGGGCAGATGCGCCGTCCGGCCGCGCCGCAGCCGCCGTCGCGGCCCGCGCAACGGCCGAATCAGCGTCCGTCCCCACCGATTCCGGCGGCCCACGGCTCGGGCGGTGTGCCGAACGTCAATATGACCACCAAGGCCGACACCTCGGCGCTGCCGCCGGTGCGTGCGCGGGCCTCGACCGCACCGATCGCACGCGCCGACCGCATTCCGGCCGGTGGGCTGACCATCGGCCGTACCAGCGACAACCAGATCGTCGTCAACGATCCGCTCGCCTCGCGCCGGCACGCCCGCCTGGTCAAGAGCGGTGAGGGTCTCCTCCTCGAGGATGTCGGCTCGGCCAACGGCACCTTCGTCAACGGCCGCCGTGAGCAGCGGGTCGCGCTGCGCGAGCGCGATATCGTCACCATCGGCAACGTGGACTTCGTCGTGCAGGAAGGCACGCTGAAGCACCGCAAGAAGCCGGTGACCGAGCAGGGTCTGAGTGTGCACGGCGTCGGCTTCGTCGTCGAGGGCAACAAACAGCTGCTGGTGGACGTCAACATGCAGGCCGGGCGCGGCACCCTGACCGCGCTCATCGGGCCCTCGGGCGCGGGTAAGTCGACACTGTCGAAACTCATTGCGGGAACGACACATCCGTCGGCCGGTGTGGTCACCTTCGAGGGCCGCAACCTGCACGCCGAATACGAGGCCATGCGCAGTCGTATCGGCATGGTGCCGCAGGACGATGTGCTGCACCGGCAGCTGACCGTGCGCCAGGCGCTGGGATTCGCCGCCGAACTGCGGCTGCCGCCGGACTCCTCGAAGGCCGACCGGCAGCAGGTAATCGACGGCGTGCTCAAGGAACTTTCGCTGACCGAACATGCCGATACCCGCGTCGATCGGCTCTCCGGCGGTCAGCGCAAGCGCGCCTCCGTGGCGTTGGAACTGCTGACCGGTCCGGCCCTGCTGCTGCTCGACGAACCCACCTCGGGTCTCGACCCGGCGCTGGACCGGCAGGTCATGACCATGCTGCGCGAACTGGCCGACGCCGGGCGCACCGTCATCGTGGTCACCCACTCGGTGGCCTGCCTGGACATGTGCGATCAGGTGCTGCTGCTGGCGCCCGGTGGCAAGACCGCGTTCTGCGGACATCCGGCCGGCGTCGGTGATTTTCTCGGGACCAGCGACTGGGCGGAGATCTTCGCGCGGGTCGCCGCCGAACCGGACCGCGCCTTCGCGAACTACCGGTCCAGGCAGGCGGCGCTGCCACCCCCACCGCCGGCCGTGCCCCGCGGTGTGATGGGACAGCCACCGAAATCCAGTGGCCGGAAACAACTGTCGACACTGTCGCGGCGACAGGTCCGCCTGATCTTGGCCGACCGCGGCTACCTGGCCTTCCTGGTGGTCCTCCCGTTCGTGCTGGGTGTGCTGTGCCTGGTCGTGCCGGGAAAGAACGGTTTCGCCGCCGCGCCACCGATTCTCGGGCCGGACGGTCAATTGCATCCGCAGCTCACCGGAGGCAGTGAATCCCAGCAGCTGCTGGTCGTTCTCATCCTCGGTGCGTGCTTCATGGGGTCGACGCTGACCGTGCGCGATCTGGTCGGGGAACGCCCTATCTTCCTGCGGGAACGGGCCGTCGGCCTGCTGCCCTCGGCGTATCTGCTGGCGAAGGTGATGGTCTTCGGTGTCGCGGCGCTGCTGCAATCGGCGGTGCTGGTGGCCATCGTGCTGGCCGGGAAGAATCCGCCCGGGAAGGGGGCGCTCATCCCGTCCGGCGGTGTGGAGCTCTACGTCGATATCGCGCTGACCGCGGTGACGTGTGTGGTGGTCGGGTTGTTGTTGTCGACCGTGGCGAAATCGAACGAACAGGTCATGCCGTTGCTGGTGGTCATGATCATGTGCCAGCTCGTGATGGCCGGCGGCATGATTCCGGTGACCGATCGCGTGGTGCTGGAACAGCTTTCGTACGTCTTCCCGTCGCGCTGGGGATTCGCCGGCGGCGCGTCGACCATCGATCTGCGCACTCTGTTCGTCAACGCCCAGCCCGATGCGATCTGGCAGCACACGCCGGGTTTCTGGTTACTCGACGCCGGCATGCTGATCGTGCTCACCGCGGCGCTGTCCACGCTGACGTGGTGGCGTCTGCGGCTGAAGAAGTCGGCCGCGTGAACGGGGCCGATGACGAGCATCGACGGGTAATGCGCGCACTAATCGGACCTGCCCCGAGCGTCCCGGCGCGACAGCAGGCACACTTATGCATGTGACGGCTCGAGTTGGGGCGATACATCTCGGATGGGATGTGGTGTCCGTGGCCGCCGGTGGCGGTGGGACACCGATCCGCCCGGTCCAGGTGGAAGGCACATATACGCCGCCTGCGTATTTGCTGGCGGACAAGTCCGGGCGACTGCACACCGCGGGCGTGGACCGGCAGCGGCCCGATCTGGGCATCGCGGTCTCCGACGTGCGCGACATCCTCGGGCATCAGCAGATTCGCATCGCGGGGGCGACCTGGCCGGCGGAATTGGTGTTCCGTGCCCGGCTCTACAACCCGCTCGCCGCGATCGGCAGCCGGTTGCGCGGTAAGCCCGACGTGGTGGCGCTGCCGTTCCCGGACGACTGGCCCGACGAGAAGGTCGAGGAGTACTGCCGTCTGGTCGAGCAGATGGACGTCCTCACCGACCCGCTGCCCGAATCCGTGGCGCTGTCCGGCTACGTGCGGGCCCTCGGGCTCGTGCAGCCGCCCGCGCACGGCCGCCGGGGCGTGGGCGCGACCGGCGTCTATTCCGATGGCCGGGTCTGCCTGGTGGTGGCCGTCGACGGGGACGACGAGCAGCCCACCGAATCGGTCGGGGTGCCGATCACCCCGGATTCGATGCGGGACGCCCATTCGGCGGACAACGTCGTCATCGAGGTGATGGCCGCGGCCCGCTCGATCGGCGCCGACACCTCGACGGTGCTGCTCACCGGCAACGTGTGTTTCAACGACGCGCTGCGGCTGGCGTTCCAGAACCACCTGGGCGCCCGGTTGCGGGTCGCCGATCATCCGATGCACGCCCTGGTGCTGGGTGCCGCGCATCTGCTCGTCACCGACAGCGAATACGCCGAGGCGGAGCAGGGCCCGGCTCCGGTGCCGAATCAGCCGGGTCCGGCGGTGCCGAATCAGCCCGGCTCGGCTGTGCCGAATCAGCCGGGTCCGCCGCGACCGGGGCCGATGCAGGCGGCGTCGAATCACAGCATCCCGAATCGCGGTGCGCCGCAATCGGATTCCCGGCCCGAGAACGCGGGCCGGCATGCGTGGCAGGACGCCGGTGCGCCCGAACC
>NZ_PYHT01000049.1:0-8464 GCF_003023875.1 Nocardia sp. MDA0666
CCCCACGGCCAGCGCACGGCCCGGCACCCGCGCCACCCCCGCCTCCACCCGGACCGTCTGCGGTCCGAGACGGTAGTCGCCGTCGGGCAAACCCGCCGCCTGCATGGCATCGGTCACCAGCGCCACGCGGTGCCGAGCGGTCGCGAAGACCAGTGCCGCGAAACCGGATTCGATGTGCACGCCGTCTCCGATCACCTCCACCACCGCATCGCCCGCGGCCGCGGCCACCAGGGCTGCGGCGACCGCGCCGGGCGCGCGATGATGCAGCGGCGCCATCGTATTGGCCAGGTGCGTCACCAGCGTCCCGGATCCGCTGGGCGCCAGCGCTTCCCGGAATTGCTCGTATCCGGCATCGGTATGGCCGAGCGCCACCACCACGCCGTGCTCGGCGAGTTGCCCGGCGGCAGCGGCGAATCCGGGGCGTTCGGGCGCCAGCGTCATCACGCGCAGATATCCGCCCGCGGCATCGAGCAGGCGCCGGATCAGGCCGGGATCGGGGTCCAGAAAATAGCGGGGATCCTGTGCCCCGCAGCGCTTTTCGGCCAGAAACGGTCCTTCGACGTGAATTCCGGTTATCTCGCCGCTCGCGGCCACCTCACGCAGCGCCGCGACCTGGGCCACCATCGTGTCGGGTGCGGCGGTCACGATGCTCGCCAGTACCGTCGTGGCTCCCTGCCGATGGTGATAGCGCGCCGCCGCGCGGGCCTGTTCGGAATCGGTGGTGTCGAATCGGTGGCCGAATCCGCCGTGGTTGTGGATGTCGACCAGGCCGGGCAGCAATGTGCCGAGATGCGCCGGCGGTTCGGCGCCCCGATTGCCGAACGTCCATTGCGCGACGGGCCGCACCGCCTCGATGCGCCCGTCCAGCACCTCGATCACCGCATCGTCGATGATCCCGGTCGAGGTGATCACGCGGCCGCGAAGCACCGGCTGCCCGTCGTTCATTCCAAGCCCCCCAGCCGGGCGTACCGGGCCGCGCCGACGAGCCCGGCCCGTGCGCCGAAGGCGCCGGCGACGACCTCGGGCACCGGCGCCACCCGCACCAGCCGCTCCAGTCGTGCGCGCAGTCCGTCGATCAGCACCGGCCCGGCGCCGGCCAGTCCGCCGCCGATCACGATGCGCTGCGGGCAGACCGCGTGCACGACGCCCAGGAGTCCGTCGGCCAGTGCGTCGATCGCGTCGTCGATCACCGCGCGGGCGTGCGGGTCGTCCGATGCGGCCGCGAAAACCGCTTCGGCGCCGTCGATGTCGCGACCGGTGCGCTCGCGGTAGGCCCGTGCGATGGACGGGCCGGAGGCCAGGGTTTCCACACAGCCGATATTCCCGCACGAACACCGCCGACCGTCGCGGCGCACCGGAATATGCCCGTATTCACCGGCCTGCCCGGCGCCACCGCGCACGAGCCGGCCACCGACGGTCAGCGCCCCGCTGATTCCGGTGCCGAGATTCACCACCAGCACGTCGTCGGCGCCGCGCCCGGCGCCCAGGCGCCACTCCGCCCAACCGGCCACGGCCACATCGTGTTCGATCAGCACCGGAAATCCCCACCGGTCCTGGAAGCGGCTGCCCATCTTCACATCGCGCCAGCCGATATTGCTGCTGAACACCGCTACCGACCGTGCGGCGTCGACGATGCCCGGCAGTGCGATCGCCCCGCGACGCAGGCCGGCCCGCGTATCGGAGGAGACCTCGGCCAGCAATCGGTCGCCGAGTTCGGCCATGGCGTCGAACGCCCGCTCGCCGGGCGGGGTGGGCACCGTCGCGGCGGCGGCGATCCGGCCGTCGGAGTCGCTGATCTCCGCCTTGATCGTGGTACCGCCGACATCCATGGCGAGGACCGGATCGAGCTCTTCCGCTTCCCTCATCGCAGGATCACCGATCGCCGGAGTCCGCGCGGGCGATCGGGATCGACCCCCAGGTCCGCGGCCCGCAGCAGGCACAGCCGATGCACACGCACCAGCTCGGCCATCGGATCGATATCGCGATGTTCGAAATGGGCGCCGGTAGCGAGTATTTCGTCGCGGAGCCCGGCGACGACGGGCCCCAGCGCCCATACCGCACGTCCGGGAGCCGCGATGCTGATGGGGCCGTGCCGGTATTCGTTCGCCAGATATCCTTCCGTCCAGGCTCGGCAGGATTCCCGCAGTTTCAATCCCGCCTCGTCGGCCAGTGCCGCGGCGAAACCCGTTCCCACGAAGGTGATCTGCTCCGCATGCCGGAGCGCGGCCGGCACACTCGACTCGGCGGCCTCGGCCAGGACCGCGCGGGCCTGTTCGATCGCCGGAGCGAGATCCTCCCCCAGATGCCACCGCAGGATCGCGAGAGCCGTTGTCGCGAAACGGGTTTGGACTACCGACCGCTCGTCGACCGCGTCGACCAGAATCGGATCGGCGAGGTCGAGGACAGGGGTACCCGGGCTGGAGCAGATCACGGTACGCGCCGCCGCGGCAGGTATCGCCCGCATCGCGTCGACCACCTCGGTGGTGGTGCCGGAACGGCAGATCACCAGGTAGCGGTCGTATTCACGCCCGGTTCGCACCGCACTCGCCGGCCAGGCGTCGGTGAGACCGTGTCCGGCCGACTCCCGGAGTTCGGCGATCGCACTCGCCATGAAATAGGAGGTGCCGCAGCCGAGGACCGCCACCCGTTCACCGGGGTTCGGTAACAGCGTTCGGTGCTCTGCCGCGACCTCCGCTGCCCATACCCAATCGTCGGGCTGGGTGGCCACCTCGGCGGCCAGATGGGGCCGGGGCGGATGCGTGCGATCAGAGCTCTCGGTGGAGGGCGGCACGGTCTCAGAATCGGACCCCGATTCGATCATGTCAACTTTCCCCCGTGCCGACTTTCCCGTGAATCGTCCCCCGCGGCCGGCGCCCCGGTTAGATTCGGACGAGCCGGACCGGTCACCACCTTCCGGCATCCGCCGAGGTCCCGCGAATGCCGCAGGTGACGGTTGTACAGAGGGGAAGGTTGACGCTGGTGTCCGGTCGGCCGCGCCTTGGATTCGCGCTCGCCGCGCTGCTCGTGGTGCTGTCGGTGGCCGTCGCCGCATGCGGTTTCCGGGGCCGCAGCGCCGACGATTCCGATCCGAACGCGCTGGCGCTGCTGGTACCCGCCTACAGCGACGCGACCCGCGCGGAGTGGAGCACGATCATCGCGAACTTCCGCGCGCAGAATCCGGCGATCACGATCCATCTGCAGGTCGAATCGTGGGATTCGATCAACGAGGTGGTCCGCACCGATCTGCAATCGGTGACCACCACCCCCGACATTCTCGGCATCGATGCCTACGCCGCCTATGCCACCGACGACATGCTCTATCCGGCAACCGATATCGCCGACCCGGCGGTCCTGCACGACATCGATCCCGGTTTCGCCCGCAACGCCTCCATCGACGGAACCCAGTGGGCGCTACCGCTGTTCGCCTCGACGCGCACGTTGTTCTACAACACCGATCTGTTCGCCCGCGCCGGCATCCCCGCCCCGCCGCGCACCTGGTCCGAACTGCGGGAGGACGCGCACCGCATCCAGGCCCTCGGCGGCGGCATCTCCGGGTACGGCCTGCCGCTGGGCAGTGAGGAAGCGCAGGGCGAGACGTCGATCTGGACCTTCGGCGCCGGCGGCAGCTGGTCCGAGGGCACCACCCTCACCGTCGATACCGACGCCAATCATGAAGGAGTGCAAGCGATGTCGGCGCTGGCGGCGGCGGGCGACACCCAGCCGAATCCCGGCTCCACCGATCGTAAGGACGTGATCAATGCGTTCATCCAGGGCCGGATCGGCATGATCGAAGGTCTGCCGCCGGTGCTGGGCATGATCGACCGGCAGAATCCGGCGCTGCGCTACGCCACCGCACCGTCGCCGACGAAAACCGGTGCGCCCGTGACCCTCGGCGTCGCCGATCACCTGATGGCCTTTCGCAAACACGGCAACAAGCAGGCCGCGATCCGGCAGTTCCTGAACTACTTCTATTCGCCCGCGGTCTACGCCGATTTCGTGCGGGCGGAACACTTCATCCCGATCACCGCATCCGGTGCGCGCGCACTCGCGCGGGATCCGGTGACCGAGGCCTTCGCCGCCACCCTGCCGGTTGCCCGCTTCTACCCTTCCGCCGATCCGAAATGGGCCGCGGTCCAGGGCGCGATCCGGCAGCAGATGGGCACGGTGACACAGGGCGCGGACCCGGCAGAGGTCCTGCGCCGCATCGCACGGGCGGCGCAATGAGCAATCCACGCGGACGCACCCGATCCGCGATCCGCGCCCTGCCGTGGATCGGCTCGGTGATCATCCTGATCGCCGCCGTGGTCGCGTTTCCCGCCGGGTACATGATCTGGACCAGCACCCGTGACCTCAGCCCCTACGGTCGCGATCGCGGCTTCGCCGGGGTGGCCAACTTCCGCCGGCTGTTCGGCATCGAGGAACTGGGAAGCGTCCTCGCCCACACCGTCGTCTGGGTCGTCGCCGTCGTGCTGATCACGCTGGTGCTCTCGGCGGCGCTGGCGCAATTTCTGGCCTTGGACTTTCCCGGCCGTACCCTGATCCGGCTGGCGATCCTGGTGCCGTGGGCGGCCTCGGTGGTCATGACCACGAGCATCTTCGCGTATCTGCTGGATCCGGAGGTCGGACTCGCCAATCGCCTCCTGGTCGATATCGGTGTGCTCGATCGCGGTTTCGGATTCACCAAGGAGCCGGGACCGGCCTTCGCGGTGGCGATCGCGGTCGCGGTCTTCGTGTCGATCCCGTTCACCACCTATACGATTCTCGCCGGGCTGCACTCGATTCCGGTGGAAGTGGGTGAGGCGGGCCGGGTGGACGGCGCATCGGCCTGGCAACGCTACCGGTATCTGACACTGCCGCAGCTGCGTCCGGCGATCGCGGTGGCCACCGTCGTCAACATCATCAACGTCTTCAATTCGCTGCCGATCTTGCAGGTGCTGACGGGCAGTATCGCCGGATTCTCCGCCGACACCACGACCACGTTGACCTACAAGCTGATTCGGCAGAATCAGCAGCTCGCCACCGCCGCGGCGATGAGCGTGCTGAACTTCGCCCTGATCGCGGTGATCATCGCGGTCTACGTGAAACTGGTCCGGCCGACCGCGGAGTCCGACACATGACCACCCGGGCGCGCGCCGCGCGGAAACCGACGCGGCGCTGGGGACTGACGGCGGCCGGCGTCGTGATCGCGGCCGTATTTCTCATCCCGTACGTCGTGATGGTGCTGGGATCGCTGAAACCCCGGTCGGAGATCCTGCGCATTCCGCCGTCCTATCTGCCGCATCGGTGGCGACCCGGGAACTACGCCGATATGTGGCACACCCCGGAGACGCCGCTGCCGTTCAATATCGTCAGCACTCTCGCCATCGCCGTGCTCGCGACCCTGCTCGTGCTGGCGGTGGCCGTGCCGGCCGCATATCACACTGCGCGACGGCGGTTTCCGGGTAGAGCCGTCTTTCTCGGCGCGGTGCTGGTCACCCAGATGTTGCAGCCGGCGGTGCTCGTGACGGGCCTGATCCGGGAGTTCTTCGCCGTCGGCATCAACGACACCTGGTTCGCGATGATTCTGGTGAATGCGGCGTTCAACCTCTCGTTCGCGGTGTGGATCCTGCACAGCTTCTTCGCCTCCGTTCCGGTGCAGATCGAGGAAGCCGCGCAACTCGACGGATTGTCCCGGCCACACATTCTGTGGCGAATCAGCCTGCCGCTGGTTTGGCCCGGAATTGTCACCGCGACGATTTTCGTCTTCGTCTCCTGCTGGAACGAATTCGCGGCGAGCCTGGTGGTATTGACCACGCCGGAAAATCAGCCACTCTCGGTAGCGCTGACGAAATTCGTCGGTCAATACGACACCGCCTGGCAGTTCGTGTTCGCCATCTCCACCGTCGGCATCGTGCCGGTGGTCGTGCTGTTCGCACTCATCGAGAAGCGGCTGGTCGCGGGCCTGACCGCGGGAAGTGTGAAGTGACCGGCACGACTTGCCGGCCCTGACGACAATCGACTTGACGAATCGCAGATACGGCTGCCATTATAGAAGTGGGAAGACACCGAATATACGGTGTCTGATTTTTGTCGTTCTCTCGACAATCTTCTTATTGCGGTGTACTTTGGGACCTCCCGCAGCCCGGATGCCCGCCAACTCTCGAAATACGAAACAGCCGTGAACAGTGATGCAATCTGCGCGTCGCTGTCCATCGGCTCGGCCGAGGCATGTTCGGACGACATCCGGTGCGGATTGTGCAGACAGCCCGTACAGGACAAGCAGATCTCGTACCGGTCACCCGTGGCGTGACCGCGCGAGGTGCTGGAAGGATGCGCCTTGACAATCTCGCAACGACTCTCGTTCGCGAAACTGTCCGAACCCCTGGAGATTCCGGGACTGCTCGAGGTTCAGACCGAATCGTTCGCCCGGCTGGTCGGAGCGCCCGAATGGCAGCGGCGCGCGGCCACGCGCGGCGATGACACGATCGGCGGACTCGCCGAGGTGCTGGCCGAGATCAGCCCCATCGAGGACTTCTCCGAAACGATGTCGCTCACACTCTCCGATCCGCGCTTCGAAGAGGTCAAGGCCTCGATCGAGGAGTGCAAGGACAAGGACATGACCTACGCGGCACCGCTGTTCGTGACCGCGGAGTTCGTCAACAACAGCACCGGTGAGATCAAGTCGCAGACGGTCTTCATGGGTGATTTCCCGATGATGACCGACAAGGGCACCTTCGTCGTCAACGGCACCGAGCGCGTTGTGGTGTCGCAACTGGTGCGTTCACCGGGAGTGTATTTCGACGAATCGATCGACAAGGGCACGGAGAAGACGTTGCATTCGGCGCGGGTGATCCCGTCGCGGGGTGCGTGGCTGGAATTCGATGTCGACAAGCGCGACACCGTCGGTGTGCGTATCGATCGCAAGCGTCGTCAGCCGGTCACCGTGCTGCTGAAGGCATTGGGCTGGAGCAGCGAACGGATCGCCGAGCGGTTCGGCTTCTCCGAGATCATGACCACCTCGCTGGCCAAGGACAACACCGCCGGCACCGACGAGGCGCTGCTCGACATCCACCGCAAGCTGCGGCCGGGCGAGCCGCCGACCAAGGAGTCCGCGCAGAACCTACTGGAGAACCTGTTCTTCCGGGACAACCGCTACGACCTCGGCGCGGTGGGCCGCTACAAGATCAACAAGAAACTCGGGACGCACGGGGGTCGCACGGGCGGTCCGCGCGTGCTGACCGAGGACGATATCGTCACCATCATCGAGTACCTGTTGCGTTTGCGTGCAGGCGATTCCACGATGACCGCACCCGGCGGGCCGGAAGTGCCGGTCGAGGTCGACGATATCGACCACTTCGGCAACCGGCGGGTCCGCACGGTCGGCGAGTTGATCCAGAATCAGATCCGCATCGGGCTCTCGCGGATGGAGCGAGTGGTCCGGGAACGGATGACGACCCAGGATGTCGAGGCCATCACCCCGCAGACGCTGATCAACATCCGCCCGATCACGGCGGCGGTCCGCGAGTTCTTCGGCAGCTCACAACTGTCGCAGTTCCTGGACGAACGCAATCCGCTGGCGAGCCTGACCAACAAGCGCCGGCTCTCGGCGCTGGGGCCGGGCGGTCTGAGCCGGGAGCGCGCCGGCCTCGAGGTCCGCGATGTGCACTACAGCCATTACGGCCGGATGTGCCCGATCGAGACCCCGGAAGGTCCGAGTATCGGCCTGATCGGCTACCTCTCGGTGTACGCGCGGGTCAATCCGTTCGGTTTCATCGAAACCCCGTATCGCCGGGTGGTCGACGGCGCCGTCACCGACGAGGTCGACTATCTGACCGCCGACGAGGAGGACCGGCACGTCGTCGCACAGGCCAACGAACCGCTCGATGCCGGGGGCCGCTTCGTCGCCGCGCGAATTCCGGTGCGGCGCAAGAATTCCGAAGTCGAACTCGTCGATTCGACCCTGATCGACTACATGGATGTCTCGCCGCGCCAGATGGTGTCGGTGGCGACCGCCATGATTCCGTTCCTCGAGCACGACGACGCCAACCGCGCCCTGATGGGTGCGAACATGCAGAAACAGGCGGTGCCGCTGCTGCGCACCGAGGCGCCACTCGTCGGCACCGGAATGGAGCGACGAGCCGCCGTCGACGCCGGAGATCTGATCGTCAACGAGAAAGCCGGTGTGGTGGAGGAGGTTTCGGCCGACTTCATCACCGTCGTGCACGACGACGGGACGCGCCGCAGCTATCGGCTGCGGAAGTTCTCGCGCACGAATCAGGGCACCTGCGCCAACCAGCGTCCCATCGTGGACGAAGGGCAGCGGGTGGCCGGCGGAGATGTCCTCGCCGACGGTCCGGCCACCGAGAACGGTGAGATGGCGTTGGGTAAGAACCTGCTGGTGGCGATCATGCCGTGGGAGGGTCACAACTACGAGGACGCGATCATCCTGTCGCAGCGTCTCGTGGAGGAGGATGTGCTGACCTCG
>NZ_PYHT01000004.1:0-361419 GCF_003023875.1 Nocardia sp. MDA0666
CCACCGCCTCAACCCCCTGCGCCCACACCACCTCCGGCCCCCGTGCCACCCGATCCGTCGACGCCTCCGCTCACCGACCAGGAAGGTCAGCCGGGTATCACCGGTCCGATCCCGAACACCGATACGCCGACGACTCCAGACCAGCCCGGGGTGTCCCCGCCGGGCTGAGCGAGAGTGGAAAGCGCGAAAGATTTCGGCAGGTCGGCTGCGGCCGGGCGGAACGCACCGACCGCCCAGTCCGGGTAGGACTGCTGATCACCGCGGCACAGCGGTGGCGGTTCCCGATGAGGCCGGTCACACGCGGTGACTGCCGGGATTCGCGCCGTCCGCGTGACGCATGATCCGCCCTGGACTCGTTCCCAGTCGTGAACTGCGTGCGATTCGCGATCGGCAGTCCGCACTCGCGAAACTGCTGCCAGCGCAATCGACACACCGTGAGGGAGCGGTGCACGGCCGACGATGGCACGATCACCATCGTCCCGGCCACCACACGGACCCGCTCGCGACAGGTGCGCGGCCGGGCCGAGATCTCTACACCTTCACCAGATCGTCGGCGTGAATGACGGGGCGTTGCATACCTTCCGGCAGTTCGGAAGTGGAATGGCCGGCCATGGCCTGTAGTTCGGTGCTGTCGTATTCCACGACGCCCCGAGCCACCGTGCGGCCGTCGGGGGCGAGCAGGTCGACCACATCGCCGCCGTAGAAGCGGCCCCTGACGCCGGTGATACCCGCGGCGAGAAGCGACCGGCGCGAATGCGCGACGGCTCTGACGGCGCCCGCGTCGAGGTGGATGGCGCCGCGGCTGTCGGCGGCGTGGCGGACCCAGAACTTGCGGGCCGACAACCGGACCGGACGCGCGGCGAAGGCCGTGCCGACCGAGGCGTCGCGCAGTGCCAGCGCCGCATCGGAGGCGGCGGCCAGCAGGACGGGCACGCCGGCGTCGGCGGCGAGGCGGGCGGCCGACAGCTTCGACGCCATACCACCGGTGCCGAGAGCGCCGCCGCTGCCGGCGATCACACCGTCGAGGTCGGCGCTGCTGCGCACCTCGGGAATGAATGTGGCGGCGCCCTTGCGGGGGTCGCCGTCGTAGAGACCGTCCACGTCCGACAGCAGGACCAGCGCGTCCGCACCGACCAGATGCGCCACCAGCGCGGCCAGCCGGTCGTTGTCGCCGAAGCGAATCTCCTCGGTGGCGATGGTGTCGTTCTCGTTGACCACCGCGACCGCGTGCAGGGCGCGCAATCGGTCGAGGGTGCGCTGCGCGTTGCGGTGGTGTTCGCGCCGGGCGAAGTCACCCGCGGTCAGCAGCACCTGCCCCACAACTCGGTCGAATCGGGCGAACGAGGTGCCCCAGGCGTGGGCCAAGGCCAATTGGCCGACGCTCGCCGCGGCCTGTTTGGTCGCGAGATCCCTTGGGCGGGCGGCCAATCCGAGCGGGGCGATACCGGCGCCGATCGCACCGGACGACACCACCACCACATCCGAGCCCGCACGCATCCGCGCCTCGATCGCCTCGGCGAGCTTGTCCAGGCGCGCGGTATCGAGTCCGCCCTCGAGGCTGGTCAGCGCCGAGGAGCCGATCTTGACGACCACGCTGCGCGCGGTCCGGATCGACTGCCGAGTAGTTACCGCTCCCTTGTCAGAATCCACGTGTGTCACAACAACACTCACTCACTTGACACGCCACCACCGTGGCGCACGACGACAAACCGGACCGATACGCCCGCGCACACCGGAAATACCGGCGTGGCGGGCGATCACGGTTGGTCCTCGTCCTCCGAGACCAGGCCGCGGCGTACCCGGGAGGCATGTTTGCGCTCGGCGGCGGAGATGCGGTCGGTCTGGTCCAAGCGGGGGTCGGTCCCGCGCCCGGTCATCACCATATCGACACCGGCCGAAATCTGCGGCTCCCATTCGAAGCTCACATCGCCGATGGTGACCTCGGCGCCGGGCACCGCACCCTGGCGGACCAGCTCATCCTCGACGCCGAGGCGCGCGAGCCGGTCGGCCAGGTAGCCGACGGCCTCGTCGTTGTCGAACTGCGTTTGGCGCACCCACCTTTCGGGGCGCTCGCCGCGGACGATGAATCCGCCCTCGACCTCCGGATCGGGTGCGACGGTGAAGCCGGTCTCCCCGGCCACGACGGGCCGGATCACCGGACGCTTCGGCGCCGCCTTCGGATGCGCCTCGCGATATTCGCGGACCATATCGGCCAGCGCAAAGGTCAACGGGCGCAGACCTTCCCGGCTCACCGCGGAAATCGTGAACACCGGCCAGCCGCGTTCGGTGAACTCGGGCGTCACCATCTCGGCCAATTCGGCGGCGTCGGGGATATCGGCCTTGTTGAGGATGACCACGCGGGGCCGGTCGGCCAGATCGCCCAATCCGGCGTCGGCCTGCAGGGCCGGGCGGTAGGCGGCCAGCTCGGCCTCGAGCGCGTCGACATCGGAGATCGGGTCGCGGCCGGGTTCCAGTGTCGCGCAATCGACTACGTGGGCCAGCACCGCGCACCGCTCGAGATGCCGCAGGAAGTCCAGGCCCAGGCCGCGTCCGTCGCTGGCACCGGGGATCAGACCCGGCACATCGGCGACGGTGAAGGTGGTGTCACCACTCGAGACCACGCCGAGATTCGGCACCAGCGTGGTGAACGGGTAATCGGCGATCTTCGGCTTGGCCGCGGAGAGCACCGAGACGAGTGAGGATTTTCCGGCCGAGGGGAAACCGACCAGGCCGACATCGGCCACGGACTTCAGCTCGAGAACGAGATCGCGCTCCTCGCCCTCCTCGCCCAGCAGGGCGAAGCCGGGGGCCTTGCGGGCGCGCGACACCAGCGCCGCGTTGCCGAGGCCGCCGCGGCCACCGCGGGCCGCCACGAACCGGGTGCCCGCGCCGACCAGATCGGCCACGACCTCACCGTCGTCGTCGATGACGACCGTGCCGTCGGGCACCTTCAGCAGCAGTTCCCCGCCCTGTTTGCCATCGCGGTTGCCACCCTCGCCGGGTTTGCCGTTGCCGGCCTTGGCGTGCGGGTGGAAATGGAAGTCCAGCAGCGTGTGCACATTCGGGTCGACTTCGAGGATCACATCCCCGCCGTTGCCACCGTTGCCACCGTCGGGTCCGCCGAGCGGCTTGTACTTCTCCCGATGCACCGAGGCACAGCCGTGACCGCCCTTACCGGCGCGGACGTGCAGTACCACACGATCGATGAATTTGGACATGCCAGTTGGACCTCTGTGTTTCGGTGGACGGTGGTGGTGAGCCTCCCGGAACGGCGAAC
This sequence comes from Nocardia sp. MDA0666, assembly GCF_003023875.1. Lineage (NCBI taxonomy): Bacteria > Bacillati > Actinomycetota > Actinomycetes > Mycobacteriales > Nocardiaceae > Nocardia > Nocardia sp. MDA0666. The sequence goes on from NZ_PYHT01000004.1 coordinate 3,278, forward strand.
GGGCCAGGGTTTATCTGCTAAACCCTGGCCCGCTTCGAAGAGTGTGTGGAGAAGGCTCCGGCGCGGCTCAGGCCTGCGCCGGCTCCGGTACCACGATGTTGACGGTCTTGCGGCCACGCTTGGTGCCGAACTGGACCGCGCCCGCCTCGAGGGCGAACAGTGTGTCGTCACCGCCACGACCGACATTGACGCCGGGGTGGAAGTGGGTTCCGCGCTGGCGAACCAGGATCTCGCCGGCCTTGACGGCCTGGCCGCCGAAGCGCTTCACGCCGAGCCGCTGAGCATTGGAATCGCGACCGTTGCGAGAGCTGGACGCACCCTTCTTATGTGCCATGGCTGAAAACTCCTCGATTCGAAACCGGGTGGTTTCGCTAGGTCGAAATTACTTGATGCCGGTGACCTTCAGGACCGTCAGCTTCTGACGGTGGCCCTGACGCTTGTGGTAGCCGGTCTTGTTCTTGAACTTGTGGATCCGGATCTTCGGGCCCTTGGTCTGCTCGACCACTTCGGCGGACACCGAAACCTTGGCCAGCTTGTCGGCATCGGTAGTCAGCTCGGCGCCGTCAACCACCAGCACCGGCGACAGCGATACGGCCGTGCCCGGTTCACCCTCGATCTTCTCGACCTTCACCAGGTCACCGACCGCGACCTTGTACTGCTTTCCGCCGGTCTTGACGATCGCGTACGTTGCCATCGGTCGGCTGCCCTCTTTCCTCAACTAGTGCTCGGCACTCTGCTCGCACGGCCGCGTGCCGGTGGACACCGGCAACCGCCGTACGACTGGTCTGATAGTCACCGCCGCCTCGGTACTTCTTCCGCACCGGAGGGCTCGTTTCGAGCCGGATCTCATGACAGCGCAGCGTTTTCTCAACACAACACGGTGCTGTCACCGGGCAGCGACTGTCCAAGATTACAGGACTGCCACCCCCCGCACCAAACCGGGGCGCCACCACTGTGAACGCGGTCCGCAGCACAGGCCCCGCCCGCCGTGCGGGCGGGGCCTGTGCTGCGAGTTCTCCGGTCCGGCGGCCGGATCAGTTCGGCGATTCCGGCGCGCCCGCGGCTCGTCCGGCGGCCCGGCGACGGGTCCGCTGCCGCGGGGTCACCTCGGCCGGAGCCAGCTCGTCGAGCGAGAACTTCGGCGCGCTGTCCTGATCGGCGTCGGTCAGCACGAAGACCGCGCCCCGGCTGTCGGTCGACGGAGCCGACGCGGTGCGCGCCACCCGGCGACGGCTACGACGGGCACCCGTTTCCGGAGTCTGTTCGGCGGGCTTCTCCTCGGCCGGTGCCGGAGTAACCGCGGGCTCGGCCGGCGCCGACTGTGCTCCGACCCGGCCTGACACCGCGGGCCGCTCGGGCTCCGCGACCGGCTCGGCAACAGCGGGTTCGGCCGCCACCGGCTCGGTGCCGTCACGTTCGGCGGCCACAGGTTCGGCCGCTTCCGCTGCGACGGACTCCGCTTCGGCGGATTCGGCGACCTCGGCCGCCGCGGCACGTCCGCGTCCCCGGCGCGAACCCCGTGATTCCTTGGCCTGCGGCCGCGATTCGGCCTTCGCCTCGACCGGCGCACCGGCCTCGGCCACCTCGTCGTCGGTGTGATGCGCGGCCATCGCGAGCGCGACCGGATGAGCCCGCTTGGCGGCCGCATCCTCCTCGGGATGCGCATCCGCGGTGTCCGGCGCGGCGATGCTCGTCTGCTTGGTGTCCTTTTCGCGGTCCTTGTCCTTGCGACGGCGACGGCCTTCGCGGCGGCCGGACCCCTCTTCGGCGGGGGCGGTCTCGACCGGATAGTTGTGCACGATGATGCCGCGGCCGTGGCAGTGCTCACAGGTGGTGGAGAACGCCTCGACCAGTCCGGTGCCCAGCTTCTTGCGGGTCATCTGGACCAGGCCGAGCGAGGTGACCTCCGATACCTGATGGCGGGTGCGATCGCGCCCGAGCGCCTCGGTCAGACGGCGCAGCACCAGATCCCGGTTGGATTCCAGCACCATATCGATGAAGTCGACGACGATCATGCCGCCGATATCGCGCAACCGCATCTGGCGCACGATCTCCTCGGCGGCCTCCAGATTGTTGCGGGTGACCGTCTCTTCCAGGTTGCTGCCGCCGGATCCGGTGAATTTGCCGGTGTTGACGTCGATCACGGTCATCGCCTCGGTGCGGTCGATGACCAGGGTGCCGCCGGACGGCAGCCACACCTTGCGATCGAGAGCCTTCGCCAGCTGCTCGTCGATGCGCAGGCTGCCGAAGACGTCCACGCCGTTGTTCTCGTAGCGCTCGACCCGAGCCAGCATGTCCGGTGCGACGGTGCGGACGTAGTTCTCGACCGTCGTCCACGCCCGGTCGCCCTCGATGACCAGCTTCGAGAAGTCCTCGTTGAACAGGTCCCGGACGACCTTCACCAGCAGGTCCGGCTCTTCGTACAGGGTCTTCGGGGCGCCCGACCCGTTCTCGGCCTGCTTCTCGATGGTCTTCCAGGTGGCCTGCAGCCGCTCGACGTCACGAGCCAGCTCGGTCTCGCTCACGCCCTCGGACGCGGTGCGGATGATCACTCCGGCGTCCTGCGGGACGATATCGCGCAGGATCTCCTTGAGCCGCTTGCGCTCGGTATCGGGCAGTTTGCGGCTGATACCTGTCGAGGTCCCGCCCGGGACATAGACCAGGAAGCGACCGGCCAGGCTGATCTGCGTGGTCAGCCGGGCGCCCTTGTGCCCGACCGGATCCTTGCTGACCTGCACCAGGACGGTGTCGCCGGGTTTGAGGGCCTGCTCGATCTTGCGTTCCTTGCCGCCGAGCCCGGCGGCCTCCCAGTTCACCTCACCGGCGTAGAGCACGCCGTTGCGGCCGCGGCCGATGTCGACGAACGCCGCCTCCATGCTGGGCAGCACGTTCTGCACCTTGCCCAGGTAGACGTTGCCGACCATGGACGCGGTGCCGGTGTTGGTGACGAAGTGCTCGACCAGGATGTTGTCCTCGAGCACGGCCACCTGCGTGGTCGCACCGACATGCGAATGCTCGCCGGCCGGGAACGACTTCTCGCGGACCACCATGACCCGGTCGACCGCCTCGCGGCGGGCCAGGAATTCCGACTCGGTGAGGATCGGCGGGCGGCGGCGACCGGCCTCGCGACCGTCGCGACGGCGCTGCCGCTTGGCCTCCAGCCGGGTCGACCCGCTGATGCCCTGCACCTCGTCGACCGTGCGGCGCTTGTTACGCGGTTCCCGCTCGTGCACGACGGTGTTCGGCGGATCGTCGTCCGCGGGTTCGGATTCGTTGTCCTCACCGGCCTTGCGGCGACGGCGACGGCGGCGACGGCGGGTGGAACCCTCCGGCGTCGAACCCGAGTCGTCGTCGCTCTCCTCGCCGGTCTGCTCGGCAGCGTTGTCCTCGGCGGATTCGTCGGCGTCGGCGTGCGCCTCGATGTCCTCGTCGTCGGAGTCGTCGTCGGCCTCGTGATCGGCGTGCTGTTCGCCCCGGCCCCGGCCACGACCGCGGCGACCCCGGCGGCGGCGACGCGAACGACCACCGTCCTCCTGCTCGTCGCGCGACTGCTCGTCGTCCCAGTCGCCGGATTCGGTCTCGGTCTCTGCCGCCGCGACGGTCTCGGGCTCCGCGGGTGCTTTCTCCGGCGCGGGTTCGGCGACCTTTTCGGTGGCTTTCTCGGCGGCCTTCTCCGCAGCCTTTTCAGCCTTTTCAGCAGCCTTTTCGGCGGCCTCGGCCTCGCGCTCGGCACGCCGGCGGCGGCGCATCTCCTCGGCGGCCGCGGCATCCGGCGGCAGGAACAGCGGCGCGGCCGCGATACTCGCCGGCTCGAAGACGACCGGCTCCTCACGCTGCGCGGCGGACTGCTGGAACGGGCTGGTGAACAGCGACGTGTGCGGCGCCGATTCGGGCTCGCCGGATGCCGCCGGCGACTCGGTCGCTACCGGCGATTCCGATGTCACTGCCGAGTTCGCGGTGCCGGCGGTCTCGACGACGTCCGCGGCCTGCGCGGTACCGGCGACCTCGGTTTCGGCGACCTCGGTGGATGCGCCGGACTCGCTCGGCTCAGGCTCGCCGGCCGTATCCGGCGCGGTGGCGGTCTGCGCGGTATCGGCCGCGGCGGTGGATGTGGTCGCCGGAGATGCACTCTCGGCGGGCGCCGGAGCAGGCGTCTCGGCCTGTTCGGTCGCGGGCTCGGCCACCGGTTGCTCGGTGCCGGCCGGTGGGGGAACGAGCGCGTCGCGCACGGATTCGGCGACGGTCCGGTCCAGGCTGGATTGGGCGCTGCGAGCTTCGGCGCCCAGTTCGGTCAGATGGGCAAGGATGCGTTTGCTGGTGGTACCCAGAAGTTTCGCCAGCGCGTGCACCCGGATACGTTCGGGCAACTGCGCTGCCTCCCCTACCCCGGCCACCTCGGTAGAGGTGGAATCACCATTGCTCTGCGACGTTCCTTGCGGCTCTTGATCGGCCACGAAATCTCCTCGGGCCCCCGGGCGCGTCCCACTCGTACGAGAGTGACGCGGCCGACGCGGGGGCGCTGTCCGTTCGCCTCACGCCTGTGGCGCAAGGTCTGATGGTCTCGCCCCGCGTGCCCGGTTATCACCTGTCGTACGTCGTTCGGGCTAACTGGTCACGCGGCGCCTGGCTGTTGGCTTTCACACCTGAGCTCGAGCGCTCATCCAGCGTGCCGCCGAACAGCCGAGTCTTGGAACCGTCCGGGGCAGCGATGATCGGCGTCGAGCCGCGGTGCCATTCGGTTGCGTTCGCCACCTGCCCCGATAGGCGGGCGTCGATCACATCCGCTTCCAGTATCCCACACAGCGACCCACTGGTACGTCATCGGAGCGTGCCCGCACCGTTTCCGTGGCCCGACCGGGGAGACTTTCCTACACCTGAGTAGGTCTTTTCCGCCGGATTCTGCCGACGCGCTGTCGCGCCCCGCACAGAGCGAGTCTTACGAGCGACCGTTCGCGGCCGGCTCGCCGTTCGGGTACCGCTGCGCACGCGACGAAGGAGCAAGCAGCGGTGCCCGAACGGCGAGCCCTAGGGGCCGCGAACCCGCCGGAGCGAAGCGGAGGCCGAACGACACAGCTCAGAACCAGAGCGCGATCTCGCGCTTCGCGGATTCGGGGGAATCGGAGCCGTGCACGAGGTTGAACTGGGTTTCCAGGGCGTAGTCGCCGCGGATGCTGCCGGGGACGGCCTTCTCGACGGGGTCGGTGCCGCCGGCGAGCTGGCGGAAGGCGGCGATGGCGCGCGGACCCTCGAGGATGGCCGCGACGACCGGGCCGGAGGTGATGAATTCGATCAGCGAGCCGTAGAACGGCTTGTCGGCGTGTTCGGCGTAGTGGGCGGCGGCAAGTTCCTCGGAAACCTGCTCGAGCTTCAGGGCCGCGATCTTCAGGCCTTTGCGTTCGATGCGGGTGATGATCTCACCAACCAGGCCTCGGGCCACGCCGTCCGGCTTGATGAGTACCAACGTCTGCTCAGTCACGGCGACACTCTAACCGTCGCTGCCATCGGATTCCGAACCGAGCCGTCAGGATGAGCCCTGCATTCGCTGGCTGGGCAGCAGACCCTGCTCCATGCGGCGTTTGACGTCGGAGCGCAGCACCAGAATGAATGCCCACACCGCCGCGAACACGACGCCGATGATGCCGATCGACAGATGGATGAATCCACCGGCCAGCACCAGCACCTGCAGGCCGAGATTGAACGGCACGGCCCAGGAGCGGCGCTGCATGCCGGAGCCGACGAACATCAGGACGGCCAGGCCGACCAGGTAGGTCACCGACCACCAGCTGAGTCCGCCGCCGACGGCCCCCACCACCGGCAGCGCCAGCAGCACGGTGATGGCCTCGAGTACCAGCGCGCCGGCCATCACGCCGCGAAAACCCTTCCACGGGTCGGTCGCGGGCGCGGGTACACCCGGCTTCGGTGCGCCGGCCTCGCCGCGCACATCGTCCTCGCTACCCACGTTGCCTCCTCCGCGCCGGCCCGCCGATGCCCTCGATACCCAGCTTCCCACCGCCTCCGGCCCGCTGCTTCACGCGGGGTCCTTCCCGAACAGCGAGCGCGCCGCGCCTGCGGTGACCACCGAGCCGGTGACCACGATGCCCGCGCCGGATACCGGTTCGCCGGCGCCTCCCGCTTCCTCGGCGATGGCGATGGCGGTTTCGACCGCATCGGCGAGGCTGTTCGCGGTGACGACTCGCTCGTCGCCGAACCGCTGGACGGCCAGGTCGGCGAGTTCGTCGACGCCGAGCGCCCGCGGTGAGCCGTTGGTGGTGACGACGACCTCGTCCAGCACCGGCTCCAGCGCGGCGAGGATGCCGGCCGCGTCCTTGTCGGAGAGCACCGCGACCACCCCCACCAACTTGCGGAAGTCGAATTCCTCGCTGAGCGTCGCGGCCAGCGCCCGCGCACCGGCGGGGTTGTGCGCGGCGTCGATGAAAATGGTGGGCGCGCTGCGCATCCGTTCCATCCGGCCGGGGCTGGCCGCCGCGGCGAATCCCGCCCGCACCGCGTCGATGTCGAGCTGCTTCTGCGCGCCGGCGCCGAAGAACGCCTCGACCGCGGCCAGCGCCAGCGCCGCATTGTGCGCCTGGTGTTCACCGTGCAGCGGCAGGAAGATCTCGTCGTAGACCCCACCGAGCCCCTGGATCTCCAGAACCTGACCGCCGATCGCGACGCGTCGCGACAGCACCCGGAACTCGGAACCGGCACGGGCGACCGCGGCATCGGCGTCCACCGCGCGCCGCAGCAGCACCTCCATCGCCTCGGGTTCCTGTTCGGCGATGATGGCGACGGTGTCGCGCGGAATCAGCAGATCCTCCGGCGACTTCTTGATGATCCCGGCCTTCTCACCGGCGATCGAGGCCAGATCCGGCCCCAGATAGTCGGTGTGGTCCAAGCCGATCGGCGTAATCACCGCGACCTGCCCGTCGATGACGTTGGTCGCGTCCCAGGTGCCACCCATCCCGGTCTCCACGACCGCGACATCGACCGGCGCCTCGGCGAACGCCGCGTACGCCATCGCGACCAGGACCTCGAATTTGCTCATCCGGGGTCCCGGTCCGTCGCCGAGGGTGCCGTCGGTCGAGCGCGCGTCGATCATCTCGACGTAGGGCAGCAGTTCCCGATAGATCTCGACGTAGCGGGCCGGGGTGATCGGCGCGTTGTCGATGGCGATGCGTTCGGTCGCCAGTTGCAGATGCGGACTGGTGAACCGGCCGGTGCGCCGGTGCAGCGCGGTGAGCAGCGCGTCGACCATGCGGGTGACCGAGGTCTTGCCGTTGGTACCGGCGATGTGGATGGCGGGATAGCTCTGCTGCGGGGAACCGAGCAGATCCATCAGGGTCGCGATCCGGGTCAGCGACGGCTCGATCTTGGTCTCGCCCCAGCGCTGGTCGAGTTCGGCCTCGACCAGCGCCATTTCGGCGAGGTCGACCGGGGAGGGACCGGTGCGCAGCCGGTCCGCACCGCCGGCGAGCGGTTCGTGGTCGAAACCTTCGCCGCCGCTCACTTCTTCGCCACCGACTCCGTGATCTGAGCCAGCCGCGCCCCGATCCGGGTCACCTCGGATTCGGCGACCTCGCGGCGGGTGCGGATCTTGGCGACCACCTCGTCGGGCGCCTTGGCCAGGAAGGCCTCGTTGCCGAGTTTGGCGGTGGTGGCGGCGAGGTCCTTCTGCGCGGCCGCGAGATCCTTCTCCAGCCGGCGGCGTTCGGCGTCGAGGTCGACCGTGCCGGAGGTGTCCAGTTCGACGGTGACGGTGGCGCCGGACAGCCGCACCTCGACCGCGGCGGTAGCGGAGAAATCGGCGTCCGGTGCGGTGAGCCGCGCCAGGCTGGCGATTTCGGCGTGCAGCCCGGTGAGGTCGGCGGTATCGATGCCGATCAGTTTCGCGGCGACCTTCTGCTTGTCGGTCAGCCCCTGATCGCTGCGGAACCGGCGGATCTCGGTGACGAGCTTCTGCAGATCTGCGATGCGCTGTGCCGCAACGGTATCGGTGACGACCCCTGAGGGCTGCGGCCACGCGGCGATCACCAGGGAGTCGTCCGCACCGGCCTCGGTGAGGGCCTGCCACAGCGTTTCGGTGACGAACGGGATGGCCGGGTGCAGCAGGCGCAGCACCGAATCCAGCACGTTGCCGAGGACGATGCGCGTGCTCGCGGCCCGCTCCTCCGACTCGGCGAACTGCACCTTCGCCAGTTCGAGGTACCAGTCGCACAGTTCGTCCCAGGCGAAGTGGTAAAGCGCCTCACAGGCCTTGCCGAATTCGTAGCGGTCGAAGGCACCGTCCACCTCGGCGCGCACCTCGTCGAGCCGGTCGAGGATCCAGCGGTCGGTGTCGGTGAGGGTGGCGCGTTCGGGCAGGTCACCCGGCGCGGCACCGTTCATGAGCGCGAACTTGCTGGCGTTGAACAGCTTCGTGATGAAGTTGCGCGAAGCCTGCACGTGCGGCGGCCCCACCGACAGGTCGCTGCCCGGCTGCGCGCCCCGGGCGAGGGTGAAACGCGTTGCGTCGGCACCGTATTCGTCGATCCACAGCAGCGGGTCGACGCCGATGCCCTTGGACTTGGAGTATTTGCGGCCGAATTCGTCGCGGATGAGGCCGTGCAGGAAGACGTCGTCGAACGGAACCTGCTGCCGCCCGGAGTCCTTTCCGGTGGCGATGACCGGGTCGTCGGAGACGAACATGCCGAACATCATCATCCGGGCCACCCAGAAGAACAGGATGTCGTAGCCGGTCACCAGCACGCTGGTGGGATAGAACTTCGACAGTTCCGGGGTGGCGTCCGGCCAGCCCATGGTGGAGAAGGGCCACAGGCCGGAGGAGAACCAGGTGTCGAGGACGTCGGGGTCCTGCACCCAGCCCTCGGGCGCCTGCTCGTCGGGGCCGACGCACGCGATCTCGCCCTCGGGGCCGTACCAGATCGGGATGCGGTGGCCCCACCACAGCTGGCGCGAGATGCACCAGTCGTGCATGTTGTCGACCCATTCGAACCAGCGCGGTTCCTGACTGGCCGGGTAGATCGTCACCGCGCCGTTGCGCACGGCATCACCGGCGGCCTTGGCCAGTGATTCGACCTTCACCCACCACTGCATCGACAGCCGCGGTTCGATCGGTTCGCCGGAGCGTTCGGAGTGGCCGACGCTGTGCACGTACGGGCGCTTCTCGGCGACGATGCGCCCCTCGCCGGCCAGCCGCTCGCGGATCTTGATCCGGGCCTCGAACCGGTCCATGCCGTCGAATTCGGTTCCGGTGTCGGCGATCTTGCCGGTCTTGTCCATGATGGTCGGCATCGGCAGGTTGTGCCGCAGGCCGATCTCGAAGTCGTTGGGATCGTGCGCGGGGGTGATCTTCACTGCGCCGGAACCGAATTCGGGGTCGACGTAGTCGTCGGCGACGATCGGGATCTGGCGGCCGGTGATCGGGTGGTAGACGGTGGTGCCGATCAGCGCCTTGTACCGCTCGTCCTCGGGGTGCACCGCCACCGCGGTATCGCCGAGCATGGTCTCCACGCGGGTGGTGGCCACGATGACGTGCGGTTCGTCGTCGTTCAGCGAGCCGTAGCGCAGCGAGACGAGCTCACCCTCGACGTCCTCGTATTTCACCTCGACGTCGGAGATGGCGGTCTCGAGCGAGGGCGACCAGTTCACCAGGCGCTCGGCGCGGTAGATCAGCCCGGCGTCGTAGAGGCGTTTGAAGATGGTCTGCACCGCGCGGGACAGGCCCTCGTCCATGGTGAAGCGGTCGCGGCTCCAGTCGACGCCGTCGCCGAGGCGGCGCATCTGGCCCTGGATGGCGCCGCCGGATTCACGCTTCCAATCCCAGACCTTGTCGACGAACAGTTCGCGGCCGAAGTCTTCCTTGGTCTTGCCGTCGACGGCGAGTTGCTTCTCGACCACGGTCTGGGTGGCGATGCCGGCGTGGTCCATGCCGGGCAGCCACAGCACCTCGTAGCCCTGCATCCGCTTGCGGCGGGTGAGCAGGTCCATCAGGGTGTGGTCGAAGGCGTGGCCCATGTGCAGGTTGCCGGTGACGTTCGGCGGCGGCAGCACGATCGAATAGGGCGACTTATCGCTGGCCGGGTCGGCGGTGAAGTAACCGGCCGCTACCCAGCGCTCGTACAGGTCGGCCTCTACATCGCTGGGGTTCCAGCTCTTGGGGAGGGCGTCGGCACGATTTCGCGAGTTATCAGGGGCTGCGCTGGTCACCGTGCGATTCTACGGAGTTGAGCAGGAGGACTCGACACGGCCCCGTCACACCCTCGAGACCCCGCCACCCGGGGCGCCGGACGTGCGGGCCGGGTCGCGCCGCGCAGTAAAGAGGCGGGCCGGCCGGAGAAAGATGTAGGGCGGGGTTTTCGGCGGATGAGGGACACCGAAAACCCCGCCCACGTCTTCGAGACTACCGCCCGGATCGGCGCAATACACCAATCCATATGCAATTCTCAGCTTTTGCCCGAATCCGTTGTGCAGGTGCGGGTTTGCCACTCAGCATGCTCGCAGATTCGCCACGGGGATGCGGAGGCCGCGCCCAGCCGGTGGAGGGGCGGTCACGGCACGAGGATCGCCAGCGCTCCGGGTTCGGCGCGGAAGGTCGCCGGGAGCAGTCCCGCCGGGTCGCCGTCGGCGGTCGCCGGTACCGCGGCGGTGAGGGTGATGGTGCGGGCCCGGTAGTGCCCGACCGCGGGATGGTCGACGCGCTTGCCGGCGGCCAGGGCCGGGAGCAGGCGGACCATCTCCAGCCGCGACATCGCGCCGACCACGGTCAGGTCGAGCAGGCCGTCGTCGACGATCGCGTCGGGGCAGATGAGCATGCCGCCGCCGTAGGTCCGGGTATTGCCGACCGCCACCATCACGGCCTCGGTCTCGACGACGCGATCATCGTCTTCGCCCGGCTCGCCGGACAATTCGATGCGGTAGGGCACGCCCAGCTGACCGAGCAGTTCCGGAACCGCGGCGAAGGAGTAGCGCAGCGAGCCCTTCGGACGGCGCATACGGTTGGCGCGCAAGGTCACTCGCGCGTCGAAGCCGGTGCCGGCGACGGTGGCGAATCGCATGGGCCGATGGGCGACGGCGGGTTCGATGCCGGCCGACCAGCCCTGGGCGTGCTCGGGATCGGGCGTGGATTCGATCGCGCCGAGGTCGATGGTGCGCACGCGACCGCCGAGCACGATGTCGGCCGCGGCCCGCGGATCGTCGTCGGGCACTCCCAGCTCCCGGGCCAGGTCGTTACCGGTCCCGCCGGGCAGCAGCCCCAGCGGCACCCCGGTCGAGGCGATGGCCTGCAGTGTGACGCAGACCAGTCCGTCACCGCCCGCGCAGACGACGGCGTCGGGGCGCTCCGGCCCGCGCACCGCATCCCGGACCAGGCGAACGGTTTCGGCCGCGTCGGCACCGCGGATCTCGCGCACCCGCACGCCATGCTCGGCGAAAAGGGCGGTGGCCGCGGCGGCGGCCGCCAGTCCCCGGCCGTGGCCGGAGTGCGGGTTGGTCACCAGCGCGACCGATCGGATGGCGGTCACGGAATCAGCTTGCCCGGGTTGAGGATTCCCGCCGGGTCGACGGCATCCTTGACCGCTCGCAGGATCCGCGCGCCCAGGTCGCCGATTTCGGCGGTCATCCACGGCCGGTGGTCGGTGCCGACGGCATGGTGATGGGTGATGGTCCCCCCGTGTCCGGTGATGGCGTCGCCGACGGCGCGTTTGGCCTGCGCCCATTGTGCCGACGGATCGTCGGCCTGCTTGGCGACGACGGTGAAGTACAACGAGGCACCGGTCGGGTAGGTGTGCGAGATATGGCACATCACCAGCGCGGGAGTGCCCTGCGCGCCGAGCGATTCGGTGAGCGCGGTGGTGACCGCCGCCTTGAGCCGCTCGACATTCGACCAGTTGGTCGCCGTCTCGAGGGTTTCGCACAGGACGCCGATATCCAGCAGCGCATCACGCAGATACGGTGCGCCGAAACGGCCGTGCTCCCATTCCCGCGCCGGTTGTTCACCGAGCGCGGTGCCGCCCGCGGCGGCGAGCAGGGCCGAAGCCTCGGCGCTGCGCGCGGCCACGTGGGCTTGGGTGCCCTCGAACGTGGTGACGGCCAGACAGCCGCTGACCGGCGCGCCGCCGACATCGCCGGAACGGGCCAGGTTGAGCCCGGTCTCGGCTTCGTCGGACAATCGCAGCACGGTCGGCGCCGCGCCGTTCTGCACCACGGTGCGCAGCGCGGCGGCGCCGGTGGCGAAGTCCGGGAACGACCACGCCTGATACACGGTGGTCTCGGGAATCGGGTGCACCCGCAGCGTCACCTCCGTGAGGACGCCGAGCGTGCCCTCGGATCCGGCGAACAGCTCGCGCAGATCCGGTCCGGCGGCCGAGGCGGGGGCGCGGCCGAGATCGACTGTGCCCGTGGGGGTTGCGACCTTCAGGCGCATGATCATGTCGTCGAAGCGGCCGTAGCCGGCCGAGGCCTGACCCGAGGATCGGGTGGCCGCGAAGCCGCCGATGCTGGCGTATTCGAAACTCTGCGGGAAATGCCCCAGCGAAAGCCCATGGGCGGCAAGCAGTTTCTCCGCTTGCGGCCCGGTCAGTCCGGCGCCCAGGGTCGCGGTGCCGCTCACCGGGTCGACGTCGGACAGCCCGTCTAGTCGCCGCAGATCCAGGGCGATCACGGTGCCGAAGCGGCCGCGCGCGGGATCCACTCCGCCCACCACGCTGGTGCCGCCACCGAAGGGCACGACGGCGATCGACTGTTCGGCGCAGTAGGTGAGCACGGCCAGGACCTGGTCGTGATCAGCCGGGAAGACGACAGCGTCGGGTGCGTCCTGCGGCGCTTCGGCGCGGCGGCGCAGCAGGTCGGGCGTACTCTTGCCGCCCGCGTGCAGCAGCCGGTCGCGGTGGTCGGCCGACACCTGATCCGCGCCGACCACCGCCGACAGCCCCGCGCGATGCGCGGCCGTCAAGCCGGATTCCCGCAGTGGCACGTCGCCCTCATCACGACGGGCCACCGGTTCCCCGGACACTCCGAACACCTGCGCCACCAGGGTCCGGATCCGGTCCGAGAGCGGCGCATGGGCCGAGGCGATGCCCCAGGCGTCCCACACCATACTCGGGCGATCGGACGACTCGCCCGGTGTCGAGTTTTCCGATTCTGTCGCGGATGTGTCCTGTCGCGTATCGACCATGCGTTACAGTCTGACATAGACTGTCAAGCAGTAACGAACACGAATCGCAGTAACGAACACGGACCGATGGTGAGTTGTTGATGGATCCGAACGAACCCCCCGGCCCCGACGGCGAGCTGTCGGCTATCGACCTGGCGATCCTGGCGGCGGGACGCGCCTGTGTCGAGGAATTCGGCGTGCGCCGGACCACGCTGAGCGAAGTCGCCCGGCGCGCCGGCGTCAGTCGCCCCACGGTGTACCGGCGCTGGCCCGATACCCGGTCGCTGATCGCCGAGTTGCTGGTCCGGGAGCTGAGTGAGATCGTGGCAGCGAGCATTCCCGCCGATGGTCCGGCGCGTGCGCGCCTGGTGGAGGGCATCGTCTCGGGTGCGGCCGAGATCAGGTCGAACCCGTTGTTCGCCAAGATCTTCCGCATCGACACCGATCTGATGCTGACCTATGTGTTCGGCCGGCTCGGCCGCAATCAGCGGCAATTGATCCAGGTGTTCTCCAGCGCGGTCCGCGAGGGACAGCGCGACGGTTCCGTCCGCGCCGGCGATCCCGATCACCTGGCCACCATGCTGCTGCTGATCGGCCAGTCCACGGTGCAGTCGGCCGGAACGGTCAGCCATCTGCTCGACGACGCCGGACTCGATGTCGAGCTCGCTCGCGTCGTCGACCGGTACCTGCGCCCCGATACCGATTAGTCGCCCCGATACCGATCAGCCCCGAGAACAGAGAGCGAGACAGCGCATGCTCGACGAGAGCACACCGGCCGCGGGCCACGAGCTCGGCGACACCGCGAGTGATTCGGCACTCAACGCCGCCCGCCGCGGCCGCGAACTGCGGGAGCTCGGCGATGCGGACCGCATCGACGTCCTGGTCGTCGGCGGCGGTGTCACCGGCGCGGGCGTGGCATTGGACGCGGCGGCGCGCGGACTGCGGACCGTTCTGGTGGAGGCGCACGATCTGGCGTTCGGAACCAGCCGGTGGAGTTCGAAACTCGTCCACGGCGGATTGCGGTATCTGGCCTCCGGCGGGGTCGGTATCGCCCACGAGAGCGCGGTCGAACGCGACATCCTGCTCACCACCACCGCACCTCATCTGACTCGCTCGATTCCCCAGCTCGTCCCGGCGTTCTCCGGCGGTTCCGTGCCACAGCGACTGTTGGTCCGCGCGGGCTTCCTGGCCGGAGATGTGCTGCGGCGCAGCGCCGGAACCTCACCGGAGGTGTTGCCGCGATCGCGCCGGGTCGCCGCGGCCGAAGCGCTGCGGCTGGCGCCGACACTGCGCCGCGCCGGACTGCGCGGCGGGATGACGGCCTGGGACGGTCAGCTCGTCGACGACGCCCGGTTGGTGGTGACGATCGCGCGCACCGCCGCGGCGCACGGCGCGACCGTGCTCACCCGCGTCCGCGCCGAGCGGGTGAGCGGCGACTCCGCGGTGCTGCACGATGTGCTGACCGGTGAAACCCTGTCCGTACGAGCACGTTCGGTGATCAACGCGGCCGGGGTGTGGGCCGACCGGGTCGATCCGAGTATCGAGTTGCGGCCCAGCCGCGGCACCCACCTGGTCTTCGACGCCGCGGCCTTCGGCGGTCTCACCGCCTCGCTGACCGTGCCGATTCCGGGCAGTACCAGCCGCTTCGTCTTCGCCTTCCCGGCCGCGCACGGCCGCGTGTATCTGGGGCTGACCGACGAGGACGCACCCGGCCCGGTTCCGGACGAACCGAAGCCCACCGACTCCGAGATCGATTTCCTGCTCGACACCGTGAACACTGTGCTCCGGGAACCGTTGCAGCGCAGCGACATCCGCGGATCCTTCGCGGGCCTGCGGCCACTGCTGCGCACCGCCGACGACGCCACCGCCGACATCTCCCGCGAACACGCGGTCCTGCACTCCCCCGGCGGCCCGATCACCGTTGTCGGCGGCAAGCTGACCACCTACCGGCAGATGGCCGAGGACGCGGTCGACGCCGCCGTGTCCGCCGCCGGTCTGACCGCAGCACCCTGCCGGACCAAGCGAATCCCGTTGGTAGGCGCCGTATCCGGGCGGGCACGCGACCGGATCGCGGCGCCACCGGTGCTGGTCGAGCGTTACGGAGATCAGGCCACACAGGTACTCGCCGCGGCGCAGCGCGATCCGCGCCTCGCCGAACCGGTCGCACCCGGTATCGACGTGCTGCGTGCCGAATTCGCCTTTGCGACAACCCACGAGGGCGCGCTGGACGAAGACGACCTGCTGGACCGCCGGACCCGGATCGGCCTGGTCGACAGCGACCGAGCCGCCGCCCTTCCGTCTGCGCGGGAAGTGCTCGCAGCTGGCCGAGCCTGACGCCGCCTAGCTCCAAAGCTCGGCGATCCGCGCCGCCGCCGACTTGCCCTGCACCCGACCGGCATGCGCCGACGGCACACGAGAGGCGGTGTCGAGCGGATTCGCCCCGAAGGCGGCGATCGCGGCCTCGTCGGGGGCGATCGATTCCACTCGTGCACCCCGTTCGATCAGTCCCGCGATCTCACCTTCCAGCGCCGGATCGGGCAGCGGCGCGATGATCAGCACCCGATCGAATCCGGCCGCTAGATCGGCATTGACACTGGTCCGCACGCCGCCGTCGGTATAGCGCACGCCGTCGACGGTGTGCGGCGGCCAGACCAGCGGCACCGCCGAACTGGCGGTTACCGCGTCGACCAGCGCGACCCCGGAGTCGCGGTCGAAGACACGCGGTTCACCCGTGCCGGCGTCGACGGCGGTGATCAGCAGCCGCTGCCGAGGCCATTCGTGCACCGGCAACCGCGATTCGATGACCGCGCGCCGGGCGGATTCCGGCACCGTCTCGGTCGCCAGGGCGAGGTTGCCGAGTCGCCGCCGCGCCACGGCCATATCCCCACCGCTCTCGGTGATGATCCGGTTGATCGTCTCCCACACGCCCTCGAGCGGATTGCCCTCCGGCACGATCTCGGCGCTCTGCACCGTGGGGTCGATCTGGCGGCGGAACAGCTCCTCCGTGGTCAGCCCGCTGGTCAGCTGTGCCGCCACATTGGCGCCCGCCGACGTGCCGAGGTACAGATCGGCGGCGGTGAGATCGATTCCCGCATCGGCCAATCCGGCGATCACGCCGTTCGTCCAGGCGATTCCCGCCACCCCACCGCCGCCGATCACCAGCGCCCGTTCGTCCGACATCATCGCTCCCACATTCGTTCCGCGTTCCCGACCGCTCGGGACAACCTCGACGGTAGCGATGACCATTCCCCCGGCGCGATTACCGGCCGGGTAATGACATATCAGGACGCGTTGCCGCCGACGCTGAACGCGATTCCGCTCGGATCGCGGAGCGCGGCCAACCGCCCGTACGGCGTGTTCTCGGGCTCTGATTCGACCGAACCCCCCAGGCTCACCACCTGCTTCACCGTGGCGTCGACGTCCTCGGCGCCGATGTAGATCCGCCACCCGCCGGTCGATCCCGGAGGCAGGTACGCCGCCGAATCCATCACGCCACCGAGCATCGGCGTGGCGGAATGGATTGTCGTGTACCGGAACTCGGGCGAATCACCGACGGTGAAGGGATCGCGCCAGCCGAACACCTCGCGGTAGAACTTCAGCGCGTCGGCATAGGCCGGCGTGTGCAGTTCGAACCACGACGGGTACCCGACGTGCCCGCTCCAGTTCCCGCCGCCGGCGACACCGAAGGAACCGAAACCGTGGTGGACGCCGGGCTGCCAAGCACCGACCGCCGCACCGGACGGGTCGGCGAGGACGGCCATACTGCCCAGCTCGCCGACGGCCATCGGCTCCGCCACGACCCGGCCGCCGTGGTCGGCGGCGGAGGCGGCGGTGGCGTGGACGTCGACACTGGTCAAGTACACGGTCCACTGATCGGGTGCGCCGTCCGAGCCGTCGTTGCGCATCCCGCCGGCGACGGCATTGCCGTCCTTGCGGAAGGTGATGTATCCGCCGTACTGCTCATCGCTTTCGGCGGTCCAGCCGAACAACTCGCCGTAGAAATCGACGGCTCGATCGGTGTCGGCGGTGAACAGTTCGATCCAGCACGGGTCTCCGGGTTCGAAGGTGTAGGACATGCTCGCTCCTCTGGATGGGGATTGCGTTCTCTCACCGGTACGACGGCGCCGAACGGACAAACTCATCGGCCCCTGTCCAAGCCTGGCACGACGCGGCGACCATCCGCCCGGTTTGTGGGTAGCGCTTGTGAACTAACTCTTCTACGCTGCCTCTATGACCGAATGGCATCCGACGGCATGCATCCTGTGCGAGTGCAACTGCGGCATCCAGGTGCTGCTGGGCGCCGACGGCCGCAGCTTCGACAAGATTCGCGGCGACAAGCTGCATCCCTCCTCGGCGGGCTACACCTGCAACAAGGCCCTGCAGCTGGATCGGTACCAGAACGGGCGCACCGGTCGCCTCACCGCGCCGCTGCGCCGCAACCCCGACGGCTCGTTCACCGAAATCGATTGGGATACCGCCATTTCGGAGATCTCCGCGCGCCTGCGCGAGATCGGCGCCGAATACGGCGGCGAGTCGATCTTCTACTACGGGGGCGGCGGCCAGGGCAATCATCTCGGCGGCGCCTACGCTCCGGCCACCATGGCCGCCTACGGCATGCGTTATCGATCCAGCGCGCTGGCCCAGGAGAAGACCGGCGATTTCTGGGTCGGCGCGCGGATGACCGGCCATCCGGTCCGCTCGGACGTCGAACATGCCGAGGTGGCGTTGTTCGTCGGCAAGAACCCGTATCAATCCCACGGTTTCCCGCGCGCCCGGTCGGTGTTGAAGGAGATCGCGCGCGATCCCCGGCGCTCGATCATCGTGCTCGACCCGGTCCGCACCGAAACCGCCGAACTGGCGGACTTCCATCTGCAACTGCGGCCCGGGACCGATATCTATCTGCTGGCGGCGATGGCGGCGATCCTGGTCCGCGACGACCTGGTCGACCACGACTGGCTGGCCGCGCACACCGAAGGTTTCGACGAGGTCGCGGCGGTGCTGCGCACGGTGCCGATCGACGAGTACTGCGCCCTGGCCGATGTCGAGATCGACCTGGTCACCGCGGCGACCCACCGTCTGGCCGCGGCGGATTCGGTGGCCGCGCTCGAGGACCTCGGCGTGCAGATGAACCGCCACTCGACCCTGGTCAGCTACGTCGAGAAACTGCTCTGGCTGCTCACCGGAAACCTCGGCAAATCCGGTACGCAGTACGCCTTCTCCGGAATGGCGGCGATCGGGCACGATCGTGGCCATCCCGCCGACTCCGGTCCACGCAGCCCGGTCGTGGGCGCGCGCATCATCAGCGGGCTGGTGCCGTGCAATGTGATCACCGAGGAGATCCTGACCGACCATCCCGCCCGCTATCGGGCTATGATCATCGAGAGCGCCAATCCTGTTCATTCACTCGCGGATTCGGCCCGGATGCGCGCCGCGCTGGCGGCGCTGGAGCTGGTGGTCGTCATCGACGTGGCGATGACCGAAACCGCCCGCGCGGCCGACTACGTGCTGCCCGCGCCGACCCAGTTCGAGAAGTACGAGGCGACCTTCTTCAACTTCGAATTCCCCCGCAACGTCTTCCATCTGCGGCATCCGGTGCTCCCCGCTCCGGCGGGTGTACTCGCCGAACCCGAGATCCACGCCCGGCTGGTCGAGGCGGCCGGTGTCCTGACCGAGGACGATTACCGGCCGCTGCGCGCGGCCCTCGATCAGGGCCGCGAGGCCTTCGCCATGGCATTTCTCGCCGTCCTCGCCGATCCGGCGAAAGCGAAGCTGGCTCCGATCCTGCTCTACCGCACCCTCGGCCCGACGCTGCCCGACGGCGCCGCTGCCGCCGCGGTGCTGTGGGGCGCCGCGTACACCTGCGCCCGGAAGAACCCGTCCGGCGTCGAGCGAGCCGGCTACGGCACCGGTCTCGCCGCGGGAGAGCGGCTGTTCGAGGCGATCCTCACCGGCGAGCACGGCGTGGTGATCACCGACGACGAGGTCGGCGAGACCTGGAACCGGCTGCGCGGCGGCATCGTCCGCCTCGCCGTCCCGGAACTGCTGTCGGCGCTGGCCACACTCCCCGCACCGGCCGAGGACCGGGACTGGCCGTTCGTCCTGGCCGCCGGGGAACGGCGCGCCTTCACTGCCAACACCATCATGCGCGATCCGGCCTGGCGCAAACGCGATCCCGGCGGCGCCCTGCGCATCAGCACCACCGATGCTCTCCGATTGGGCCTGACCTCCGGCGACCAGGTGCGGCTCACCACCCGCAACGGCAGTGCGCAGGTGACCGTCGAGCCGACCGATCGCATGCGCAGTGGACATCTGTCGCTGCCCAACGGCCTGGGCCTGTCCGTCGTCGAGGCGGACGAGGTCCTCACCAGCGGGGCGGCGCCCAACGAGCTGACCGCCTTCGACGAACGCGACGAATGGGTCGGCACCCCGTGGCACAAGTACGTCCCGGCCCGGATCGATACGGTGGGGACATGAAGCGCACCACCTTCGCCACCTGGCCCTGTTCGGTCGCCCGCACGGTCGATCTGATCGGCGACTGGTGGACGCCGCTGGTGCTGCGCGAAGCCTTCTACGGCACAACGCGTTTCGACGATTTCGAACGCACGCTGGGCCTGAGCCGCAACGTCCTCACCCAGCGCCTTACCCGGCTGGTGGAGGAGCAGATGCTGGAGAAGGTTCCCTACCAGGATCGCCCGGTCCGCTACGAGTACCGGCTGACCGACAAGGGACGCGATTTCTTCCCGGTGCTCACGGCCATGATGCGCTGGGGTGACCGCTGGCTCGCCCCGGAGGCCGGGCCGCCGGTGGTCGTCCACCACGACACCTGCGGTCACGACACCCACGCCGAAGTGGTGTGCGCCCAGTGCGGAGAACCCCTGCGGCATGCCGACGTCTCGGCGCGGCTGGGCCCGGGCTTCCCACCGCAGCACCGCGACAGTGCTGTGCGCAGCGGGCGATTCGCCTCCTGAGAGGCAGCGCCGCCGCGGCGCTAGTCCGCGTTCTCCAGTTTCGGGACCAGGCGTTCCAGTAGTTCCCGCAGCACCTCTTCGTCCTCCGGCGCCAATTCGGCCAGCGCCTTGTACGCGCGCACCTGCGAGCCGCGGATCTGTGCGGCCAGCTCACGGCCGGCGTCGGTGGACACGAGATATTTGACGCGCCGGTCGGCGGGATTCACCGTGCGCCGGACCAGCCCTCGCGTTTCCATGCGGTCGGCGACACCGGTGAGATTCGACGGATCACACGCCATCCGGTCGGCCAGCACCCGCATGGGCAGTTCGGCGGGCGGTTCGTTGAGCGCCAGCAGCAGTTTGGCCTGGGTCAGCGTGAGCCCGTGCCCCTCGGCCGCGGTCAGGAAATCCTGCAGGTAGGCCGAGACGAATCGCGCGATCAGCAATGCCAGCGGGCTCTGCGCTGTGTCCGGTGACATAGCTCCGATGCTACCGAAACGATTGACAACGGCTATCGTCGACTCCTTAAATACTTGAGGTCTTCAAACATATAGGTCTTCAAACTTCTGGAGGTGGATGTGGAGCGCAGAGGTTCGCTGCTGACCGGCGTATTGGCCTTCGCGGCGATGATCGTCACGGTCATGCAGACCCAGGCCGTGCCGATTCTGGGCCTGATCGCGACGAAGCTGCAGGTCTCGACCACATCGGTGAGCTGGGTGACCACCGCGACGCTGCTGTCGGCCGCGGTGTTCACACCGCTGCTGGGCCGCATCGGCGACCTCTACGGCAAGAAGCCGACCCTGCTGGGCGTGCTCGCGGTGGCCACGGCCGGTTCCGTCGTCTCGGCGCTGGCGAATTCACTGGGCGTGCTGCTGGTCGGCCGGGTGCTGCAGGGTGTGGCTACCGCGATCTTCCCGCTGGCCCTGGCCGTGCTGCGCGAGGAGATTCCGGCGCGCCGGCTGCATCACGCAATGGCGATCGTCAGCGGCACGCTCGGCTTCGGCGGCGGCCTCGGCCTGGTGTCGACCGGTCTGCTGACCAAGGGGGCGAACCCGGACTATCACATCGTGTTCTGGTTCACCGCGGTGCTGTCGGTGGTGGCGCTGGCGGCGGCCGCGGTGGCGGTGCCGGCCACGGGTAAGCGGCATCCGGGCAGCGTCGATCTGCCTGGCGCGCTCACACTCGGCGGCTTCCTGGTTCTGCTGCTACTGCCCATTTCCCAAGGGCACGAATGGGGTTGGACCTCCGCGACCACGATCGCCTGCTTCGCCGGCGCGGTCGCGATGGCGGTGGCCTGGGTGGTGACCGAGCGGCGGGTGCGCACTCCGCTGGTCGATCTGCGGATGTTCACCCACCGGCCGGTGCTGTTCACCAATCTGTCCGGCATGTTCATCGGATTCGCGATGTTCATGCAGTTCATGGGCGTGTCGTATCTGGCCCAGATGCCCTCACGGGTAGCCGGTTACGGATTCGGCGCCTCGATTCTGCGCGCCTCGGTCGAGTACCTGCTGCCCGCGACGCTGTCGTCGATGCTGGCCGCGCCCGCGGGCGGAATTCTGGTCGGCCGGCTGGGCGGGCGTCGTGTGCTGGCCCTGTCGGGAGCGATCGGCGCGGCCGGATTCGCCTGGCTGGCAGTGGCACACGATGCGACCGGCTCGGTGATCGCGGCGAGCGTGGTGATCGGCGTCGCGATCAGCTTCGCCTACGCGGCGATGCCGGCGCTGATCGCGGCGAGCGTCCCCCATCACCAGAGCGGAATCGCCAACGGCATCAATTCGATCTCCCGCACGGTCGGCAGCTCGCTGGCCAGCGCCATCATCACCACTTTGCTGACCGCGAAACTGCTGCCTCATCTGCCGCTGCCGCAGGAGAGTCAGTTCACCATCGCGTTCTGGGTCGGCGCCGCGGCATGTGCGGCGACCGTGCTGGCGGCACTGTTCGGCTTGCGACCGGAAGGCGCCGGAACCGACGGCAACGAACTCGACGCAGCCGAAATGGGAAGTGGCACAGTATCTTTCGAGCGGTTCCACCTTCCTAGCCGGGTCGGCTGAGATCGACGGCGGCATGGCCGGCTCACCGAGCGAACAGCCATGCCGCCGTGCCCAGGTGCACCGCCGCCAACCCGACGCAGGTGATCGCCATCGGCGTATTCCGTTGGCGCACACCGACCATCGCATCGCCGATCTGAGCCAGTCCCGCGACCACCAGCACCGGTAGCGCGGCCGCCTCGTTCCCCCCGACCAGCACGGCCACGGTCACCACACTCAACGGCAGGGCCCGTGCGGCATAGGCGCCGAGAAAGAACGTCGCCGCGGAGGTGAGGTCTTCCCCCTCCGCCAAGGCCAGACGCGGTCGCACCAGGCCGATCAGGCACGACACACCGGAGATCACGGCCACCACCGAATTGGCGACCACGGGCAGCAACAGCATAATCATTCTCCTCGAGAATCATTCACGTTGTGAATCGTTCAGGCAAAGATATACTCGTGGGCGTGACGCACGTCAAGACCGCGGTCCCCGCGACGATCGCCTTCCGCCTCGGCACTCTGGGCGCGATCGTGACCGAACGTTTCGCCGTGGCGATCGAGGAGTTGGATCTCAAGCCGAAACATGTCGGCGTGCTGGTCGCACTCGATCACGGCGTCGCCGCCTCCCAGCAGGATCTGGCGGCCCGGCTGGGCGTCGCGCCCAGCCTGGTCGTGGCATTGGCCGATCATCTCGAACGCCTGGGAGCGGTCCGTCGCGACCGGGATCCGGACGACCGCCGGCGCCAGATCCTCACCCTCACCGACCACGGGCGCGAACTGCTCGCCGCGACCGAGGAGCGGGCGCGTCGGATCGACCGCGAATTCACCGGCTCCTTGACGGCAGCGCAGCGCACCGCCCTGCAGTCGGCACTGGCCGTCCTCGCCGCCGACGCGGGGCTACCGGGCGAGGGAGATGTTCACTCGCCGGGGTGAGTTCTAACCGCCGATGACCAGGCAGGCATACCCGAGGTGAATGCCGGTGCCGACCGGAAGATCGAGCATCGCCGCGGGCATCTGCGCGGGCCGGCCGGCTTGCACCGCACTGAGCGTGTGCCGCCCCGGGACCGCCGGAACCCAGGTGATGAGCGCATACGCACCGCCGGGCGGCGCCACGCCGATCGGGGCGCCGTTGTCGTAGAAGGTGACCGGCGCGACCGGATCGGTGACGTTCGCCTGCAGGGTGTAACTGCATCCGCTGCCGTAATTGGTGGCGATACCGAAGTTCATGTCGGGGGTGGCGCCGAGTCTGGTCACCGCGGCATTCGCCGTCTGCGGGATGGCGAGCGCGAACACCGCCGCGGCCCCGAGGATGCCGCCCGCCACTACCGTGCCGGCCCGACGGCACACCCGCTGCCGGGGCGGCCCGCCGATCGTCGTCTCGTGCATGATGCCGTCCTCGTCGTAGGCGCCGCAGCGCGAACCGAGACCGTCTGTCGTGCGCGAAATCCCCGACGGCGCCGCACGGTCTGTCGGCACGATACCCCGTAGGCTCGGCGGCGCGGCCCGGTTCGCGGTCTCGATGTCGCGCGATCGGCGGGCCGGAGACGGGGCCCGCGCGCACAGGAGGACGATGGGGCTATGCACCGCAAACCGCCGACTCGCGATATCGACGAAGCCCAGCTGGCGGTGACCCCGCCGAAGGAGCAGGCCGCCGGCGTCACGGCCGTCGCGGTCGCCCTCGACCGGGCCGTCGAGGAGATGGGCATCGTTCGCACGGCCCGCACCCTCGCCCGGGTCAATCAGCGCCACGGTTTCGACTGCCCCGGCTGCGCGTGGCCCGAACCCACCGGCCACCGCCGCCCGGCCGAATTCTGCGAGAACGGCGCCAAGGCCGTCGCCGAGGAGGCGACACTACGCACGGTCACGCCGGAATTCTTCGCCACCCACTCGGTGGACGACCTCGCCGGCAAGACCGGGTACTGGCTCGGACAGCAGGGACGTCTGACCCATCCGATGGTGTTGCGGCCCGGCGACACCCACTACTCCCCCATCGCCTGGGAGCAGGCCTACCGGCTGATCGCGGACACGCTGCGCGCCCTGTCCTCTCCGGACGAGGCCGTGTTCTACACCTCCGGGCGCACCGCCAACGAGACGGCCTTTCTCTATCAGCTGCTGGTGCGCAGCTTCGGCACGAACAATCTGCCCGACTGTTCGAATATGTGCCATGAATCCTCCGGTGCGGCGCTCACCCGGTCGATCGGTATCGGCAAGGGGTCGGTGTCGATCGACGATTTCGCCGCGGCCGATCTGATCATCGTGGCCGGGCAGAACCCGGGCACCAACCATCCGCGCATGCTCTCGGCGCTGAGTACCGCGAAAGCGCACGGCGCCACGGTGATCGCGGTGAATCCGCTGCCGGAGACCGGACTGATCGGCTTCCGGGATCCGCAGACGGTGAAGGGTTTCACCACTGGCGTCACCATCGCCGACGACTTCCTGCAGATTCGCCTCGGCGGCGATATGGCCCTGTTCCAGGGCTTGGCGAAACTGCTGTTCGACGCTGAGGATCGCGCCCCCGGCACCGTGGTGGACCGGATCTTCGTCGACGCGCACACCGCCGGATTCGCCGAATACGAAAAGCATATGCGCGCAGTGGATCTCGACGAAGTCGTCGAGGCGACGGGCCTGACCCGCGAACAGCTCGACCGTACCGCCGAGCTGCTGGCCCGCTCGAAGTCCACCATCATCTGCTGGGCCATGGGCCTGACGCAGCAGCGCCACGGCGTCGCCACCATCGAGGAGGCGACGAATCTGCTGCTGCTGCGCGGCATGATCGGCAAACCGGGTGCGGGAGTGTGCCCGGTGCGCGGACATTCCAATGTCCAGGGCGACCGGACCATGGGCATCTGGGAGAAGATGCCCGAGAGTTTTCTCGACGCACTGGATTCCGAATTCGGCATCACCGCGCCGCGCGAACATGGCTGGGACACGGTCGATTCCATCCGCGCCATGCGCGACGGGCGCGCGAAGGTGTTCGTCGGCATGGGTGGCAACTTCGTCTCGGCGACCCCGGATACCGAGGTCACCGAGGCCGCTCTGCGCGCCTGCGAGCTGACCGTGCAGATTTCGACCAAACTCAACCGCAGCCATGTCGTGCACGGCCGCACCGCACTGATTCTGCCGACCCTCGGCCGCACCGACCTCGATCTGCAGGACGGGACGAAACAGCAGGTGTCGGTGGAGGATTCGATGTCGATGGTGCATCTGTCCACCGGACGGCTGCAGCCGGTGAGCGAGGATCTGCGCAGTGAGGTCGCGATCGTCTGTGAGCTGGCACTCGCGCTGTTCGGCCCCGCTCATCCCGTGCCGTGGGAGCGGTTCCGTCGCGACTACGACCACATCCGCGACGCCATCTCCCGGGTGGTGCCCGGCTGCGCCGACTACAACCGGAAGGTGCGCAGTCGCAACGGTTTCCAGCTGCCACATCCGCCCCGCGACAACCGCGAATTCCGCACCGCCTCCGGGAAGGCCAACTTCGCGGTCAACGACCTGCACTGGCCGCGGATCCCGCAGGGGCGGCTGTTGTTGCAGACGCTGCGCAGCCACGACCAGTACAACACGACGATCTACGGCCTCGACGACCGTTATCGGGGCATCCACAACGCACGGCGCGTGGTACTGGTGCATCCGGACGATATCGCCGAATTCGGTTACACCGACGGCGATCTCGTGGATCTGATCTCCGAATTCAGAGACGGCGTCGAGCGCCGGGTCACCGGTTTCCGGATCGTCGGCTACGCGACGCCGCGCGGCAATGCCGCGGCCTACTACCCCGAGACCAACCCGCTGGTCCCGCTCGACCACGTCGCCGAGCGCTCCAACACCCCGGTCTCCAAGGCGGTCGTGATCCGGCTGGAACCGCACCGCCACACCACCGCCTGACCGCCCGGCCGTGCGGCGGCACCGACCAGAACTGCGAGGAAGCGTGTGAGCAGAGTAACCGCGCGCAGACCCACCCGGCGCATCACGCCCGCGGGCATCGTCTCCCGGCCCGATACGCTCGCCGTGGAGGAGCCGCTGGAACTGCGCGTCGACGGGACGGCGCTTACCGTCACCATGCGCACCCCCGGCAACGATATCGACCTGCTGCACGGATTCCTGTTCAGCGAGAACATCATCGAGTCGGCGGACGACATCGTGTCGGCGAGGTACTGCGCGGGGACCGACGACGAAGGTCGCAACACCTACAACGTGCTCGATATCCAGCTGCGCCGTACCGTTGCCGTCCAGCCCCGTGGGTTCGTGACCAACAGTTCGTGCGGGTTGTGCGGCACCACCGCGCTGGATCAGGTGCGCACGCGCAGCCGCTTCCGGCTGCCGACCGGGTCGCCGCGCGTCGATCCGGCGCTGCTGGCCGCCCTGCCCGATGAGTTGCGTTCGCGCCAAACGGTGTTCGATGCCACCGGCGGACTGCACGCGGCCGGGCTGTTCACCCCCGACGGCACCGTGCTGGCCGTGCGCGAGGACATCGGCCGGCACAACGCGGTGGACAAGGTGATCGGCTGGGCGCTGCGCGAGGGGCGCGTACCGGCTCACGACACCCTTCTGATCGTCAGTGGCCGGGCCTCGTTCGAACTCGTCCAGAAGGCGGTCATGGCGGGGATCCCGGTGCTCGGCGCGGTCTCGGCGCCCAGTTCGCTGGCCGTCGACCTGGCCGCCGACAACGGCCTCACCCTGGTCGGCTTCCTGCGTGGCGACACGATGAACATCTACAGCGGGCTCGACCGGCTCGAGACCGCACCCGCGGCAGCCACCGGCACCTGACCCGCGAACCGGCGCCCCGATCCGTGGAACCCTGCTACCCTGCCAACTAGAACACGTTTCAATTCTTGGGAGTTCACATGGCAGCGCAGCAGATCCGCGAAACGGCCGAACGCTACGTGCAGTTGGTGGCCACCGGTCCGACCTCGGAAATCCTGTCGCTCTACGCACCCGATGCCGTCGTCGAGGACCCGATCGGCAGCGACCCGCGCCACGGGCACGAGGCCATCGGCCAGCTCTACCAGGCGCTGGAGTCCATGGAACGCAAGACCGAGCTGCACGCCGCCCGCATCGTGGGCAATCACGCCGCCGTCTCGTTCACCCTCGTCGGCGAGGCCGGCGGCCACCGCATGACCCTCTCGGCCATCGACGCCATGGAATTCGACGAGCAGGGCCGGATCACGAGCATGCGGGCCTACTGGGGACCCGACGACCTGATCAGCGAAAAGATCTGAGTCCCGCGACGGCATCGCCGTAGGCCTTCCACCTCTTGTCCCTCCCTTCTGCCCGGCTTACCGTAAGGCGACAACCGGCGGACGGGAGGGCGCGCGATGCGGATTTCGGTACACGGCATGGGTGAGGGGGTCCAGGTGCGCATGCGCCTGGACGTCAACCGCCGCCGCTGGCTGATCACCAGAATCTCGTTGTGGCTGTTGGCGATCAACGGCCTCGTGGTCGGACTCTGGGCGCTACTGCTGCCCGAACCGTGGTTTCGCAGCTTCCCCGGCTTCGGGCTGAACTGGGTGGGCATGGACGGCCCCTACAACCACCACCTGGCCACCGACGTCGGGGCATTCTTCCTCGGCTTCGGCGCGGTCAGCCTGGCGGCGCTGTATTACCGCGACAGTGTGGTGGCCCGAGTCGCCGGGATCGGCTGGCTGGTCTTCGGAATTCCCCACCTCATCTACCACGCCGCGCACAAGCCGGAACAGATGAGCGGCGGCAATTTCGCCCTCAGCCTGATCGCCGCCGTGCTGCTGCCGGCACTCGCCGCCGTCGTCGTCGTGGCCGCACCGCGGGAGCGCGCGCAGCTGCGCGATCCGGCGCCGATGAATATCCGGTTCCCGCGCCGTCGTAGTAGGTGAGGCAACCGCCCAGCCGCCGCCGGGAAAGGCCCTGCGAACAGCAGTAACGGGCTCGCTCCCGTCGGCGATGAGCAAGCATCGGAGAAAAGGTTCAACGGCGAACCACGGAAGATCAACGGCGATCTTCGGCAACGGGCGCGACGGGGCAACCGGTCGTCACCGCCTCCGACCAGCTCCACGCGCTACCGCCAGAACTCGATACTTCTATTGCGAATCCGCGCCGGCATCGACGATGTCGGCGCGGGGAACCACCGCAAGCGCCATCAGGGCGTTGAGGAATCCAGCCCGGTCCGCCGCATCCAGGCGGCCGAGCAGCGCTTCTTCCTTGGCCTGGATATCGGCCTGTGCCGCCTGCACCAGGGCCTGCCCCGCCTCGGTCACGGCCAGCAGGCGGGCCCGCCGGTCGGCCGGATCCGGATAGCGCTCGATCAGGCCACGTTCCTGCAGATCGTCGAGGACGGCGATGATGCGAGTCTTGTCGGCGCCGATCTCCTCCGCGAGCACCCCCTGCCCTCGCGCCGGCCCCCGGCCCAACGCCAGCAGCACCGAATACGCCCACATCGTCAGCCCGTGCGATTCGAGTACCGGCCGCTCGGCCGCCATCAGGGCACGTCCGAGCGGGACGATCATCGCCGCCAGATCGGGTCGCTGCGCATCCGCCATGCCGAACAAGATACGTGCTCGCCGGTCCGCTTCCGCCGCGGTCCGGCCGACTTCGCCGGCGCCGCCGCGAGCTCGGGCGCCGGGATGCGCAATTCCATTGAGCGAACGCCTATTTCGCCCCTGCCGGCCATGACGGCGATCGGCCCAGCAGGCCGAGGATCCGAGCGAGCGGATCGGAGGGGTCGACATTCGGCACCGCGGGCGCGAACGCCGAACCCGGCTGCAAGCGAAAGTCTCCGTCGGGCACCGCCTCGGCGATCCGCAAGGCGGGCTCCGCCAGTTCCGGATCCAGCTCGTAGGGCAGACCGATCGCCCGGGCCACATCCCACCCGTGCACGACGTAGTCGATGAGATGGAAGCCGATGGCCTGACCGCCCGCAGCGGTGAACCCGGGACCGAATTCCGGAAGTGCGAAATCCCTTTCCAGCACACCGGTTTCGGAGAAGGCCGCCGTCACATCGGCCGCCGCCTCGCGATACACCGCCACCGGATCCGCCGGTGGATCCAGCTGCCAGACGGCCGGATCGCCACCGTGGCCACGCGCGGCGGCCGCGAAGCCGCGATGCTGCGCGGCCATATGGGTGAGCAGTTGGGTCAGATCCCATTCGCCACAGGGTGTGGGCCGGTGCAGATCGCCACGGCCCAC
The DNA here is from genome assembly GCF_003023875.1 of Nocardia sp. MDA0666. NCBI lineage: Bacteria > Bacillati > Actinomycetota > Actinomycetes > Mycobacteriales > Nocardiaceae > Nocardia > Nocardia sp. MDA0666. The sequence continues at coordinate 32,557 of NZ_PYHT01000004.1, forward strand.
CTTCGACACGATCGTCACGCTGTAGTCGACCGCCTTGCGATCGAGCGCGGAAATATTAGTCATGAACTTATCGTAGGCTGACACATACCATATGTCTACGCTTACGACTTTCTGGCTCACCGCGACTACGCTCGGAGGGATGAGACCGGCATCACATTTCGGCCCCGTCACATCGAGGGACGGCGTCTCGTCCAAGGGGTGAACCGTCTTCCGAAGGGAGAATCATGAGTGCCACCCGCATTCCCCCGGTGCCGCCGCAGCAGGCGGGCCCACTGACCCGGTATATGTACCGCGTCAGCAAACGCAGGTTCGGCGAGGTGCCCGAGCCGATGGCTGTGCTCGCCAATCATCCGAAAATGCTCACGGCGTACGCGGCCCACGAGTCTTTGGTCGGCCGCGCCAGCTCTGTTGTTCCCGACGATGTTCTCGAGATCGCGGTCTACCGGGTGGCCTGGACGATCGGCTGTTCCTGGTGCGTCGATTTCGGCACGATGCTGATGCGGCTGAGCCACCTCGATATCGACAAGCTGAAGCAGATCGCCGAGTACCGGACCTCGTCGGCCTACAGCGCGGACGAGCGCGCCGCGATCGGCTACGCCGACGCCATGACCGCCACTCCCACCACGGTCACCGATGAGCAGATCGAGGACCTGCGGGCCCGCTTCGGTGACGCGGGCGTCGTGGAGTTGAGTTATCAGATCGCGCTGGAGAATTCCCGCGCCCGTACGTATTCGGCGCTCGGCATCACCGCGCAAGGCTTCAGCACCGATTCCTGCCGAGTGCCCTGGGCACAGGACTGAGCAAGAAGCGATTCCGGATCGCGGGCACGGAAAAGGGGCGGGAGGTTCAGACCTCCCGCCCCTTTCGCAGCTTTCGGAAACGCTCTCCGCTCAGGCCGACTTCTCGCGGCGCTCGGCCGCCTGACGCTTGCGCGGCACGATGGTCGGCAGCACGTTGTCGTTGACCGTCTCGGCGTTGATGACCACCTTGGCGACATCGTCGCGGCTCGGGATGTCGTACATCACCGGCAGCAGCACTTCTTCCATGATGGCGCGCAGACCGCGGGCGCCGGTGCCGCGCAGGATGGCTTGATCCGCCACCGCCTCCAGGGCGTCCTTGGTGAACTCCAGGTCCACACCGTCCATCTCGAACAGGCGCACGTACTGCTTCACCAGTGCGTTCTTCGGCTCGGACAGGATGCGGACCAGAGATTCCTTGTCGAGGTTGGTCACCGAGGCGACCATCGGCAGGCGGCCGATGAATTCGGGGATCAGGCCGAATTTGATCAGATCCTCGGGCATGACCTCGGCGAAGTGGTCGGCGGTGTCGATCTCGGCCTTGGACCGGACCTCGGCGCCGAAACCGATGCCGCGCTTGCCGACCCGGTCCTGCACGATCTTCTCCAGCCCGGCGAAGGCGCCGGCCACGATGAACAACACGTTCGTCGTGTCGATCTGGATGAACTCCTGATGCGGATGCTTGCGCCCGCCCTGCGGCGGCACGCTCGCCTGGGTGCCCTCGAGGATCTTCAGCAACGCCTGCTGCACGCCCTCACCGGAGACGTCGCGGGTGATCGACGGGTTCTCGCTCTTGCGGGCGATCTTGTCGACCTCGTCGATGTAGATGATGCCGGTCTCGGCGCGCTTGACGTCGTAATCGGCGGCCTGGATCAGCTTGAGCAGGATGTTCTCGACATCCTCACCGACATAGCCGGCCTCGGTCAGCGCGGTGGCGTCCGCGATGGCGAAGGGGACGTTGAGCATCTTGGCCAGCGTCTGCGCGAGGTAGGTCTTACCGCAGCCGGTGGGGCCGAGCATGAGAATGTTCGACTTCATCAGCTCGACCGGCTCGCCGCGGCTGTCGCGGCCCTTGTCACCGGCCTGGATGCGCTTGTAATGGTTGTAGACGGCCACGGCCAGCGTCCGCTTGGCCGAATCCTGGCCGATCACGTACTGCTCGAGGAATTCCCGGATCTCGGCCGGCTTGGGCAGCTCGTCGAGTTTGACCTCACTCGACTCGGCCAGCTCCTCTTCGATGATCTCGTTGCAGAGGTCGATGCACTCGTCGCAGATGTACACCCCTGGTCCCGCAATGAGCTTCTTGACCTGCTTCTGACTCTTTCCGCAGAACGAGCATTTCAGCAGATCGCCGCCATCACCGATGCGCGCCATCTCGTGGGTCCCTACTTCCTTGTCCGCGTGCAACCGTCTGTCCCGGATGCCGACAAGCCGCCTTCGAACAACGCTACCCGCCGTGCATCCGATCAGTGTCGCGCGTCGATCGGATTCTCGCACTTCGGCGTATGTCGTCCGGGTCGGTCGTTCATGCCGACACCCCATGAGCCAAGGTCCCTAGACCGACCGTACCCGGTCGACGCGACGGAGGTCGACAACTCGAGGATGTTTCTCGCGGAGAGAGTGTCGGAAAGCTCACCCGACGCGCTCTCACCACGGCCATCCCGGCTGCCGATCCGGGCGGTGCCGACCTCGCTCCGCCGCCCGGACCAGCGCCCGCGGGGCCAGCTCGGCGAGCCCCGCGGCCGGATCACTTCTTCTGGATCACTTCTTCTGGGCGCTCAGCTTGCGGTAGTCGAACACCGTGTCGATGATCCCGTAATCCTTGGCCTCGTCGGCGGTCAGGATCTTGTCGCGATCGGTGTCCTTGCGGATGGTGTCGGCATCCTTACCGGTGTGGCGGGCCAGCGTGGTCTCCATCAACCGGCGCATGCGCTCGATCTCGGCGGCCTGGATCTCCAGATCGGAGACCTGGCCCTGGATGCCACCCTCCAGCGACGGCTGGTGGATCAGCACGCGGGCGTTCGGCAGGCAGGCCCGCTTACCCGGGGTGCCCGCCGCCAGCAGCACAGCCGCCGCCGAGGCCGCCTGGCCCAGGCAGACCGTCGCGACATCGGCACGCACGTACTGCATGGTGTCGTAGATGGCCATCAGCGAGGTGAAGGAACCACCGGGCGAGTTGATGTACATGGTGATGTCGCGGTCGGGATCGAGCGACTCCAGCACCAGCAGCTGCGCCATGATGTCGTTGGCCGAGGCGTCGTCCACCTGCACGCCGAGGAAGATGATGCGCTCCTCGAACAGCTTGTTGTAGGGGTTGGACTCCTTGACGCCGAAGCTCGAGTGCTCGATGAACGACGGCAGAATGTACCGGGCCTGCGGGCTCGCCGGTGCGCTACCGGACAGGCCGGCACGCGGGTCGATCAGGGTCATCTTCGTCTCCAAAGTCGATGGGGGATGAGCGGTTTCGCGCTCAGTTACCGGCGCCGTTCGCCTGGCGGGCATTGGTGATCACGTGGTCGATGAAGCCGTACTCCAACGCCTGGGCCGCGGTGAACCAGCGGTCGCGGTCGGCGTCGGCGGTGACCTGCTCCACGGACTGTCCGGTGTGCTGTGCCTGCAGTTCGTTCAGCTCCCGCTTGGTGTGGGCGAGCTGCTCGGCGTAGATCGAGATGTCGGCCGCGCTACCACCGATACCGGCGGAGGGCTGGTGCATCATGATCCGGGTGTGCGGCAGCGCGTAGCGCTTGCCCTTGGTGCCCGCGGTGAGCAGGAACTGGCCCATCGAGGCCGCCAGGCCGAACGAGATGGTCGCGATATCGCATTCGGCGAACTGCATGGTGTCGTAGATGGCCATGCCCGCGGTGACCGACCCACCGGGGGAGTTGATGTAGAGCGAGATGTCGCGGTTCGGGTCCTCGGCCGTGAGCAGCAGGATCTGCGCGCACAGCTTGTTGGCGATGTCGTCGTCGACCTGGGTGCCCAGGAAGATGATGCGGTCGCGGAGCAAACGCTCGTACACCGAATCACTGAGGTTGAGCCCAGCAGTCGCGGATGTCATGACCGGCCCCGACTTCAAAGGTGCCACAGCCTGATTGATTGTCACGGATACCTGCCCTCTCTCGCCGGCACGATGCCTGCCGGCACAGCCTCTGTCCAATATGCGGTCTTCCGGGGCCCTTCGTGGTTACGCAAGCTACCGCCTCCGTCCCCGACGTCCGACCGCGGCCTGATTCGGTTGACACAAACCCTAACGAAACAAGGCGGCACCGAACTCCCGGTACCGCCTTGCTTCGCTTACAGCTGACTCATATGTCGCCGATGGCTACTCGGCGGCGTTCTCGGCCGACTCCGCGGCGCCCTCGGAATCCGCCACCGTCTCGGCCGGCTCACCGAACATCTCGGCGGTGTCGACCGTGTTGCCGTCGGTGTCGGTGACCTTGGCCTTGAGCACCACGCCGGCCAGCGCCTTACCCCGGCGCACGTCGGCGAAGATCGCGCCGAGCTGTCCGGCCTGCTGGATCTGCTGGATGAACTGTTCCGGCGCCATGCCGTAGCGCTGCGACTGGAACAGGATCCGCTCGGTCAGCTCCTGCTGGCCGACCTGGGTGTTCTCCGATTCGGCGATCGCGTCCAGCAGCAGCTGGGTCTTCACCGACTTCTCGGCGGCTTCCTTGGAGTCCTTGTCGAACTCCTCGCGGGTGCTGCCCTGGGCCTCGAGCGCCTCGGCGAACTTCGCCTCGTCGTGGTCGAAGCCGTGCACCGCGTCGTGCAGCACGGCGTCGACCTCGGCCTGCACCGCGGCCTCGGGCAGCGGCACCTCGGTCTTGTCCAGCAGCGCCTCGAGCACCTTGTCGCGGATCTCGCCGGCCTGCTCCACCTTCTTGCTCTGCTCGACCCGCTTGCGCAGATCTTCCTTCAGCTCGTCGATGGTGTCGAATTCGCTTGCCATCTGGGCGAATTCGTCGTCGGCCTCGGGCAGCTCGCGCTCCTTGACCGAGTTCACCTTCACGGTGATGACGGCTTCCTTACCGGCGTGCTCGCCGGCCACCAGGGTGGAGGTGAAGTCCTTGGACTCCTCCGCCTTCAGGCCGACGAGGGTGTCGTCCAGTCCCTCGATCAGCTGGCCGGAGCCGACCTCGTGCGACAGACCGGAGGTCGTCGCCTCCGAGACCTCTTCGCCGTCCACGGTGGCCGACAGGTCGATGGAGACGAAGTCGCCCTCCTGCACGGCGCGCTCGACGCTCTTCAGGGTGCCGAAGCGCTGGCGCAGCGACTGCAGCTGCTGGTCGATGTCCTCGTCGCCGATGCTCAGCGGATCGACGGTGACCTCGATGCTCTCGTAGTCGGGCAGCGCGATCTCGGGACGGACGTCGACCTCGGCGGTGAACGCCAGCTCGTCGCCGTCCTCGATCTTGGTGATCTCGATCTCGGGCTGGCCGAGCACCTTCACCTCGGAGGCGGTGACGGCCTCGCTGTAGCGAGCCGGCAGCGCGTCGTTGACGACCTGCTCCAGGATGGCGCCGCGACCGAGGCGGGCCTCGAGCAGCTTGGCCGGGGCCTTGCCCGGACGGAAGCCGGGAATGCGAACCTGCTGGGCCAGCGCCCGGTACGCCTTGTCGAAGTCCGGCTTCAGCTCCTCGAAGGGCACCTCGACATTGATGCGGACCCGGGTCGGGCTCAGCTGCTCGACGGTGCTCTTCACGGACATGCTCCTTGTTCGTTGTTCACTGGTCTGTGTGGTCGCCGGACGGAGGTGTGATCCGCCGGCGACGATGTTCGGGTGCCGCCGTACAACGGCGCTGTTTCCCCCCGAAATCGCATCCGATCAAGGGTAGTCGACAGCGGTATTCGGGCCGCAATCGGCTGGCCCGCCTCGGTCGGCGGCGGCTTTGTCGCCGAAGGCGTCGATCAACCGACCTTCACGGCATCGGTGACGAAGACGAGGGTTTCGTTGGGTTTCACACCCTGGCCGCCCTGGCCGTAGCCGAGGTCGGGCGGGATGATCAGCAGGCGGCGGCCGCCCTGTTTGATACCGATCAGGCCCTGGTCCCAGCCCTGGATGACCTCACCGGTACCGAGGGTGAGCGGGAAGGTCTGGCCGCGGTCGAAGGAGCTGTCCAGCTTCTTCTTGTCCGACCAGGTGACCAGCGTGTAGTTCATCTCCACCGGCTGGCCGGTCGCCGCCGCCGGGCCGGTGCCCTCGACGAGATCCTTGGTGACCAGCTGCTTCGGCGGATCGCAATTGTCGGGAATGGTGATGGTCGGCGCCTGGCCGAAGCCGCCGGTGACACCGATGTCGTCGGCGGTGCATTCGCGGCCGTGGCTCGCCGTGGGAGCCGCGGCGGCCGAGGTGCCCGCGCTCGGCTGGGCGCCTGCGACGGTGCTCGAGGTCGTCGCCGAGCCGTTGTCGTCGTTGCCGCCGCAGGCGGTGAGGGCGACCGCCGCGACCGCGACGGCGGCCGTGCCGATGATCCTGGCCAAAGTCTGCATGCGCCGCACCCTAATCGGTGCGGCGGACGAACCGGCTGTGGGCCCCGTCACCGCCGTTCGATCCGGCGGGCCGGGAGGTTTTCCGGCAGCGGGTGCGGATACCCGGGCTGCGGGTGCGGATCGGCCCGGGATCGCCGCGGCCCGGTAGCCTGGCGTCGAGTCTCCATCCGAAGCGGTTACCCGAACACCCCACTGCGAGGAGCACGATCGTGACCGACTTGGCGAGTTCGGAAGGACGGATCCCGGCCACCGACCCGACCGGCGCGGATACGGCGGCCGACAATATCGGCGGCAGCGGCGGGGCCACGATCGCACCCGAACCGTATCGACTGGCCGAGGTTCCCGGCCCGCTCTCACCGGACGAACTCGCCGATCTGGACGCGTGGTGGCGCGCGGCGAACTATCTGGCGGTGGGTCAGATCTATCTGACGGCCAATCCCCTGCTGCGTACCCCGCTGGCGGCCGAACACATCAAACCGCGTCTGCTCGGGCACTTCGGAACCGTGCCGGGACTGAATCTGGTATGGGCCCATGCCAATCGGGCGATCCAGGCCCGCGATCTGGACGCGGTCTTCGTCGCCGGGCCCGGACACGGAGGGCCGGGGCCGAATGCATGTGCCTGGCTGGAAGGCACGTATTCCGAGCTGTACAGCAATATTTCGCGCGACGGGGACGGGATGGGCGCGCTGTTCGCACAGTTCTCCTATCCCGGCGGCGTGCCCAGCCATTGCGCGCCCGAGACGCCGGGTTCCTTCCACGAGGGCGGCGAACTCGGCTATTCCCTGCTGCACGCCTACGGCGCCGCGCTCGACCATCCCGACCTGACCGTGTTCTGCGTGGTCGGGGACGGCGAGGCCGAGACCGGGCCGCTGGCGACCAGCTGGCATGCGAACAAATTCCTCAATCCGGCGCGCGACGGCGCGGTGCTGCCGATTCTGGCGCTCAACGAATACAAGATCGCGAATCCGACCCTGCTGGCCCGCATTCCGGAATCCGAACTGCTGTCGCTGCTGCACGGGTACGGCTATGACCCGATCATCGTCGCCGGGCACGACCCCGCCGCCGTACACCAGGCGATGGCCGCCGCGCTGGATCGCAGCCTGGACCGCATCGCCGAATTCCAGCGCGCCGCGCGCGAGAGCGGTGACGGGACACGGCCCCGCTGGCCGATGATCGTGCTGCGCACGCCGAAGGGCTGGACGTGCCCGCCGGTGGTCGACGGCGAACAGGTCGAGGGCACCTTCCGCGCCCATCAGGTGCCGCTCCCCGCCGCGCGTTCCGACGACGGTCACCGCCGGGTGCTCGAGCAGTGGCTGCAGTCGTATCGTCCCGCGGAACTGTTCGACGAGGACGGCCGCCCGTATCCGCAGTTGCTGCGCCAGGTCCCGGCGGGGCCGCGGCGGATGAGCGCCAATCCGGTGGCCAACGGCGGCGCGACGATGCAGGATCTGCGACTGCCGGATTGGCGCCGCTACGGCGTGGAGGTTCCCGCGCCGGGCGCCACCTCGCACGAGGCCACCCAGGTGCTGGGCACGTGGCTGCGCGACGTCACCGCTGCCAACCGCGACAATTTTCTGATCCTCGCACCCGACGAATTGGCCAGTAACCGGCTCCAGGACGTCCTCACCGTCACCGGCCGCAACTGGCAGGCCGACATCGGGGAATTCGACGTCAAATTGGACCGCCGCGGCCGCGTGATCGAGGTGCTGTCGGAACATATGTGCCAGGGCTTGCTGGAGGGCTATCTGCTCACCGGGCGGCATGGTGTGTTCACCTGTTACGAGGCCTTCATCCACATCGTCGACGCGATGTTCAACCAGCACGCGAAATGGCTGGACGCCAGCAGCGCGGTGCCGTGGCGCCGGCCCGTTCCGAGCCTGAACTATCTGCTGACCTCCCATGTGTGGCGGCAGGATCACAACGGATTCACCCATCAGGACCCGGGTTTCCTCGATGTGGTGATGAACAAGCAGCCTTCGATCGTGCGCGTCTACCTGCCGCCGGATGCCAACACGCTGCTGTCGACCTACGACCACTGCCTGCGGTCGCGCCATTACGTGAACGTGGTGGTGGCCGGCAAACAGCCGCAGGCGGATTGGCTGTCGGTCGACGAGGCGCGGCTGCACTGTGCCCGCGGGGCCGGTATCTGGGAATGGGCCGGCCACAACGACGCGACGGGCACGACTCCCGATGTGGTGCTGGCCTGCGCCGGCGACGTACCGACCCTGGAGACGCTGGCGGCCGCCGCCATTCTGCGGGAACGCTTGCCGCAGTTGCGCATTCGCGTGGTGAACGTGGTCGATCTGATGCGGCTGCTGCCGGCGGACGAACATCCGCACGGCCTGCCCGATCGCGAATTCGACACCTTGTTCACCCGGGATCGCCCGGTCATCTTCGCCTTCCACGGCTATCCCTGGCTGATCCACCGGCTCACCTATCAGCGCACCAACCACTCCGGGCTGCACGTGCGCGGATACAAGGAGAAAGGCACCACGACCACCCCGTTCGACATGGTGATGCTCAACGACCTCGACCGCTATCACCTGGTGATGGATGTGATCGACCGCGTTCCCGGACTGGGCACCCAGGCGGCCGGGCTGCGCCAGGACATGGCCGATGCCCGTCTGGCCGCGCGTATCTGGACGCGCGAGCACGGCGCCGATATTCCGGAGGTGGCCGACTGGCGCTGGCCGTACGGCCGATAACCCTCGCCCGTACCCGTCGAACAGCGCGGACGCGTGTTCGGAGTTAGGCTCCGCGTGTGCCCGCCGGGACTGGGGTACGGACGAGGAACGGAAATGCCGCATGGAACTGCGCTCTACCGCCGCGGTGGTCCCCGCCGTGTCGCCCGTCGGCCCGACGCCCGCGGGAACGGCATCGTTCACCGTGCATTTCACGGGATATCTCTATGCCGTCGGATTGCGCGACGCCTTCGCCGATCTGATCGCGCGGCACGAACAGCTACGCACCGTGTACCCGATGCCCGGTTCGAGTGCGGCGCCCCGGGTTTTGTCCGCGACCGCCGCGGTGTTGCCACGACTGGTGCCGACGCCGGTGATCGCAGCCGAATTGCCGGACGCGATCACCGAATTCGTGGACGCGGAAACGGCTGCGCCGCTGTCGGTTCCGGTGCGGGCGAGAACGTTCCGGCCGCTCGCCGATCCCGAGGACATTCCGCACCATCTGCTGGTGGTGATCCTGCGGCGGGCCGCGGTCGACCGGGTGTCGCCGGCCCGGCTGGCACGCGATCTCATGACCGCCTACGCCGCGCGTCGTCGCAACCTCGTCCCGACGTGGGACGGGGCGCGCCCCGCTCATCGGCTGACCGTCCACGAACTCCAGGGTGTACGGCTCGTCGAATCCGGTGGTGAAGGGATCGCCGACGCCTACCGCTGAACCTCAGCCGTCGGCGAGCACCTCGGTGAGCCGGTCCAGAAAGGGACGCTGACCAGCGACGATCTTCTCGCGCGCGAGCTCCGGTTCGAGCCACTCGACCCGATCGATCTCCGGGAACGTCTGCATGCGGCCGGATCTCGGCGGCCACTGCATCTCGAACGTGCCGGGGACCACCTGCTCCGGATCCAGGTCACCCGCCACGGCCCACACGGTGACCTGCTTACGGGAGCGACCGCTGCCGTACTGCGACTCCCCCAGCGCGATCCACTCACCGTCGGGTACGGGCAGGCCCAGTTCCTCGGTGAACTCACGCGCCGCGGCCGTCCGGGCATCCTCGGAATCCGGTGCGTACTCGCCCTTGGGGACCGACCAGGCACCGGCATCCTTGCGCGCCCAGTACGGACCGCCCATATGTCCGAGCAACACCTGCAGCCGCGGGGCATGCCGGAACAGCAGAACTCCCGCACTGTATTTCGACGCCGTGGCTCCGGTCATGGTCGCAGTCTGCCGCACCGAAGCGCGGTGGGTGACGGCGCGGGGCCGCCACCCGCCGCGCTGGTTACCGGGCGGCCGTCGGCGCCGTCAGGTCGTAGACCTTGGTACCGCCGACATCGGTCGCCGCGTATGTACTCTCGACCCACTGGGCGATCCGGCTCGCCGCCGAGGTCTCCCCCGATCCGGGGCCGCGCCGCTGGGACCCGACGAAGTAGTGGATGCGCCCCTGTGCGACATCGGCGCGGAACTGATCGAGGGTCGGGGACGGATCGCCGCCACCGAATCCGCCGATCGGCATGACCGCGTAGCCGGAATCGAGCTGTAGGTCCGCGGCACCCATCGAACTGATCGCCGCGGCCGCCCACGTGTAACCGGCGCCGGTGTTCTTCAGCAGATCGATCAACTGCTGATTCGTCCGCTCACCCATGCCGGGACCGGACGGGCGGTCGGTGGATGCACGCTGCCCGGAGCCGGGCCCGGTCGCCGCCGGCTCGCCGGACCGCGGCACCCGGCCCGGTTGTCCGGGAGGCTGGGCGGTGCCGGCCGAATCCGAACCGCCGGTCGCCGGTCCTGCGCCGAGTCCGGCCGGCGCGCATCCGTTCTCCGCCCCAGCAGGTTGGGCGCCGGGTACCTCCTGGCCCGGGACACCCGGACGAGTTCCGTTCACGCCCGGCGCGGGTGTGGAGGGTCCGCTGCCGGTACCGCCCGGCATGCCCGGCCCGGCGGGTCCGCACGCGCCACCTGGGCCGCCCGGTCCGAAGCCGAAGCCGAACCCACCGCTGGTCTTCGGTCCGGCCAGGACGATGCCGCCGTTGTGGGCGGAGGCGATGGTCTGGATCGAGTAGGCCACCGGGCCGGCGATCGCGACGACCACCGCGAGGACGGCCGTCCAGGCGGCCGTCCGGCGCGGTTGCGGCATCACCAGCGCGACGGTCGCGACCGCGCCCGCTACACCGATGATCCACCGCAACCACGGCACGAAATCCGGGGTGCGATCGAGCAGGATCACCGCGGTGACCGTCGTCAGCCCGGCCGCCGCGGCCAGAACGATGCGGACCGGGAGCCGATCGCGCTGTCGCCACAGCACGACAGCACCGATCGCGGCCGCACCGGCGACGCCGGGCGCCAAGGCAACGGTGTAGTACTGGTGGAAGATTCCCTTCATGAAGCTGAACACCAGGGCGGTGACCAGCGCCCAGCCACCCCACAGCAGCAGCGCGGCCCGCCGGGTGTCGGTGCGGGAGGCCTTGCCGCACAGCACGACAGCCGCGACGCACAGGATCAGCGCCGCCGGGATCAGCCAGGCGATCTGACCGCCGACGGTCTCGCTGAACAGGCGCGTGATCCCGGCCTCCGACCCGAACGACGGTCCGTGGCCGCGCCCGCCGGGTCCGGGCGGACCGCCGAATCCGCCGCCGGAATCGACGCCGAGCCGCTGCAGTCCGTTGTAGCCGAGCGTCAGTTCGATGATCGAATTGTGTTTCGAACCACCGAAATACGGCCGCGAATCGGCCGGCCACAGTTGTGCGACCAACACCCACCATCCGGCGCCGACCACCAGGGCGGCCCCGGCGGCGAGCAGTTGCAGCAGCCGCTTACCCAGCCGGGGCGGCCCGGCGAACAGATAGGTCAGCGCCAGCGCGGGCACGACCAGCAACACCTGCAACTGCTTGGCCAGGAATCCGAGTCCGACGAAACCGCCGCACAGCAGCAGCCAGCGCCACCTGCCGTCCTCGAGAGCACGCGTCATCGCCCATACCGCGGCGATCATCAGCAGGACCAGCAGCGCGTCCGGGTTGTTGTAGCGGAACATGAGCGTGGCCACCGGCGTGACCGCCAGCGCGAGCCCGCCGAGCAGCCCGGCCCCGGGGCCGAAGGTGCGGCGCAGCGTCGACCGGAGCAGGGCGACCGCGGCCACCGCGATCAGCACCTGCGGGATCAGCATGCTCCAGCTGTTCATCCCGAAGAGGCGAGCCGAGATCTCCATCGGCCACAGCGACGCCGGCGTCTTGTCGACGGTGATCGAATTGCCCCAGTCCGAGGAACCGAAGAAGAACGCCTTCCACGATTTCGCACCCGACTGCACCGCGGCGGCATAGAAGGAGTTGGCCCAGCCGTTCGCGCTCAGATTCCACAGATAGGCGATCGCGGTGCCGCCCAGCAGCGCGGCCAGTCCCAGGTGCTCCCACGGCAGGCTCCGGGTGCGGCCCCGGCCGGGCGTCGTCATGCCGTCCGCCGGTCGGCCCGGCGCGATAGCAGTTTCGGTCATGGTTGCCATGATGGTCGGCCGCGCCACCGACCGGCTGGGACGGCGCTGGGAGAAACCTGTGAACCCGCCCAGCGGTTCACCCAGCCGAGTGGTCACACAGCCCGGTGATCCACGCGGCCCGGTGAGGAGAGAACCGTCACTCTTCCGCGATGCCGGAGAAACCGCCGGGACAGGATAGGCTGGGCCGTGGAGTGTCGGTTACTCGTACTCCCTCCGTCGTGGATGTCTTCTCTTCGCGTCGGCCACCCAGCGGTCAGCCTCCGTGCGTGCTACGAAGCCCGGCGCCGCTGCAACCCCAGCGCCGCTGCGGTTGACTCTGCTGCTCGAAAGGCACCACGACTACTCATGACGACTCGTTCATCGAGCCCTGCCGCCACCTTCGCAACCCTCGGCGTCGACGCGCCGCTGGTGCGCGCGCTGACCGCACAGGGTTTCACCGCACCGCTGCCGATCCAGGCCGCGACACTTCCGGACACGCTCGCCGGCCGCGATGTGCTCGCTCGCGGGCGCACCGGCAGCGGTAAGACCCTCGCCTTCTCGATTCCCATGGTCGACCGGCTGCACCGCCTCGGCCACCGGCGCGTCCCGGGCCGGCCCGCGGGTCTGGTGCTGGCGCCCACCCGCGAACTGGCCACTCAGATCGCGGCGACCCTCCAGCCGTTGGCCGATGCCTGCGAGCTGCGAGTGGTGACGGTGTTCGGTGGGGTGCCGCAGGCGCGCCAGGTCCGCGAACTGCGCTCGGGGGCGGATATCGTCGTCGCCTGCCCGGGCCGCCTGGAGGATCTGATCAAACAGCGCCTGGTCGCCCTGGACGAGGTGCGGATCACGGTGCTGGACGAGGCCGACCACATGGCCGATCTCGGCTTCCTGCCCGGCGTCACCCGAATCCTGGCCGCGACCCCCGCCGACGGGCAGCGGATGCTGTTCTCCGCCACCCTGGACAACGGCGTGAACAAGCTGGTGCAGCGCTTCCTGCGAAACCCGTTGTCGCACACGGTCGACGAGGCCCACTCACCGGTGCCCGCGATGACCCATCACGTCTTCGAGATCGGCGACAGCGAGGCCAAGCGCGTGCTGGTCCAGACCCTGGCCTCCGGAACCGGACGGCGAATCTTGTTCATGCGCACCAAACATCATGCGCGACGACTGGCCAAACAGCTCACCACCGCCGGAATTCCGGCCGCCGATCTGCACGGCAATCTGTCGCAGGTCGCGCGCGACCGCAATCTGGCCGCCTTCGCCGACGGCACCACGCGCGTCCTGGTCGCGACCGATATCGCGGCCCGCGGCGTCCACGTCGACGATGTCGAACTCGTCGTGCACGTCGACCCGCCCGCCGAACACAAGGCCTATCTGCACCGCTCGGGGCGCACCGCCCGCGCCGGCAGCACCGGCGACGTCGTGACGATCATGCTGCCGGAACAGCGCAAGGACGTCGCGGTACTGCTGCGCAAGGCCGGACTCGACGTCCGCCCGCAACAGGTGAGCCCGGATTCGGCCCAGGTCACCGCATTGGTCGGCACGGTCGCGGCACCGGTCGCGCCCGCCGCGAAACCTGAACGCGCCGAGCAGAATTCCCGCCGCCCCGCCCGCGACGGCAGCGCGGCCCGCAACCCCCGCCGGCGCGGCCCGGCGACGAGGAGCGAACGCCGCGAATCGGCGCACAACGGCCGCACCACCACCGGCCGCACCGCGACCGCCGACCGCACCGCGCCGCCACGCGACCGGTTCGCGCCCGGCCGCGACCGCACGGGCGTCGCACCCACGGATACCGACGGCCGTGCCACCTCGCGGCGCCGCCGGGGCGAGGACAACGACCGTGCCGCCGCATCGGACAACCGCAGGAACGGAGGAGGGCGACCCGGTCGCGAACTCCGTGATGCCCCTGCCCGCACGGGCGGCAAGCAGTCGGCGCGCGAACGCGGCGCCGCCGGGACGGGCCGGAACGAGCGCGGTTCGTCGGGCCGCTCGCCGGGCGCCGCACGCTCGACCGGTGCAACGAAACGCGTTCACGCGCAATCGCATTCGGCCGGCTCCGCCCGGCCGGCGCGTCACAGCCGATAACACGCACATCGGCAGCCGGGGTTACGCGCCGGAGCCGAGCGTGGCCGACGTGGCGGTATCCGCGGCGAATGTCGCCGCGGATACCGCTGCCGCTCGGCGTGGGACAGACCGATCCGACCGGCTAACCGGTCACCTTCAGGCCCACCACCCCGGCGACGATCAGCAACAGCAATACGATCTTCACCAGCGAGGCCTGCTCGGCCCCGGTCATCATCGCGTACAACACGGTGAGCGCGGCCCCGATGCCCACCCACACCGCGTACGAGGTGCCCACGGGCAGCGTGCGCATCGCATAGGCGAGACCCGACATCGAGGCGACGAGCGCGGCCGCGAAGACCAGCGACGGCACGACGCGGGTGAAGCCGTGTGATTTCCCCAGCGCGGTGGCCCAGACGGCTTCGAAGACTCCGGACAGCACCAGCACGATCCACGCCACAGTCAGCATTCCTTTCGGAAATACCGTCTTGTCGGGACCCGGGTACGGTTGCGATCGTCCGGTCGGCCGCAGAACGCGACCCTCTTTCGTTCAGCGCCCCACGACCGAGCGGAAATTCCCGGTCATCTGTGGTCGGGATGACAGGATTTGAACCTGCGACCCTCCGCTCCCAAAGCGGATGCGCTACCAAGCTGCGCTACATCCCGTTTCCGTCCAGCGGTTGCGCTGGCGCCTCCCGATGGACGGGATCCGGCGGCCGGGGATTGCCGACAATCCCCACATCGGAGCGGGTGACGGGAATCGAACCCGCACCATCAGCTTGGAAGGCTGAGGTTCTACCATTGAACTACACCCGCAGGCATACGACACCAATGGGATCGCCACGATGTCGTCTGCGTGTAGGACTGTACCGAACTTCACTTCCGGAATGCCAATCGCACACCCGGTTTTCGCCCGGCGCGTCCGCCGGGTTGCTCACCGGCGCGCCGAACTCCACCCGGAGCAGGCCCGTAGCGATTGGACAGCAAACTTCGACGACCGAACTTCGAGCGCGGCGATGCCGAAGTGGCGCATCGCGACCGCGAGATATCGCGCCACTCACTCCACGACCGAACCCGCTCAACCTGCTGTGATACTCGTCACCGGCGCCTCGCCGCCGCCGCGCGGACCGGATCCCGCGTCAAGGCCCCTGGCCTGCGATAAGAACGTTTCACGAAGTCCTGCACACTCAGGAGTGAACATCCCCCGCAACACGCCGCGAGCGACACGCTGAGGCAAGGTGTAACGCCGCAGGCCCGGAGTCGATCACACTGCCGATCGCCATTCGTGACTTATCGGAACAGGTTGTAAAACAGCGTTTTTCGGTGCCGAGTGGCTTGCTAGGATCCTTTTTGCCGGACGGGGGTATCTGGAAAGGGGGCGGTGAGCGTGCGCCGAAGGTGTACTCGACCGCGAAGCAGTGAGCGCGTTCCGGAGGGCGTGACCGGCCGGAGCGCCGGCGTCGACGACGTCTGCGCGAGGTGATCGGCGATGCCTGCCGAACTCGACACGCAGACCGCCGCGAACGTCGCGGCGACGACACGGGACTGGGTTCGTGCCGTCTATGCCGGCAGCGGGCTGACAGTCGAGCCCGAACACCTGGAGCAGGTGTTCGCGGCCATCATCGACGAATTGTTGAATCTTGCACAGTCCGAACCGTTTCCGGTTCCGGCCGCCCGCGCGATCGGGCGACGGCTGGCCGAGGCGCCCTTCGACCGCACCCGCATGCTCGCCCCCGCCACCAGAGCCCTGCTGGGCTTCGCGCCGGGTGAACCCGGCTCCCTGGTGGCGACCCGGTGGCCGTTCGTGGCCAGCCATGCCATCGACAGCTATGCCGAGGCCCTGCAGCAACGCGCCCTCGCCCAGCAGGAGCGCAATCTGACGGCAGCGGTCTCCGTGCGCGTACAGGAGATCGCGGCGCTGCAGAACCGGCTGCGGCACGAGGCGACCCACGACGCGCTCACCGACCTCGCCAACCGCTCCCTGTTGCAGGAACGCGTGCGTGTGATGGCCACCGACCACACCCGCGGCGTGGGCCTGCTGCTGATCGACCTGGACGACTTCAAGCAGATCAACGACGGCTACGGCCATTCCGTCGGCGACGAGGTGCTGGTGGAGATCTCGCGGCGGCTGCGCGCGGCCTGCCCGGACGAAACGGTCGTATGCCGCTACGGCGGAGACGAATTCGTCCTCGCCCTGCCCGCCCGCCGCAATACCCTCGCCGAGGTGGCGATGCGCGTGCTGACCGCCCTGCACGATCCGGTGCCGACCGACGCCGGACCGGTGCCGGTGTCGGCGAGCGTCGGCACCGCCTTCTCCCCACCCGGGCGGCCCTGCGACTTCTCCGATCTGCTGCGCAGCGCGGACCGGGCGATGTACTCCGCCAAGACGGCCGGCAAGCGGCAGTTCGCACTTTCCGAGCTCGGCGATTCCGACGGCGAGCCGGGCGGTTACGACGCCGCCCGACTCGCCTACGACGCCGCCGTCGCGGGCTGAGAGCAAGCCTCGGGCAAACCGCCGACGCGTACTCTGGTCGGTGTGTGGCTGCTGCTGATTCTTCTGGTCGTCGTGCTGATCGCGTGTGTCGCGATGATGCTCGCGGGGCGCTCGAACCAACGCACCCGGGACAACAACCAACTCGCCGACGCGAAGGCCGACGCACGCCGGTTGATCGAACGCCTCGGCGGCCAGGTCTACAACCTCACGGGGACCGACCAGGCCTCCAAGCAGGCGCTGGCGGATGCGGGTGAACGGCTCAACGCCGCCGGATCGCAGATCGATCAGGCCACGACCGTCACCCAGGCTCGGCTGGCCAAGGAAACCGCGATCGAGGGCCTGTACTACGTGCGCGCGGCCCGCACCGCGATGAATCTCGATCCCGGCCCACCGGTCCCCGAACTGGACGGACAGCGGTCCGCCGGACGCGTCACCGAGGACCGCACCGTCGACTTCGACGGCCGCAGCATCGAAGCGTCGCCGACGCCTTCTCCGCAAACTCCGAACTACTATCCGGGCGGCCGGGTCGCCGGGCGTCCGGTCCCGGCCGGCTGGTATTCCGAGCCGTGGTGGAAGACCGCGCTGGTGGCCGGCGCCTGGGGCGTGGGCTCGGTGCTGCTGTTCGATGCGCTGTTCGGCGGTATGCACGGCGTCGGCTACGGCGCGGCCGGTTTCGAAAACGGTTACGGCGCAGGCTATGACGCCGGATTCGACGCGGGTCAGGATGCCGGACAGGACGCCGGGCAGGGCTTCGACGGCGGGGACCAGGGCGGATACGACACCGCCGGCTACGACGGCGGCGGATACGACCAGGGTGGTGGCTACGACGGCGGCGGCTTCTTCGACGGCGGTGGCGGTTTCGACGGAGGCGACTTCGGCGGATTCGACGGAGGTTTTTAGCTTTCCGGTAACCGGAAGTTGCGCCTCCGTTTACGTTGTGTTATCGATCTTCAGTGTTGATCGACCACGAGGCGAGGGTAGTTCCCTCGTCGTCGTTATCCGGGGGTGGGAAAAAGCCCCGAGCAGGAGCCGCTGCCGCAGTCGTCGGCGCTGTGGTCCTGCTCACCATCGCCCAGGTGTGGGCATCCGCGCACGGCGCCCTCGGGCCCTTTCGTAGTCTCCTCGCCGATTACGCGGCCGATCCGCAGTCGGCGTTCGTCACCTGGGCGGGCCTGGGCCTCGCGTGCGTCGGCGTGCCCGCGCGCGTGCGCGTCATCAGCCTCGCGTCGGCCGCGGTACTCGACCTGCTGGTCCTCGGCGTGCAGGCGCTGTGCCACTGGCACCTCTCGATCGGAACCGGCCCGACGCTGGTCTTGACCGCGCTCGTGCTGACCGTCGCTCGGTGGCGTGGCCGGCGACGGCGGATCGCCCTGCGCGCCATCGCATTCGGTGTGTTGCTGATCATGGCGTCGAAGCTCGCCGACACCTGGCTGCTGGTGAGCATCTCCGCCGGTCCGCGCGTACTGGATCAGTACGTGCAATATGCCGATCGCGCACTGGGAGATCCGGCGTGGGTCGTCGGCAGCCTCCTGGATGCGGCGGGGCCGATCCCGTCGACCGTGTTGCACGCGGTGTACATCCAATTGCCGGCGGCCGCTGTGGTGGTCGCGGTGTGGCAGCTGCGCAATGTGACGACGAGGCCGTGGCCACGGCACAATCTGTTGCGTACCTTCCTGGTACTGGGCATCGTCGGGCCGCTCGTCTACGTGCTGTTTCCCGTGGTCGGCCCGGTCTTCGCCTACGGCCCGCTGGGCCACGGCCTGCAGATCGGCGACTGGCCGCACACGGTGCCGGCGATCACCGGCACGCCGGCGCCGATGCTCTTCGATGCCGGCACCGCCCGCAACTGCATGCCGTCGATGCACACCGCTTGGGCCACAGCACTGTTCGTGCATTCGCGCACCGGGCCGCGGTGGCTGCGCTGGGGCGGTGCGGTGTGGCTGGTGTGCACGCTGCTGGCGACGCTCGGCTTCGGCTACCACTACGGCTGCGATCTGGTGGGGGGTGCGGTCCTGTCCCTCACGGTGGAATCGGCACTGCGCGAACCCGATCGTGGCTGGGACAGCAAGCGGATTCACATGGTGACCCTCGGCGCCGGGGTTTTCGCGGGGCTGCTGCTGTCCTATCGTTTCCTCGCAGAGACCATGGCCGCCCATCCGTTGCCGTCCGGACTCGCGGTCCTGGCCGCACTGGCGGCCGTGATCTCCCTGTTCTACACGACGTGGTTCGCCGCGCCCGAGCGCCGAACGGCGAACATCGAAAGGTCGGTCTCAGCTTCATGATCACGGTGCGGGCGGAGCGGCGTCAGCTGCTGCGCCAACAGCATTCGGACGACACGAGATATTTCCCCCGCATCCCGATCCTGATCGGACTTCTGCTCTCGGTGTCGGCTGCCCTGCTCATCTCGGCGTTGCACGGTTTCCTCGATCTACAGGTGTATCGGGTCGACACCCTGGCCTGGTTGCACCACGGCGCACTGTACGGGCCGCCGCTACCGGTAGCCGGCCACACCGACCTGCCGTTCACCTATCCCCCGTCGGCAGCGCTGCTGATGACTCCGCTGGCCGTGATGCCGCTGTGGCTCGCGGAGATCGCGGTGACGGCCAGTTCGCTGGCCTGTCTGTGGGTGACGATCTGGCTGGTGCTCTCCCGGGTCCGGCCCGATCTGAACCCGCGGTCGAAAGCGACTCTGATCACCCCCGTCGTCATCGCGATGGCGGCGCTCGAGCCGGTGCACACGACACTGTGGTTCGGACAGATCAACATCATTCTGATGGCCGCGGTCGCGCTGGACTGCCTGACCGAGAAGCCGCGCTGGCCCCGCGGCGTGCTGATCGGCATCGCCGCCGTCACCAAACTGACCCCGGCGGCCTTCGTGCTCTATCTGCTGATCCGCCGGGACTGGAAAGCGGCGGGAACGGCGGCGGCGACCGCCGCGGGGGTGGTGCTCGCCGGATTCGTACTGTTCCCGCGCACGTCCACGCAGTACTGGCTGCACGCGATCGTCGACACCGGTCGCATCGGGGCGCCCTACTACGCCGGCAACCAGTCCCTCAAAGGCATGGTCTACCGGCTCGGTCTGCCCGAATCCGCGGCCGCGGCGGTGTGGCTGGGTCTCGGGCTCGCCGTCGCCGCCGCCGGCGCGGTCGCGATGTACCTGCTCTTCCGCGCCGAGCGCACCGCCGCCGCCCCGATCACACCCGGGAACGCCCCCGCGATCACGAGACTCTCCGTTGCCGCGCTGCTCGTGAATGCCGCTGTGCTGCTGCTGGTTTCGCCGGTGTCATGGACTCATCACTGGGTGTGGGTGGCACCCGCGCTGGTGACCGCCGCGTTGTGGTCCACCAGCAGATCCGCCGCGGCGGTGGCCGGCGCGATCGCCGCCGTCACCGCACCGTTCCTGATCGGGCAGGTGCTGGTGCCGGGCGGTGGCGACCGGGAGCTCACCTGGAACTGGTGGCAGCACCTACTGGGCAACACCTACGTCCTCGTCGCCGTCGCGTTGCTCGGACTCGCGCTCACGCGTCTGCTCCGGCGGCGCGCCGCGGCGATACCGGCGACTCAGGCCGGCTGACAGGTGGGGCACCAGAACAGGTTTCGGCCCTCGAGCACGGCATGCGCGACGGTGGTTGCACAGATCCGGCAGGGCTCACCGGCACGGCGATAGACGTAGGTGCGTGGTTTGCCGACCGCATACGACGGCGCGCCGCGGTCGTGTTCGGGGCGCACCACCACGATCGCGCCCTTGCGCACCCCGACCTTCATCAATGCGACGAGATCCGCCCACAGCGCATCCCACTCCCCGGCCGTGACGGCGCGGCCGGGACGTTGCGGTGAAATGCCGTGCCGGAAAAGCACTTCCGCTCGATAGACATTGCCCACACCCGCCACCACCGACTGGTCCATCAGCAGCGCCGCGATGGACCGGTTCGAACGGCGGATCCGCTGCGCCGCCCGATCGGGATCAGCGTCGCGCCGCAGCGGATCAGGCCCGAGCCGGGCGGTGAGGGCGTCGACCTCCGGCGCGTGCAGGACCTCGCACGCGGTCGGACCACGCAGATCGGTCCCGTACAGCGTGGCCGCGGACTTACCGGCGCCGATCATCCGCATCCGCACCTGGCCGACCGGATCGCTCAGCGGCGCGGGCGATTCGGTGAAGGTGCCGTAGAGACCGAGATGCACATGGACGATCAAACCCGAATCATAGTGGTGCAGAAGATGTTTACCCCACGCCTCGGCCTTGGTCAGAGTGGTTCCGTCGACCAGGGCGGCACCGTCGGCGAAGCGCCCCTGCGGGCTGGATACCCGTACGACACCGCCGGCGAAGCGCTGCTGATGCAGCTTCGCCAGGCGATGCAGCGTATGTCCCTCAGGCATCGACCGAATTCCGTTCCGCTCACACCGGCCCGCATGCGGCCGGACGGGCCGGGCGCGTGGCCCGGCCCGCTCGATGCCTGCTAGCTCTGCACCGCCGGCGGCCGACCGGACTTCTCGTATTCGGCGATGATGTCGATGCGCCGCTGATGCCGCGCCTCGTCCGACCACGGCGTCGCCAGGAACGCATCGATGATGGCGAAGGCATCCTCGGTGCTGTGCATCCGGCCGCCGATACCCATGAGCTGCGCATTGTTGTGCTCACGAGCCAGTTTCGCGGTCTCCACGCTCCAGGCCAGCGCACAGCGCGCGCCGGGAACCTTGTTCGCGGCGATCTGCTCACCGTTACCGCTGCCGCCGAACACGATGCCGAGGCTGCCCGGATCGGCGACGACGCGGCGGGCGGCGTCGATGCAGAAGGCCGGGTAGTCGTCGACGGCGTCGTACTCGTGGGCTCCACAGTCGACCACGTCGTGACCGGCCTGCGTCAGATGATCCTTCACTTGGTTCTTCAATTCGAAGCCGGCATGGTCGGCACCCAGGTATACGCGCATGGCTGAGATTCTGTCAGGTGGGCGCTTTCGCTCCACATGGGGTGGTTCCCCGATCCTCTATAGAGTTCAGCCCATGCAGTCCGAAGATCAGTGGGCCGATCAGTCACCACAGCAGAGGCCCGGACCGGGGTGGAATCCGGTGACCGGTATGGCGGGGTGGGATCCTCGGCTGGGACCGCCGGGATGGGGTCCGCAGCAACCGTTTTCGCCGCCGCACGTCCCGCCGTTCCAGCCGACGCGCGGACTGTCTCCCTGGGGGATGCCGGCCCGGCACAGCTGGGAGATCCCGCTGCTGATCGTGGTGATTCTGGCCACCGTCACCGGTTATCTGATCGCGCTGCTGTTCCTGCTCGTCGGTGCGGTGAACTACTACGTCCTGCTGCTGATCCTCGCGCCGCTGCTGCTGTGGTTCGGCCGCGGCACCAACTATTCGATGCAGCGGCTCAATGCGGTGAAGATGTCGCCCACCCAGTTCCCGGAGGGATACCGGTTGGTGGTCGAGGCGGCCGCGCGCTTCGGCATGGCGACCGTCCCGGATGCCTACGTGGTGCTGGGCAACGGGCAGATCAACGCCTTCGCCTCGGGGCACGGGTTCCGCCGCTACGTGGTCGTCTACAGCGATCTGTTCGAGATCGGCGGCCAGGCCCGTGACCCCGACGCGCTGGCCTTCATCATCGGCCACGAGGTCGGTCACATCGCGGCCGGCCATGTGTCGTACTGGCGCCAGCTGGGCATGTTCCTCGTGCCGTTCCTGCCGATCATCGGCAATTCGCTGATTCGCGCACAGGAGTACACCGCCGACAATCACGGCTTCTGCAACCGGCACCTCGGCGCCCCCGGAGCGATGAAAACCCTTGCGGGCGGCAAATATCTGAACTCGCTGGTCGATTTCGACGAGATGGCCGACCGCGCGCCGCAGGACAAGGGCTTCTTCGTCTGGGTGGTCAACGCCATGTCCTCGCATCCGGTGCTGACGTGGCGGATGTGGGCGCTGCGCGATCGCAGCCGGCACGGGCGGATGTTCCTGCGGCCGAGCGGTCCGCCGCCACCACCGATGACGGCGACGCCTCCGCCGTATCCGCCACCGGCCGTCTCCCCGCCGCCGGCCGGACCGCCCACTCAGACGGGCAGCTACCCCGGATACGGCGAAATTCCGGGGCTGCCGCCGCGGTAGCCGCACGTCCGGCACGGGGCGTGCTGCGCCCCGTGCCGTTCATCCACTAGTCGAACTGCGGGTCCTCGTTGCGGGTCCGCTTGAGTTCGAAGAAGTGCGGATAGGACGCCAGCGCGACCGCCCCGTCCCACACCTTCCCCGCGTCCTCGCCGCGCGGAATCCGCGACAGCACCGGGCCGAAGAAGGCGGTGTCGTTGATGTGGATGGTCGGGGTGCCGACATCCGGCCCGACCTTGTCCATTCCGGCGTGGTGGCTCTTGCGCAGTGCCTCGTCGTACTCGGTGCTCGTGGCGGCCTCGGCCAGTTCGGCGGGCAGCCCGACCTCGGCGAGAGCGTCGGCGACGACCGCGGCCAGGCTGTCGGCCTGGTTCTCGCGCTCGTACTCCTCCCGGCGATTGTGGATGCGGGTGCCCATCGCCGTGTACAGCGGTGAGAGCACCTTCTCACCGTGTTGCTCGGCCGCGGCGATGGCCACCCGGACCGGCCCCCACGCCGATTTCATCATTTCGACGTAGCGCTCGGGAAGGTCGTCACGGCCCTCGTTGAGCACGGCCAGGCTCATCACGTGGAAGTGCGTGTCGATATCGCGGACCTTCTCGACCTCCAGAATCCAGCGCGAGGTGATCCAGCACCACGGGCACAGCGGATCGAACCAGAAATCGACGCGGTCCCTGGAACCGGCGGTGGTCGTCTGATCGCTCACATTTCGTCCCTTCGAAGAAACAGTGGGGAGGCCGCACGCCACCCGTCCTCAACATTGGTCAACGCCGCGAAGTTGGCGATATTTCCCGATCGCCGCGGGATCGCACAGTAGGGTCGGATACGACCCTGGTTGCCCGCTGCCCGGAGGTTTCCCATGCCCACAGATTCCAGGTTCGTCATCGTCGGCGGCGGTCTGGCCGCTGCGAAGCTGGCGGAGTCGTTGCGCGACAACGAGTTCGACGGCGCGATCACGTTGATCGCCGAGGAGGCGCAACTCCCCTACGAGCGGCCGCCACTGTCGAAGGAGCATCTGCTCGGCAAGAAGTCGCTCGCCGATTTCACCGTGCATCCCGAGCAGTGGTATCGCGATCACGATGTCGACCTGCTGCTCGGCACCGCCGTCACGGCCATCGACCGCACGTCGAAAACGGTTGCGCTGCCGGATGGTTCGACCCGGCCGTACGACAAACTCGCCCTGGCCACCGGATCGCGCCCGCGCCGGCTGCCGATTCCCGGCGCCGATGCCGAGGGCGTGTACATGTTGCGCACCATCGGGCAGTCCGATGCGCTGATCTCACTGTTCGGCTCGGCGCGGCGGCTGGTCGTCATCGGCGCGGGCTGGATCGGGCTGGAGGTCACGGCGGCCGCACGGACCGCCGGTCTCGAGGTGACCGTTCTGGAGGTCGGCGCGGTGCCGCTGCGGGCCGCTCTCGGCGACGAGATGGGCGCGGTCTTCGGCGAATTGCACCGCGCGCACGGCGTCGATCTGCGCTGCGGCGTGAAGGCCGCCGAGATCGTCACCGCCGACGGGAAGGCCACCGGAGTCCGCCTCTCCGACGACACGGTCGTGGACGCCGATGCCGTGCTGATCGCGGTCGGCGCGCGGCCGAATATCGAACTGGCCGCCGACGCGGGGCTCGCGGTCGAGGGCGGCGTGCTGGTGGACGAGAGTCTGGCCGGCAGCGATCCGGATATCGTCGCGGTCGGCGATATCGCCGACCAGCAGCATCCGGTGCTCGGGCAGCGAGTGCGGGTCGAACACTGGGCCACCGCGCTCAACCAGCCGGCCGTGGCGGCGCTGACGATGCTCGATCGGCCCGCCACCTACGACCGGCTGCCGTACTTCTTCACCGACCAGTACGACCTCGGCATGGAGTACACCGGTTTCGTCGCACCGGATGCGACGACCTCCGTGGTGGTTCGCGGCGACACCGCGAGCCGCGAATTCGTCGCGTTCTGGCTGGATCAGGGCAATCGAGTGCTGGCGGGGATGAACGTCAACGTCTGGGACGTCACCGAGCGGATCAAGGAGCTGATCCTCGGCGGCGAACCGGTGAATCCGGACGCGCTCGCCGACACGTCCACAGATTTGTGATCACGATCACAGTCAAGGTAGGTCGAGAAGCCACGGCCGGCACCGACCCGATCGTGAGCGCGCCGCGATGGCGCGCCGGCGATCCGAGGAGATCATCGTGAAATACATGCTGCTCAAGACCTACCGCCCTGCCGCGCACTGCGAAACTCCGATCGGCGAGTGGCCGCCGGAGGACATCGCGGCCCATATCGAATTCCAGCGCGCGCTCGGCGCGGCACTGCGCGAATCGGGTGAGCTGGTCGACGCCCAGGGTCTGGCCTTCCCGGATCAGGCCCGCATCGTCAGCGCCGACGGGCGGTCCGCGCCGGTGGTCACCGACGGCCCGTTCCCGGAAACCAAGGAATTCCTGGCGGGCTACTGGATCGTCGATGTGGACAGCGCCGACCGGGCGCTGGAGATCGCTGCGCAGGCATCGGCCGCGCCGGGCCCGGGCGGCGCCCCGATCGGTGAATACATCGAGGTGCGCGCGGTGATGGAAGCGCCGGCGACCGAGGCCTGATCCGCCGCGCCATGCCCGGATCACAGGTGCCGGCCGTCCCGGTCGGACAGTCGTCTGAGCGCGACGAGCGGCGCGACGACTCCGCGCAGGAGGTCGCGCTGCTCCTGCGAGAGGTCGCGCCGGTCGTGCTGGGAATTCTGGTGCGCCGCTACGGCGATTTCGACGCGGCCGAGGACGCGGTGCAGGAGGCGATGCTCGCCGCGGTCACCCAATGGCCGGACAAGGGTTATCCGGACAATCCGCGGGCCTGGCTGCTCCAGGTCGCGCAGCGGCGACTGATCGACTCGGTGCGTTCGGAGATCGCACGCCGCTCCCGCGAGACGACAGCTGCCCTGCAGGACGTGCCGCCCGCCGATACCGATCCGGCCGCCGACGACACGTTGACGTTGCTGCTGCTGTGCTGCCATCCCGCGTTGTCGCCCGCGAGTGCGATCGCGGTGACGCTGCGCGCGGTGGGCGGTCTCACCACCGAGGAGATCGCCCGAGCCTTCCTGCTGCCGGAAACAACCATGGCGCAACGTATTTCACGGGCGAAGAAGCGGCTCGCCGCGCTGCCGCGCCCGTTCGCCGAGTCCGCGGTCGCCCCGGAGTACTGGAGCCGGCGGCTCGGGCCGGTACTGCACGTGCTCTACGTGATGTTCACCGAGGGGCACACCGCGACCGGCGGCTCCCGCTTGTACCGCACCGATCTGGCGGCGGAGGCGATTCGCCTGACCCGCAAGGTTCACCGGCTGCTTCCGGACGATCCGGAGGTCACGGGCCTGCTCGCGCTGATGCTGCTCACCGACGCCCGCCGCGCGGCACGCCTGGGGCCCAGTGGCGAATTGATTCCGCTGGCCGAACAGGACCGCACCCGCTGGGACCGCGACCGCGCCCGGGAGGGAATGCGGCTGGCGACGGCGGCGGTCGAGGCCGGACTCGACGGCCCCTACCGCGTCCAGGCCGCCATCGCCGCACTGCATACCCGGGCGCCGAGCGCCGCGGAGACGGACTGGGAGCGAATTCTCCTGCTGTACAACATCTTCGAGCGGCAGTCGGACAATCCGATGGTGAGTCTGAATCGCGCGGTGGCGGTGGCCATGGTGCACGGGCCCGCCGCCGGGCTGGAATCGGCGAACGCGCTGGCGGATCGCCTGCGTGGCAACCATCGACTCGACGCGGTGCGGGGACACCTGCACGAGATGGCGGGCGACCGTGCGGCGGCGATCGAGTCCTATACGGCGGCAGCACACCTGACCACGAGTACGCCCGAGCGCGACTACCTCATGCTGCGCGCGGCGAAGCTGCGCGCCTCGTAGCCGGGCGAGCCGGGGCCGCTGTCAGCGAAACCTTCTGCGGCGCAATTGCTTCGACCGTAACCGACCGCGCTCACGCCCAGGCGTTGCCCGTGATGCGCTGGTAGGCATCCATGTACTTCTCGCGGGTGACGGCCACGACATCGGCGGGGATCTCGGGGCCGGGCGGCTCCTTGTCCCAGCCGGTGGAGGTCGCCCAGTCGCGGACGAACTGCTTGTCGAACGAGCGCTGCGCCCGGCCCGGCTCCCATTCGTCGGCCGGCCAGAACCGCGACGAGTCGGAGGTCAGGACCTCGTCACCGAGGGTGAGAACATCACCGTCCCAGCCGAATTCGACCTTCGTATCGGCGATGATCACACCGCGCCCCGCGGCGTGCTCGGCGCCGCGGGTGTAGATCTGCAGGGTCAGGTCGCGCAACTTCTCGGCGACGCCGCGACCTTCTTGATTCACCACATCGTCGAACGTGATCGGCTCGTCGTGTCCCGCGGACGCCTTGGTGGTCGGGGTGAAGATCGGCTCGGGAAGTTTGTCTCCCTCCCGTAGCCCGGCGGGCAGCGTCACCCCCGAGACCGCGCCGGTCCGCCGGTACTCCTGCAGGCCGGAGCCGACCAGGTAGCCGCGGGCGATGCACTCCACCTGCACCATCTTCAGCGGTCGCACGCGCACCGCGCGCCCGGCGAATTCGTCCGGCACGTCGGTGGTCGAGAGCACGTGGTTGGGCACATCGGAGAAGTAGTCGAACCACCAGTTCGACAGCTGGGTGAGCAGCGCCCCCTTGTCCGGGATCGGCGTCGGCAGCACCACGTCGTAGACCGAGACCCGATCGGAGGCGACCAGAATCAGCGATTCCCCGTCCTCGTAGAGATCGCGCACCTTACCGGCGTGGATGTGCTTCACCGGCCCTCCTCGCTTCGCTGTCCGCCGCACACGAACGCCCAGCCTACCGAGCGCCCCGGCGGCACCGAACGCTCGGTGGCGCGGCGCGCGGCGTTTCGTCTCGCACGGGGTGCGGATGCACGGTCGGCCCAGCCGTGCGGGCGCGAACGTGGCATTCTGGGCACCGTCAGCGACTGCATCCGCAGCGTGGTCCACACGACCGGTCCGAGCGAAGGAGTCTCCTTGTCTGCACCGAACCTCACCCGCGAACAAGCCATCGCGCGGGCCGCGACGATCAGTGTGGAGAACTATCGCGTCGAACTCGACCTCACCGGGCAGCCGACCGGTCCCGCGGCCACCGCCGGCGAGACGTTCTTCTCGCGCTCCACCGTCACGTTCACCGCCACTCCGGGCGCGCAGACCTTCATCGATATCGTCGCCGCCGGTGTGCGTTCGGCCGTTCTCAACGGCACCGAACTCGACATTTCGGGCTACGACGAGTCCGAGGGTCTCACCCTGACCGAGCTGGCCGAGAACAACGTCCTGGTGGTCGAGGCCGACTGCGTGTACTCGCACACGGGCGAGGGTTTGCACCGCTTCGTCGATCCGACCGACGACAAGGTCTATCTGTACTCGCAGTTCGAAACCGCCGACGCCAAGCGGATGTTCGCCTGCTTCGACCAGCCCGACCTCAAGGCGACCTACGACATGACGGTCACCGCGCCCGCCGACTGGGAGGTGATCTCCAACGGCGCCGCGACCGCCACCCGCACGGTCGGCGAGGTGGTCGAGCACACCTTCGCCACGACGCCGCGGATGAGCACCTATCTGGTCGCGCTGATCGCCGGACCGTACGCCAAGTGGATCGATGTGTACACCGACGATCAGTCCACGATTCCGCTCGGTATCTACTGCCGCGCCTCGCTCGCCGAATTCATGGACGCGGACAGGCTTTTCACCGAAACCAAACAGGGCTTCGCGTTCTACCACCGCAACTTCGGCGTCCCGTACGTCTTCGGGAAGTACGACCAGCTGTTCGTTCCCGAGTTCAACGCCGGCGCCATGGAGAACGCCGGCGCGGTGACGTTCCTCGAGGATTATGTCTTCCGGTCCAAGGTCACCCGGGCCTCCTACGAGCGTCGCGCCGAGACCGTCCTGCACGAGATGGCGCACATGTGGTTCGGCGATCTCGTCACCATGAAGTGGTGGGACGATCTGTGGCTGAACGAATCCTTCGCCACCTTCGCCTCGGTCCTGTGCCAGGCCGAGGCCACCGAATACACCGGCGCCTGGACGACTTTCGCCAATGTGGAGAAGTCGTGGGCTTACCGGCAGGATCAGCTGCCCTCCACCCATCCCATCGCCGCCGACATCCCCGATCTCGCGGCCGTGGAGGTCAACTTCGACGGCATCACCTACGCCAAGGGCGCTTCGGTGCTCAAGCAGTTGGTGGCCTACGTCGGGCTGGAGCCGTTCCTGGCCGGGCTGCGGGACTACTTCGCCGCACACGCCTTCGGCAACGCCACCTTCGACGATCTGGTCGGTGCGCTCGAAAAGTCATCCGGGCGTGACCTTTCCGGCTGGGGTGCGCAGTGGCTCAAGACCACCGGCCTCAATACGCTGCGCCCTGACTTCGAGGTCGATGCCGACGGGAAGTTCACCCGGTTCGCGGTCGTGCAGGGCGGCGCCGAACCCGGCGCCGGCGAGTACCGCGTCCATCGCCTGGCCATCGGCGTCTACGACGACCGGGACGGAAAACTGGTGCGCACCAAGCGCGTCGAGCTCGATCTCGACGCCGCCGAGCGCACCGAGGTCGCCGAGCTCGTGGGTGTCGAGCGGGGCCGGCTCGTGCTGGTGAACGACGACGACCTGACCTACTGCTCGCTGCGCCTGGATCCGCAGTCGCTGGACACCGTGATCGCACGGATCGCCGATATCGCCGAATCCCTGCCTCGCACGCTGTGCTGGTCGGCGGCATGGGAGATGACCCGGCAGGCGGAGATGCGGGCCCGGGATTTCGTGGCGCTGGTGCAGCGCGGAATCGGCGCCGAAACCGAAATCGGTGTCGTACAACGGCTTCTGATGCAGGCGCAGACCGCCCTGGCGAGCTACGCCGACCCCGAGTGGGCCGATCAGACCGGATGGCCGGCCTTCGCCGATCGTCTCCTCGAACTGGCCCGGGCGGCCGAACCGGGTTCGGACCATCAGCTGGCCTTCGTCAACGCCCTCACCGGCGCGCGCCTGTCGCCGTGGCACAGTGAGGTGCTGGGCACCCTGCTGCTGGATTCCGACCCCGCCGCGGCCGCGTTGCCCGGCCTCGCGGTGGACACCGATCTGCGCTGGCGGATCGTGGGCGCGCTGGCGGCGGCCGGTCAGCTCGACGCCGAGAGCACCGAGACCCCGGTCATCGACGCCGAACTCGAGCGCGATCCCACCGCAGCCGGCCGGCGCCAGGCGGCCGCGGCCGCCACCGCCCGCCCACAGGCCGAGGTCAAGGAAAAGGCCTGGCGCACGGTGATGGACGACGACTCCGTCCCGAACATCACCGCCCGCGCGATCGTCGGCGGCTTCGCGCCGGTCGGGCAGGGTGAACTGCTCACACCGTATGTGCAGCGCTACTTCGACGAGATCGCCTCGGTGTGGGAGCGCCGCTCCAGCGAGGTCGCACAGACCGTCGTCGTCGGCCTCTACCCGCACTGGGCCATCAGCGAGGAGGCCGTGGCGGTGGCCGACAAGTTCCTCGCCGATGAACACCCGCCGGCCCTGCGCCGCTTGGTGATCGAGGGTAAGGCGGGAATCGAACGCTCGCTGCGTGCCCGCGCCGCCGACATCGCTTGAGTGTGCTTGCGGCGCCTACCGATCGGTGGGCGCCGCAACGCCGGACCGCGAAGCGACGCGGTTCACTGCCGAGGCACCGGTGTGTTGTGCCGCGCCGCGATCCACCAACGGCCGTCCTCCTTGGTCAGTACATACAGCGCGACCATCGCCGGGTCGACATCGATGGGCGCGCCATCGGCGGTCACCGCCCGTGCGGCCTTGTGCATGATGGCGACATCCGCCCGCAGGAACGTTATGCCGAGAAGCTCGTAGCGCACGTACTGGTCTTTCAGAAATCCCGCCAATCCGTCCCGGCTCGCGGCGAGCGTCGCGTCGCGGCCGTGCAGAAGCATGCCGGCCGCGTTGCCCAGCACCGCATTCCGGGCCACATCCCGCACCATCATTTCGGCGTCGTTGGTATTGAACGCGGTCTCGACATTCGCGATGAGTGCCTCGATCGCCAGCCGGTCCTCGGCATGGTCGACACTGTCGTCCTCGATTATCGGATTCTGGTCCGTCGTGTTCATGATGATCATCGTTGGACCTCGAGAGCAGTTGAGGTCAAGCAGTTCGCTGCTGTGGGCAGATCTGCTGACAGCAGCATGACGGGCTCGTGCCGTGTCCGCTGGGGCACGGTGGGCGTATGGCTCACGACGACAACAAGATTCCATTGTTCAGTTGGCGGTCGCGAGAGCAATTGCTCAGCCGCCGCATCCTCGTCCTCGACGGCGGCCTCGACGACGACAACGGCACGCTGCTCACGACTCAGTTGCTCACCCTCGCGGCCGAAGACCCCGACGCCGGCATTTCGCTGTGGATCCACTCCCCCGGCGGATCGGTGCCCTCGATGCTGGCGATCCGCGACGTGATGCGGCTGGTGCCCTGCGAGGTCTCCACGCTGGCACTCGGATTGGCTTGCAGCGCCGGGCAATTCCTGCTGTCTGCAGGCACCCGGGGCAAACGCTACGCCTTGCCGCACGCCCGCATCCTCATGCATCAGGGGTCGGCGGGCATCGGCGGCAGCGCGGGCGAGGTGGAGGTGCAGGCCGACGATCTGCGCCACACGGTGAACACCGTGCTCGGACTCATCGCCGAGGACACCGGGCAGCCGTTCGACCGGATCTACGAGGACTCGCTGCACGACCGCTGGTTCACCGCGACCGAGGCCCGGGAGTACGGCTTCATCGACCACATCGTCGACTCCTTCGACCAGGTCATCCCGCAACGCCAGCGCATCGGAATCTCGGCCGGGAAAGCATAGGGGCCACATCATGACCAGCTACACCATTCCCAACGTCATCGCGCAGCACCCGCGCGGCGAGCGGATCATGGACGTCTACTCGCACCTGCTCACCGAGCGGATCGTCTACCTCGGCACCCCGATCGATTCGGGGGTGGCGAATGCGCTGATCGCGCAGATGCTGCATCTGGACGCGGAGAGCGCGGGCCAGGAGATCAACCTCTACATCAACTGCGAGGGCGGCGATCTGTCGGCGATGCTCGCGATCTACGACACCATGCAGCACATCTCGTCGCCGGTGGCGACCACCTGTGTCGGCCAGGCCATCGCGGTCGGTGCGGTGCTGCTGGCCGGCGGCGCGGCGGGCCGGCGGGCGGTGCTGCCGCATGCGCGCGCCGTCCTGCATCAGCCGGCGACGCGCGGACAGGGCGCGATTCCCGATCTCATCATCCAGGCCGACGAACTCGTCCGGATGCGCGCCGAAATCGAGACGATCCTGTCCCGCCACACCGGTCAGGAAGTCGCCACCCTACGGCACGACACCGATCGCGACCGGGTGTTCACCGCGCAGGCAGCGGTGGAATACGGATTGGCCGACACCATCCTCGGCGCCCGCAGCTGAGCGGATCCGACAGCGCAGGAGAGCAATCCACAGCCGAGCAACAGATCGTGGCGTCGCAGGCGATCTCCGTCAGGCGCGGTGCGCGCTCAGGCGGCGCGGGCGAGCATGGTGGGACCGAACGGTGGACGGGCTGCCAGCGGGCGCACCGGGGCGAGGCGGGTGACGCGCAGCAGGTCGGCGGCGATCTCCGCGGTCAGTTCGCCCAAGGTGGTGCCGAGCGCTCCGGCGAGGGCGGCGATCATCTCGCTCGACGGTTCCTTGCGCCCGCGTTCGATCTCGGACAGGTACTGCGGTGAAATCCCGGCCCGGCCCGCCGTTTCGGTCAGCGTCTCGCCG
The DNA here is from genome assembly GCF_003023875.1 of Nocardia sp. MDA0666. Classification (NCBI taxonomy): domain Bacteria; kingdom Bacillati; phylum Actinomycetota; class Actinomycetes; order Mycobacteriales; family Nocardiaceae; genus Nocardia; species Nocardia sp. MDA0666. Next base: position 65,403 of record NZ_PYHT01000004.1, read on the forward strand.
TGGTCCCGGCGCAGTTCGCGCAACCGTTCTCCGAGTACCTCACGCCACAGCGGTTCCCGGGCGGCGCGGGATTCGCGAGGCCGATCGGGGCGCGACGGCACCGAACGCAGCACGTCTCGCTGGGGTCGGGTGCCGGGCTCGGCCGGCGTCGCCGGGACGGCCGGGCCATCCGCCCGGGTCGAGGGCGCAGACTCGTCCGCACGTCCGCCGGGGAGCGAATGCAGTTTCGGGTACTCGGCCATGTGGTGAGCCTACGGCTGCCGCCGGGCGGGGCGAGCTCACTTACGCTCACAGCGTATTTCGGGTCGTCCGTATACAGCCGCACCCCCTCCCGGCTGTTCCGGGAAGGGGTGCGTGGCCCTGATGCGAACCGGCGCGAGCGTGCCGATCAGTGCGGGCGAATCAGCTCGGGCGGCCGATCGCGGACGCCATCACGCGGACCGCGGAGACGAGTCCGTCGATGAGCTGTCCCTGCCGCAGCGACGCGAGCGCCGCGGTGACACCGAGCTGGCAGACCCGGTCGTTCACGCGGTCGGCGACGTCGCGACCGGAACGAACCTCGACCGCCTTGTCGTTGGGCGAGACGGCGATGAGCACCGAACGCGCCGCCTCGGGAGTCGACGGGAACACCGCGTCGGCGCCGGCGGCGGCATCCGCGCCCAGATCGCCGATGTAGATGTTGAACCGGACCTTGGTGGTGCGAGTCGCCTCGGTGAGGGTGTTGTCCATCAGCAGCCGCTCACGGTCGTTGAACGGCGCTTCCTTGAACACGTCACCGGCTTCGTGCACGCCGGATACCCGCCCGCTGGGGGTGATGGCGTACCCGTGCGGCAGGGTGGACGGGTCCACCACAGGCCAATTAGAAGTTGCCACTTGCCCGGCCTCCGATCAGATCTGCCCCGGCGGATTCGATGGCCGCATGGTGTCCATGCGACGACTCAGCGACACCGTGACCGAATGCGGTCACCTCATCGGTCGCGCTCCACAGCACCGGCTCCGCGGTCCACTTCTTCCCGAGGTCGTAGTGGACCGGCTTCTCGCCGGGCAGCGGTTTGCCGAGGAACGACAATCCGGCGATCACCGCGTAGATCACCAGCGGGATGCCGAGAAAGATCAGCACTGTTTCGAGAATGCTCACAGCTCAACGGTAGACGATCGTGGTTTGCCGGTCCGCGCCGAGCCGCCCGTGTCACACCAACCAGGCCGTCGAGTCCGGTGCGAGCAGGGCACCGTGCGGCGGCGCGCTCGCCAGCAGCATCGTGCCCGGGGGCAGCGCGATCGGAGCCGCGGAGGCGTTGAGCACACAGATCAGTCCACCCGGCCGGCGGAAGGCGAGACAGTCTTCCGGCGCGTCGAGCCAGTCGACCGTGTCGCCTTCGAATTCGGCTCGGGTACGGCGCACTCGGAGGGCGGCCCGATACAGCGAGAGCGTCGAGTCGGGCGATTCGCGTTGCGCCGCCACGGTCCGATCGGCCCATTCCGCCGGAATGGGCAGCCAGGAGTCGGGACCGGCGGTGAATCCGAAGGGCGGATCCGTCCCCTCCCACGGAATCGGCACCCGGCAGCCGTCACGTCCCCGTTCGGTGTGGCCGGAGCGTTCCCAGACCGGGTCCTGCAGCACCTCCTCGGGCAGGTCGTCGACATTGGGCAGCCCCAATTCGGCGCCGTTGTAGACGAAAGCCGCCCCCGGAAGCGCGAGTTCGAGCATGATCATCGCGCGTGCACGGGCGATGCCGGACGCGCCGCCGCCGTAGCGGGTCACCTCCCGCTCGATATCGTGATTGGACAGCGTCCACGTCGGGACGGCCCCGACGCGCGCCACCGATTCCAGCGAATTCTGCACTGCCGCACGAATTTTCACCGCGTCGAACGGTGTCTCGGCAAGCCGGAAGTTGAAGGCGAGGTGAAGCTCGTCCGGGCGCACGTACTCGCCGAATCGGACGTTGTCCTCGACCCACACCTCGCCGATGGACACCGCGTCCGGGTACTCGTCGACCACCTTGCGCAGCCGCCGGTGGATGTCGTGGACCCCCGGATTGTTGAAGCGCGGATCGGTGTCGTCGTGCACCAGCAACTTCGCGTCGGTGTCAGTGAGATGGGTCGCCGACGGGTCGGCCGGATGGGTGGCCGACGGGTCGGCGGAGAGTCCCACCGCTGCCACCACGACCGGATCCATATCGGGCAGTCCGGGCGGTTTGGCCATGCCGTGTGCCACATCGATGCGGAAACCGTCGACGCCACGATCGAGCCAGAACCGCATGGTCTGCTCGAAATCGGCGACGACCTCCGGATTGTCCCAGTTCAGATCCGGTTGTTCCGGTGCGAACAGATGCAGATACCACTGCCCCGGCGTCCCGTCGGGCTCGGCGATGCGCGTCCACGCCGGACCGCCGAAGATGCTGGGCCAGTTGTTGGGCGGTCGCGAGCCGTCGGACCCGCGACCGTCGCGGAAGAGGTAGCGCGCCCGCTCGGCGCTGCCGGGGGCGGCCGCCACCGCGGCCGCGAACCACGGATGGCGGTCGCTGGTGTGGTTGGGCACCAGATCCATCGTCACCCGGATGCCGCGCTCGTGGGCTGCGGCGATCAGCTCGTCCATCGTCGCGAGGTCGCCGAACAGTGGGTCGATGTTGCGCGGATCACTGACGTCGTATCCACCGTCGGCCATCGGTGAACGCATCACCGGACAGATCCACAGCGCGTCGACGCCCAGCAGTTCCAGATAGCCGAGCCGGTCGCGCACGCCGGCGAGATCACCGACACCGTCGCCGGAAGCATCGGCGAACGAGCGCGGATAGATCTGATAGAACACCGCCGAACGCCACCAGGGTGGCGCCGATTCCTCCGTATGCCCGGCGGCGTCCCCCACTGCGAGCTCAGCCTGTCCGCCGGCCGATGACGCTGTCACAGTCGTATCCCGGCCCGGCTCACATGGGGGAATTCATGAGTGAATTCGCGGCCATCTCCAAGTAGTCGAGCAACGCACGCCGATGTTCGTCGTCGAGAACGTCCGGCTCGATCTCGGCAATCGCGATGTGCATACAGCGCAACCACGCATCACGCTGGAGCGGTCCGATGCTGAACGGCATATGCCGCATGCGCAGCCGGGGATGTCCGCGTTCGTCGGAATAGGTGCGCGGGCCGCCCCAGTACTGTTCGAGGAACATGCGCAGCCGGCGCTCGGCCGGGCCGAGGTCCTGCTCCGGATACATCGGCCGCAGGATCTCGTCGGCGGCCACCTCCCGGTAGAACGCCGCGACGATCCGCCGGAACGTTTCCGCTCCGCCGACCGCCTCGTAGAACGATGTCGCCGTCTGTTCGCCGGAAGTCATCGACCCTCTCGATCTGCTCGCCTGCCGGTATCCGCCCACCATTGTGCCCGCACCGCCCGCCGACGGCCCACCCGTGCGGCCGCCGCCCGACGGTCACCGGCGGATCACGCGACGTTCAGACGACGGTCGCCGCGGGGACGGCCACACGGCAGATAATCGCCTCCGACACCGGTATCCGGGCAGCGGATACCGAGCCGCACCGCGTCGACCACCGGCGATCCGCGCACCCGGCCCGAATTTCGGCACCGAAATCACTGTGCACACGGGCACGTTCCGTGGTCAACTTGGTGACAGTGTCTGCCGATCAGCACACGAACCGACCTAGCAGAATTCGGGGTCCATCCATGAAGCAGCGGCACGGCGCCCGGTCACACGAGGCGAGAACGCACCGACAACTCCAGCCCGCCGATGTCCACAATCGTGGGTCGGGGGCTACTCCGCTGCATATCCTCTCCGCATATTCCTCTCCGGGACATCCGTCCGCGTCACCGGGACATTCGTCCCCGGGTGCGATCACGCACCGAAATACCGAATCCGCAGCTATCGCCTGGTCCAAGAGCCGGGTATTGCTTCTGAATGCCACCTACGAGCCACTGACCGCACTGCCCGCCCGGCGTGCCATCGTGCTACTGGTCTGCGACAAGGCCGATACCGTTCATCACAATCCCGAGGGCCCGGTCGTCCACTCCGCCGGCGCCTCGGTCGCGCTGCCGTCGGTGATCCGGCTGCGCAACTACGTGCGAGTCCCCTACCGCGCCCGGGTCCCCATGACTCGCGCGGCACTCATGCACCGGGATCGTTATCGCTGCGCGTACTGCGGCGGAAAGGCCGAAACCATCGACCATGTCATTCCACGCAGTCGCGGGGGCGCGCATTCCTGGGAGAACTGCGTAGCCTCCTGCGCTCCCTGTAATCACCGCAAGGCCGACAAACTCCTGAGCGAGTTGGGCTGGACGCTCATGCACCCCCTGGTCTCGCCGACCGGGCCGCATTGGCGATTGCTGTCGACCACCTCGGATCTGGATCCGGTGTGGTTGCAGTACCTGGGCGAGGGCGCTGCCTGACCCTGAAACAGCGCGCCGATCACAATCGTGAGCGCTGCTCTTGAAATATTCACGGCCGTGGGGCACACTCGTCCATGAGCACAAGAGCGGTGCTCTCGAAAGTGATTGGAGCCCACCATGTCGGATCTGCATGTCGTCACCGGAGCCGGACCCGTCGGCACCACGATCGCCGAACAACTCGCCGCCACCGGGGCGACGGTCCGCATCCTGACCCGGTCGGGCAGCGGTCCGGACCATCCGCTCGTCGAGCGGCGCTCGGTGGACGTCAACGATCGCCACCAGCTTGCCGCCGCGGTCGACGGCGCCGCCGCGATCTACCACTGCATCCACGCCTCGCAATACTCCGCGCGGACCTGGCGGGCGGAACTGCCCGGCGCCGAACAGATGATCCTGGACGTCGCGGGGCGCACCGGGGCAGTCGTCGTGTTTCCGGAGAGCCTGTACTCCTACGGCCCGGTCGACCGGCCGATGACCGAAAACATGCCCCGCACTGCCGATTTCGGCAAACCGGCGATCCGGGTGCACCTCCTGCGCGCTCGCGAGGCATCGCCGACGCCGACGGTCAGCGTGGCCGCCTCCGATTTCATCGGGCCGCATGTGCGCACCTCGCACGCCGGTGACCGGATGGTGCCGAATATTTTGGCCGGCAAGACCGTTCAGATCTTCGGCAAGGCCGATCTACCGCATTCGTTCACCTATATGCCCGATCTCGCCGCGGCCATGATCCGGGCAGCCGCGGACAGCACCCTGTGGAACACCTTCCTGCACGCCCCGACCGCCCCGGCGGTCACGATGCGCGAACTGGTGGCCGCCCTGGCCGATGCCGCTCGGATGCCGATGCCGAAAGTTGTTGCGCTGCCGGGCTGGACACTGCGCACGGCCGGCATCGTGAGCTCGATGATGCGGGAGCTGGCAGAGATGAACTACCAGTTCGAGCGGCCCTTCCGACTCGATTCCACCCACAGTGAGCGACTGCTCGGCCTGGCGCCGACACCGCTGCCGGAGATCGCGGCCGGCACCATCGCGTGGTGGAAAACAGCTGTGGTGGAAGGGAAGTGAACTACCGGGCGCCGATCACCCGGCCAGCAGCGGCCCACTGCGGCGACGAGCGACCGAGCCGTAACGCGCATCCAGCCGCAGCCAACTGCGAGTGGCCCGCACCCGCACGGTCTCAGCGGGCGCGATGCGGCGAGAGTCGGCTTCGCCGCCGGCGTGCGGAATGAAATCCATTGCGGTGAGCGCGAAGACGACGCGCATCGGTACCTCGACCCGCTCGTCGCCGCCGGTGACGGTCAGCACCGTCTGCTCCAGCAGCGAGGCCGGCGGACCGTGGCCGGCAGTGTGTTCGGCTGCCACCCGGGCACCGCGTTCGGCGAGTTCGACCAGGCTCCGGGCCGGAACATCGTCGATATGCGCGAAACCCACAGCAGGCGGCAAGGCGGTACGCCAGGCCGAATCCATCGAATACCCCACCTCGATGCGCCCGTCGGCGCCGGGCCGTTGGAGTCCGGACAACGCGGCATCACCGGCGACGGTGACGTCCACGACGTCCAGTTCGCCGACCACCGTGCGCGCGGCCAAGACCTCGAATCCGGTTGCCGCCCACGCGGTGACGTAGCGGTCGCCGCGGCGATGCAGCCGCACGACGGCAGCCGGATCCAGCCGGATCGCGTGGGTGAGGAAGGTCGCGAGGTTCTCCCGCTCGGCGGGATCGGATATGCGCAGCATCGAACCGATGTCGTCCCTAGGTGTCGTCGCCGCTATTCGGCCCGCCACAGGCTCAGATATTCGCGCTCCTCGTCGGTGAGCCGGCGCAGCCGCTGGGTGTCGATATCGAAGGCCGCGATCTGGGTGCTGGCGACCACGGCCGGCGGTGAATCCAGTGCCACGCCGTTCGCGCGGACCTCGTAGCCGATGGTGAAATCGACCGCGCGCAGCTGTTCGATCCACATCGCCACATCCAGCGGCGTGTCCTCGTGCCGGAGTTGGCCGCGGTAGCGAACGTGCAGGTCGGCCAGGACACAGCCGGTACGCAGCCCCGCAGTGGGCCGCTCCCCCTCGAACAGCCACGGAATACGCGCCTCCTCGAGCAACGTCACCATGCGGGCATGGTTGATGTGCTGGAAGACGTCCATATCCGACCACCGGACATCGACCTTCGCGTGGAAACGCTTGGGCAGGACGACGGTGCCTCCTGCCTTCAGGGCCCCGTTCACCGAGCCGACACTGGTCACGCTGTTCACCTCCGATCGGATTCCGCCCGCGCGCATTGTGCGGCGTGCCTGCGCGGGCGGACGAGCAAGCCGAAGCGGCGTGCGACTTCGGTGTCGGGACCGCTTCGGCTAACCAGTATGCAGGTTCGGGGCTCGACCGCCGTTCAGCGAGGCACCTCGGACTGCGCCCCCACACCGCTGACCATGCTGCGGACCTGCCGCGCCGCGACCGAGAGCGTCGCCAGATCGTGTGCTCCGGAGGCGAACAGTTCCGACAGCGCCGCCCGCGCGCGGCCGAGCCGGGACTGGTTCTTCGACTCCCAGTACGCGATCTTCTCCTCCGCGGTCTCCTCCGGATCACCCGCGGACAGCACGTCGAGGGTGAGCGACCGCAGCGACCCGTACATATCGTCGCGCAGGGCGAGCCGGGCCAAGGCGTGCCAGCGATCGCCGCGCTCCAGATGGCTCACGGCCTGCAGCAGCCAATCGATCTTGAGGTGCTCGTTGAGCGCGTAGTAGAGCGCGCCGACCTCTTCGCCACTGCGGTCGGTGATATCCGCGATATCGACGACGTCGAGCAGCGGGAACAGGTTGAGCAGACCGAAGACCTCGGTGGCCAGATCCTCCGGTACGCCACGCGAGACGATCTCGGCGGAGGCTTCGGTCAATGTGTCGAGGTGATGGCCGCGCAACCATCCCGGGACCTTCGGCGCGAGTTCGCGGACCGGACCGCTGTAGCGGTGGATTTCGGCGCCGACCGCGACCGGCTGCGGACGGTTGCTCAGCAACCAGCGCGACGCGCGGTCCAGGGTCCGCTTGGTTTCCAGCTCCAATTCGTCCTTCACCGCCGTCGGCACATCGGCGGCGCGAATGCGCTGCCACAGCGAATGCAGGTCGAAGATCTTGCTGGTGGCCGCGAAGGCGCGCACCACATCGGTTGCGCTGGCGCCGATTTCCTCGTTCAGCCGGTGCGCGTAGGTGATGCCACCGAGGTCGACCATCTCGTTCACCACCATCGTGGTGACGATCTCGCGGCGCAGCCGGTGACGTTTGATGGCACCGCCGAATCGCTGGCGCAACGCCGCCGGGAAGTATTTCGGTAGCCGCGCGGCGAAGTACGCGCTGTCGGGCAGATCGCTGTCGAGGAGATCGGCCTTCAGCGACAACTTCACGTGTGCCAGGAGATTCGCCAGTTCCGGCGAGGTGAGACCGGTCCCGGCCTCCGCGCGACGAGCGAGCTCCTTCGTCGAGGGCAGGGCTTCCAGTTCCCGATCCAGACCCCGCCGCTGTTCCAGATCCTCGATCACCCGCATATGCACGTTGAGCATGCGCGGCGCCTCCGTGCGCGACATCCCCATCAGGTAATTCTGGGAAACGTTGTCCCGCAACACCATGTCCGAAACGTCGTCGGTCATCGAGGACAGCAGCGGGTTGCGATCGCCGACCGGCAGTTCACCGGCGGAGACGACCCCGTCCAGCAGCACCTTGATATTGACCTCGTGGTCCGAGCAGTCGACGCCGGCGGAATTGTCGAGGGCGTCGGTATTGCATTTGCCACCGAGTTTGCAGAATTCGATCCGTCCCAATGCGGTGACGCCGAGGTTGCCGCCCTCGCCGATGACGCGCACGCGCAGATCACTCGCATTCACGCGCACGGCGTCATTGGACTTGTCGCCGACATCGCCGTTCGACTCGGTACTGGCCTTGATATACGTACCGATTCCGCCGTTCCACAGCAATTGCACCGGCGCCCGCAGAATGGCCCGGATCATGTCCGGCGGAGACAGTGATACGACATCCTCGTCGAGCCCCAGAGCGCGCCGGACCTGCGGGCTCACCGGCACGGCCTTCACAGTGCGATCCCAGACACCACCGCCTTCGCTGATCAGCGAGGTGTCGTAATCCGCCCACGACGACCGCGCCAACCCGAACAACCGCTTCCGCTCCGCGAACGACGACCCCGCCACCGGATCCGGATCGATGAAAATATGCCGATGATCGAACGCCGCCACCAACCGAATATGCTCCGACAACAACATCCCGTTACCGAACACATCCCCCGACATATCCCCCACACCCACCACCGTGAACTCCTCACGCTGGGTATCGACATTCATCTCCGCGAAATGCCGCTTGACACTCTCCCAGGCACCCTTCGCGGTAATCCCCATCGCCTTGTGGTCATACCCCGCCGAACCACCCGACGCGAACGCATCACCCAACCAGAAACCGTATTGTTTGGCGACGTCGTTGGCGATATCGGAGAAGGTCGCCGTTCCCTTGTCCGCCGCGACCACGAGATAGGTGTCGTCACCGTCGCGGCGCACCACCCGCGCCGGCGGAATCACCGCGCCACTGGCGTGATCGACATTGTCGGTCACATCCAGCAGACCGCTGATGAAGGTGCGATAGCACTCCACCCCTTCGCCCTGCAGCGCCTGGCGGTCGGTCGCCGGATCGCCACTGGGCGCGGGCGGACGCTTCACCACGAATCCGCCCTTCGCGCCCACGGGCACGATCACCGCGTTCTTCACCGCCTGCGCCTTCACCAGACCCAGAATCTCGGTCCGGAAATCCTCCAGGCGATCCGACCACCGCAGCCCACCGCGCGCCACCGGGCCGAAACGCAGGTGCACGCCTTCGACCCGCGGCGAATACACGAAGATCTCGAACTGCGGCCGCGGACGCGGTAGCTCCGAAATCGCGTGTGGCTCAACCTTCATCGACAGATAGTCACGCGGCCGGCCATCGGCGTCGACCACGTAGTAGTTGGTGCGCAGCGTGGCGGTGACGACACCGAGAATGGCTCGAAGAATACGGTCGGCGTCCAGGCTTACGACCTCGTTGATCCGTTTCCGCACCGCGGCTCGCAGCTCGTCCGCACGGTCCGAGGAGGCCGAATCGGGATCGAACATCGCCTCGAACAGTCCGACGAACAGCTGCGCGATATCCGGTGAGGCGAGCAGAACCCGAGCGATATTGGCCTGACTGTACGGAAAGTCCGCCTGCTGCAAGTACTTCGAGTAGGCGCGCAGAATCGATACCGACCGCCATTGCAGTCCGGCACGCAACACCAACTCGTTGAGCGGATCGCTTTCCGCCCTGCCGTGCCAGAGGGCGTCGAACGCCTCGGTGAAACGCTCGCGCAACCCGCGTTCCTGTGCATGGAGGACATCGAGCCGGTCGGCGGTTTCCACCAATTCGGCATCCATGTTGCGGTCCAACGACATTCGCAGCAGGTCAGGACGCGCCTGCAAGCCGAAATCGTAGATCCACGCCGTCCTGCCGTCGCCGAACTCGACCTCATAGGGCCGTTCGTCGACCACCTCCACACCCAGGCTCTGCAGCAATGGCAGCACCTGGCTCAGTGAGATACCGCCGCCGACGTACAGGGTGAATCGCCAGGACCCGGGCTCGGCACCCGACCTGCGATACAGATGCTGATCGATGGCCTCGCCCTCGAGGCGCTCCAGCCGAACGATGTCGGCCAGCGCCCGGGAGGGCTCGAAATCCTCCTTGTACCCGTCCGGCAGCGCGGCCGCATAGCGTTGCACGACAGCGGGATCCAGCACCGTGGACCGGGCCACCTCGTCACGCAGGTGATCGTCCCAGGTGCGGCTGGCCTCGGCGAGCAGATTCTGAATCCGCAACCGATTGGTTTCGGACGTATCCACCTGTGTCCCCGGTTCGGGGAGATGCACGGTGAAATACACACTGGCAAGCTCGTTTTCGGACACCCGCGCCGAATAGTCGATCGATTCACCGCCCAGTTCGCGCACCAGGATGTCCTGGATCTCGAGCCGGACCCGGGTGGTGTAGCGGTCGCGCGGCAGATACACCATGGCGGCCACGAAGCGACCGTAGGAGTCCTGGCGGAGGAACAACCGCACCTGTCGCCGAATCCCCACACTGAGCACGGCGCTGGCGGTGCGGCGCATCGTGTCGATATCGGAGGAGAACAGTTCGGTGCGGGGGAAGGACTGGATCACCTCGAGCATCGCCTGGCCCGAGAACGATTCCAGATCGAATCCGCACTGTTCGATCACGGTGCGGACTCGCCGCGCGATCACCGGGATGTCGAGGACGTTCTCGTGCAGAGCGGCGACGGTGAACACGCCGATGAACAGATGTTCACCGACGACCGTGCCCGAGGCGTCGGACTCAGCGACGCCGACGAAATACGGGTAGACCGAGCGGTGCACGGTCGCCGGCACCAGCCCCTGGGTGAGCATCAGCAGCGGGCGCCGGCCACCGTTGCCCGGAACCTGGAAGTCGGTACCGACGTTGGGTCGCAGTACACCGAGGCAACTGTCCGGCACGACAACGGATTTCGTCGCCGCGCCGGTCGCTGGGCGACGCTGGAAGCGGGCGTAGCCGAGGAGGGTGAAATGGCCGTCGGCCAGCCACTCCAGCAGATGCGCACAGTCGATCAGGTCGACGACCGGATACGGCGAGGTCCCCGCGTCCGCCGTGCGGATCAGCTCGTGGGCTAGGCGATCCTGCACCGCGCGCATCGCCTCGGTATCGCCGATGACCTGTCGCACGTCGGTGAGCACATCGGGCACCTCGGACTCGATGCGTTCCAGAACGTCCCGGCTCGTGGACGGGTGCAACTGCACGTGAATCCAGGATTCCCGCAAGCCGGTGACGCCGTTGCCGTCGACCTCGTGCGGTGCCGCGGAGTGCAACCGCCCCTCGTCGTCGCGCATCACCTCGAAGATCGGGTGGATCACTTCGCTGACGGTGACGCCGATGCGAGTCAGGGCGGACGCCACCGACTCGACGAGCAGACGCATATCGTCGGTGACCAGTTGCACCGCCGCCCCGATGCCGCTGCCGTCGTCCGGGTGGTAGACCCGCACGCGCGCCGTGCCCGCGGGCCGTTGCAAGCCCAGTTCGAGATGCCTTCGGAAGACCAGCGCCGAACTTCCGGTGATCGCACAGTCCACATCGCCGGCATCCACGTGACGGAAGTACGCCGACTCGAGCGTTGCGAGTTCTCCTCGCAGCGGCTCCGGCAGACTCTCCGCCCACGCGTTACTGGACAATTCGGACGAGACCGTCATTTTTTTCGCCAACTCCCTCGGATTCGGTTCCGCAACAAAGTGACGCCGGAGTCGAGAGTAGCTGGGCAGCCGAGGCGCCGGGGTGGATTCCTTCTAAACCCTCGGCGACGCTCAGCTACCTCGAACGGGCCGGTTGGTACGTCCGTGTTCGCAGCCTACGCCGAGACCGGGGTAGGCCGCGATGACGTTGCGCCCCACAATGATTGACGCACGTCCGGGTGGTCGGCCGACTGCGCGAGCCGGAAGGTCAGTCGCGAGTCAGCTTACGGTGAGTAACGCGATGCGGACGGGCCGCCTCCGGGCCCAGGCGCTCGACCTTGTTGGCCTCGTAGGCCTCGAAGTTGCCCTCGAACCAGAACCACTGGGCCGGATTCGAGTCGTCGCCTTCCCATGCCAGGATGTGGGTACAGGTGCGGTCGAGGAACCACCGGTCGTGGGAGATGACCACGGCGCAGCCGGGGAAGTTCTCCAGCGCGTTCTCCAGCGAGCCTAGGGTTTCCACATCGAGGTCGTTGGTGGGCTCGTCGAGCAGGATCAGGTTGCCGCCCTGCTTGAGGGTCAGCGCCAGGTTCAAGCGGTTGCGCTCACCACCGGACAGCACACCGGCCGGCTTCTGCTGGTCGGGGCCCTTGAAACCGAAGGCGGAAACGTATGCGCGCGAGGGCATTTCCTGATTGCCGACCTCGATGTAGTCGAGTCCGTCGGACACGACCTGCCAGACCGTCTTCTTCGGATCGATACCCGCGCGGTTCTGGTCGACGTAGCTCAGCTTCACGGTGTCGCCGACCTTGACCTCGCCGCTGTCGGGCTGCTCGAGTCCGACGATGGTCTTGAACAGCGTCGACTTACCGACACCGTTCGGGCCGATCACGCCGACGATGCCGTTGCGCGGCAGGGTGAAGGACAGATCCTTGATCAGCTGCCGGTCGCCGAAGCCCTTGTCCAGGTGCTCGACCTCGACGACCACGTTGCCCAGGCGCGGACCATGCGGAATCTGGATCTCCTCGAAGTCCAGCTTGCGCATCTTCTCCGCTTCGGCGGCCATCTCCTCGTAGCGACCGAGACGGGCCTTGTTCTTGGCCTGGCGGGCCTTGGCGCCCGAACGCACCCAGGCCAGCTCCTCCTTGAGCCGCTTCTGCAGCTTCTGATCCTTCTTGCCCTGCACCTCGAGCCGTTCGGCCTTCTTCTCCAGATAGGTGGAGTAGTTGCCCTCGTAGGGGTAGGCCCGGCCGCGGTCGAGCTCGAGGATCCAGCCGGCGACGTTGTCCAGGAAGTACCGGTCGTGCGTGACGGCGAGGACGGCGCCCTGGTACTGGGCCAGATGCTGCTCGAGCCAGTTGACGCTCTCGGCGTCGAGGTGGTTGGTGGGCTCGTCGAGCAGCAGCAGGTCCGGCTTGCTCAGCAACAGCTTGCACAGCGCCACCCGGCGGCGCTCACCACCGGAGAGGTTGCCGACCGGCTCGTCCGGCGGCGGGCAGCGCAGCGCGTCCATGGCCTGCTCGAGCTGGGAGTCGATATCCCACGCGTCGGCGTGGTCCAGGTCCTCCTGCAGCTTGCCCATTTCCTCCATGAGCTCGTCGGAGTAGTCGGTGGCCATGAGTTCGGCGATCTCGTTGAAGCGGTCCAGCTTCACCTTGATCTCGCCGAGGCCCTCCTCCACGTTGCCGCGGACGGTCTTCTCCTCGTTCAGCGGCGGCTCCTGCTGCAGGATGCCGACCGTCGCTCCGGGCGCCAGGAACGCGTCACCGTTGTTGGGCTGGTCCAGTCCGGCCATGATCTTCAGCACGCTCGATTTACCGGCGCCGTTCGGACCGACGACGCCGATTTTGGCGCCCGGAAGGAAGTTCAAGGTCACATCGTCGAGGACGACCTTGTCGCCATGCGCCTTGCGAACTTTCTTCATCTGGTAAATGAACTCAGCCATGTAGGAAAGCCTATCGGTGTCGGAACCAGTGGGTCGAAACGGAGGACCGCGCGAGCGGAGCAGAGGTAACGGTAGTCATCCAGCGTCGGCGGCCGCCGCGGAGACCGGATCGACGGTAGTCGATCCCGCGCCCGCCGCGGGGCCGGACTCGCCCGGCGGCGCCTCGGGCACCGCGCCGTCCCCTCCGGGGACAACGTGTAGGTCCGGGCCGGAGTTCCGCGTGCCGCCCCGCCGCATCACCGGAGCCGTGCAACGGCCCAGGTCGGGACCCAGCGCGGCGGCTCGCATCTCGAGATCGTGGCGTTGCACACCCTCCCTGGTCCGGTACTCGTTGGTGCGCAGCTGTCCGTAGGCGATGACCGGATCGCCGCGACGGATGGAGGCGTCTACCCCCTCCACCAGGCGGCGCCAGCAGGTCACCGTCAGGAACAAGGTGCCGCCGTCCACCCAGCCGCCGGTATCGCGATCGAAGCGGCGGGCATTGCTGGCCATCCGGAAGCTGACCACCTGCTCCCCACCGGGCAGACTCCGCCGTACCGGATATGTGACGACGGTGCCGATGACGGCGGTATTCGCCTCGTACATGGTTGTCCCCCTTCACGTTTCGACTGTCCCCGTCCGTGGCGCCCTCGGCTGCCGTGACTTGTTCAGCGTCGCCGATTTCGCCATTCGTCACCAGTGCCGAATGCGGATATGTGGACAACTCACGCAGGTGTGAACAGACACCGTTTCCGAACTCGCGTCGCTAGAGGTTGCTCACGTCCGTATTGGCGCCGCACAGCACGATCACCGGGCGCTCACCGGGTTCCGGGACATAGGCCCCGCTCTGCACGGCGGCCAGCGCCACCGCGCCCGCCGGCTCCACGACCAGACGGAATTCGCGCCACAGATATTCGCGCGCCATCGCGATCGCATCGTCGCCCACCAGGACCGAGCCGACGCCATAGCGGATCGCGGTGTCGAGTGCGATGTCACCGATCCTGGTGGCACCCAGCGCATCCGCCGCGATGCTGTCGACCGGCACATCGACCGGGCGCCCCGCCGACAGCGCCGCGTACAGCGTCGGCGCGCCCTTGGGTTCGACGCCGATCACCCGCGACCGTGGACCGAGCGCGATGGCGATACCGGCCATCAGTCCCCCGCCGCCGACCGCCATCAGCACCGGTGGCCGCCCGCGCACCTGGCGTTCGATCTCGAGTCCGACCACACCGGCCCCGGCGACCACCGCGGGCAGATCGTAGGCGTGCAGTTGCAGCGCGTTGCGCTCCGCGGTCACCGCGTCGGCGTGGCGTTTGGATTCGGCATAGGTCGTTCCGTGCCACAGCACTTCCGCGCCGTATCCCCACATCGCCGCGACCTTGGTGTGCGGTGCGGTTTCCGGGACGACGACGGTACAGGGGCGCCCGCGCAGCGCACAGGCCAGCGCCGCGGCGATACCGGCGTTGCCACCCGAGGCGATCACCACCGGACGGCCGTCGTCCGCCGACTGCAGCAACGCGTTCAGGCTGCCCCGCACCTTGAACGTGCCGCCATGCTGCAGATGTTCGAGCTTCAGAGTGACCTTGACCGGCCCCTCGGGACCGGCCACCTCGGTATGGAACACGGGCGTGACCCGCACGTCGTTACCCAGTCGCTCGCGCGCGGCCCGGATGTCGGCGCGAAAAAGGCGCGGAATCCGCGCGGGCGCCTCGGTCACGGTTTCACCTCGCGGTCGCGTTTCGCCAGTTCGGCGAACATGGCGTTGTGCGCGGCGAGGGCGGCGTCGTGATCGCGTTCGGCGGCCCGGTCGAAGCGTTTGGCCGTGCGGTTGTCGCTGCGCGACCACTGCACGAGCAGCGCCAGCATCACCAGGACCAGTGGAATTTCACCGCTGGCCCAGGCCAGGCCGCCGCCGGTGCGCTGATCGCCGAGCAGATCGGTGTTCCAGCTCAATCCGAGCCCGCGATAGAACCACTCGCCCATCACCGTTGTCATGCTCATCAGGGCGACGCCGAAGAACGCGTGGAACGGAAGCGATCCGAACACCATGCCGACCTTCGTGAGCGGCTGCACCTGGCGCGGTTTGGGGTCGATACCGAGAACGACCCAGTAGAACAGGTAGCCCGAGACCAGGAAGTGCAGATTCATCGCCAGGTGGGCGCCGTGCTCGCCGACCACCGCATCGAAGATGCCACCCAGGTACAGCGCGTAGAAGCCGAGGATGAACAGCGCCGCGGCGACGGCCGGCTGCGTCAGGAAACGGGAGACCGGATTGTGCACCGCGGCCAGCACCCATTCACGCGGTCCGGGCGGTGCGTCGCGACCTGCCGCGGGCAGGGCGCGCAGGGCCAGCAGCACCGGGCCGCCCAGTGCGAACAGCACCGGCGCCAGCATCGACAGCAGCATGTGCTGGGCCATGTGCACGCTGAACATGGCCGGGGCGTAGCGGCCCACACCGGAACTGGTGGCGATCAGCAGTACCGCACATCCGCACAACCACGCCACGGTCCGGCCGACCGGCCAGGCGTCGCCGCGTGCGCGCAGTCGCCGCACACCCACCAGATACAGCACCGCCAGCACAATGGCGAGCGTGCCGAACATGATGTCGAACCGCCAGTCGAACAGGATGCGGGCGGCGGTCGGCGGCCCGGCGAGGTTGTACCCGAGTTCGACCTCCGCGGGCGAGGGCACCCGTTTCAGATCCGGCGGCGGAGTGCGGCCCAGCCCGACGGCCAGGCCGATCGTGGCCGCGAAGATCAGCACCTCGACTCCGGCGTAACTGATCAGGGCCGAGCGGTCGCGGGGATTGTCGGCCAGCGCCGGAAGGGCGCGGCGGCGCTGCAGGAATCCGGCGACACCGAGCAGGCAGAGCGCGACGGTCTTCGCGATCACCAGCCGGCCGTAGGTGGTGGTGAACAGTTCGTCCCACGGCACCCGCACCCAGGCATTGAGCACGCCCGAGACCGCGACGACCGCGAACGCACAGGTGGCCACCAAGGAGAATCGCCGCGCGGCAAGACCGGTGTATTTTCCGCCGCGCATGGCGTAGGCGAGTACCGCGAACAGGCCGCCGACCCACACCGCCATGCCGACCAGATGCAGAATCAGGCTGTTCGTCGCGACGTCGTGGGCGCCACCCGACGACGAATGTCCGGTCAGCGCAACCGGAATCAGGCACAGCAGCGACCAGGCGAACAACACGGGCGTCCAGCCCCAGCGCAACGCCAGCCGGCAGCCGATGGCCAGCAGAATCGCCATGATCGCCGTGGCGCGCCAGGATCCCGCGACATCGACCTTGCCGATGGCATGCCAGACCTGATCGGGCCGCAACACCGAGCGCACGGGCTGGCCGGTGGTGTCCGAGAGCGTCAACGGCACCAGCAGCGCCGAGGTCACCGCCCAGGCCAGCGCCGCGATACCGGCACGACGAAGGGCCCGGTAACCGCCGACATCCAATAGGCCGTCACGTTGCGGCGGGCACAGGAACGCCGCGAAGAGCAGCGACCCGACCGCAATCGCGGCCGAAAAATCGGCCAGCGCCCGGACCGCGGGCAGGCCGTAGGTGGTCAGCGGGCCGGGGTCGGGAATGCCGAGCAGCGTCAGCGCCTGCGCCGCGGACAGACTGACCACGATCGGCGCGACCAGGGCCGTCAGACCGACAGCGACCACCGCCAGCACCGGGAACGCCGTCGCCTCCGGCCGCACGGCCTGGGGGTCGGAATCGGCGGGCGGGTCCTGCGGTGACGACATACTATTCAGCGTAGTTGGCGGCCCACCTCACAGCCTTCCGGCCCCGAATCGGCCCGCTCGCTGTGACGAGGCCGACAGTCGCACACGGTGTTGTCGATGACCAGCACGGATCTGGACGCTCGCTATAATCAACTCGCTGGACACGCTGCCTCAAACCGGGCATGGTGTTTGGTGCTGCCATGCCTCCGTAGCTCAGTTGGATAGAGCAAGGGCCTTCTAATCCCTAGGTCGCAGGTTCGATTCCTGCCGGGGGCGCTGTATCGGTCCAACCTGCACACATTCCGGGTTGGGCTGTGGTTACCCAATTGGTTCAACGCTCAAACACACAGAAATTTCGTCTCCGATTCGGCACCCGGGCCGCCGCGAGCAACTCGCCGCTGGGGGCCGTCGACACCCGATCTCAGCTCCCCGCCATCGCCTGCGCCAAGCTGCGAGCTTGCGTTAGCCAGTTGATCGACCGCTAGGCATTTCGGCCAGATATCGGCCGCTCAGTTCTGCTTTCCGAGCGGATGCCGGCTGATAGCCTTCCCTCTAGTTGTCGCCGGGCGTTCCATTCGTGGAAGGGGATGGCGTGCACGATCCCGATCCACCGTTCCGGCCGTTCCGCCGGAGCGACGGATATCTCCCGCTGGAGGACTACGGTCTGATCGGAGACGGCACGACGGCCGCGCTGGTCGGGGTGGACGGTTCGATCCCGTGGTTGTGCCTGCCGCGCTTCGATGCCCAACCGCTGTTCTGCGGGTTGCTCGACCATGCTCGCGGTGGCCATTTCACCGTCGCGCCGACCGATCCGCTGGAAGGCCGCCAGCGTTATCAGCCGGATACCGGCGTGCTGGAGACCGAATTGCGCAGCGCCACCGGTGTTCTCCGAGTGACCGATGCCATGGTGGTGCGGCCCGGCTCGGACCTCGGCGACGACGCGCCCGCCGATCGCTCGGAACTGGTTCGCTCCGCGGTCGTCGTGAGCGGGCACGTGCGAGTGTCGGTGGAGATCGCCCCACAGGGCGGTGCGCAGTTGCGGCCGGTACTCAGCGGACTGGAGATCCGGGTCGCCTCACAGCCGAACCTGCGGCTGCATCTGCGCGCCGACCGGCCGCTGGACGGCGTGCGCACCACCGTCGACCTGGCGCAGGGCGAGCGGCTGGAGCTGGTGCTGTCCTGGGGACGCTTCCACCGCCACCATCGCTTCGACGCGGCGGCGATGCTGCGCCACACGGCCGACGCATGGCGCTCCTGGATGCGGACGTGCACCTATGACGGTCCCGAACAGGCACTGGTCCGGCGCTCCGCGATCACCCTCAAACTCTGCGATCACTGGGTGAGCGGATCCGTCGTCGCGGCACCCACGTCGTCGCTGCCGGCGCCGATCGGCGGTGTCCGCAACTGGGACTACCGTTACGTGTGGATCCGCGACGCGTCGTATGCCGTCTACGCCCTGCGCCGCATCGGTTTCCGGAACGAGGCCGACGCCTTCCTGGGCTGGGTGCTCGACGCGTTCGAGCGGAGCGGCCAGCCGCGCATCATGTACGACATCGACGGTGATCCGGTTCCCGACGAATTGGTGGACACCGGCCTGGAAGGCTACCGCGCGAGCAGCCCGGTGCGCTGGGGCAACGGCGCCACCGATCAGCGCCAGCACGACGTCTACGGCGAAATCCTCGACTGCGCCGACCAATGGCTGCGCACGGGCGGTGAGCTGCAGCCGGTGCTGTGGTCGAACCTGTCCGATCTGGCCGAGGCGGCGGGTCGATCGTGGCAGGAGCCGGATCAGGGAATCTGGGAAGTACGCAGCGCGGGGCGGGTTTTCACCTATTCCGCGGCGCTGTGCCAGGTGGCACTGCAGCGCGCCGCGTCGATCGGGGAACGATTCGACCTGCCCGGTCCCATCGCGATGTGGCGCAGCACCGCGAACGAGATCCGCGAGGCGATTCTGAAGAACTCGTGGGACGAGCGGGCCCGGACACTCAGCGCCCATCTCGACGGGGGCGGCGAACTGGATGCGAGCCTGCTGGCGCTGCCGCTGCGCCGCGTCGTTCCCGCCGATCATCCACGCATGACCGCGACGACCGCGGCGGTGGCGGACAGGCTGGGTGCCGGCGGCGGTCTGCTGTATCGATACCTGCACGAGGAGTCACCGGACGGCCTGCCCGGCAACGAGGGCGCGTTCGTGCTGTGCAGTTTCTGGCTGGTCGACAACCTCACCGCCCAGGGCCGGCTCGAGGACGCCGAGCGGCTCTACAGTTCCCTGTGCGCCCGCGCGAGCACCGTGGGCCTGCTCGCCGAGCAGATCGACCCGTCGACCGGCGCGTTCATGGGCAATTTCCCGCAGGCGTTCAGTCATATCGGCATCATTTCCAGTGGAGTGAAGCTCGCGCGAGCGAAGGCGGGTGCCTGATCACGGGCCTGGTCGTCCAACGTCCCCTCGAACGCATGCGGCCCACCACATCCGTGATGTGGTGGGCCGGGGTGTGTCGTGATGGGTGGTCAGGCCGCGCTGCCGCTGGCCCCCAGCGCAGCCAACATGTCCACGAGCACAGTCAGAAAGTCCATTCGGGTTCGTACCTTTCGATTCAGCGGAGGGTGCCAGCATGCATGTCGAATGTTGCCGCAAGGTTATGCGCCGGTGAAGTCGAATCGGCCCCGGCCCTGGAAACCTCGCCGGACCCGCGGGAGGGAATGCGCGCCTGCATGGAAAAGCGCGCGCCGCAATGGATTCCCGAGGGGCTACCCACTTCCGGGGAACGTCGTCGTCAGGGCAGCATGCCGTAGGCGCGGGTGGGACGCAGGCGCGCGATCACGCGGCGGTCGGCGACCATCGCGCGGCGGTAGTCCGCCCAGTCCGGGTGCTCGCCGCTGAGCGCGCGGTAGTAGGCGATCAACTCCTCCACCGTGGCGTCGTCGGTGCTCGCGGCCACCGGGGTCAGTTCGACATCGGCCTCCAGGACGGCATAGGCCCAGAAATCGTCGCGCGTGACGTGCAGGGCCGCCCACGGCTCGCGGCGCAGATTGGCGTACTTGGCCCTGTCCGCGGTGATGGAGATCCGGACGATGCCGTCGGGCGCGACCCAGTGCGTGACGTTGGACAGCTGCGGGCGGCCGTTTCGGCGCACGGTGGTCAGGACGGACCGCGAGATCGTACGGGCGAAGTCGAGCGCGGTGTCGAGTTCCATACGGGCTGCAACTCGGGGCGGTCAGGCACTGTTCCCGAACGGCCGCAGTTCATTCCGAGGGCGGAGCTGCCCGCGCCGCCGAGTCGGGCAGATGAACCAGCACCAGTCCGATCCCGGCGATCAGAAAGTTCTGCAACGCCGCCGAGGAGGCGTTGACCTCCTTGTTCGCCCACATCCGGAACCACTCCCCGCCGACGGTCAAAAACGCCCCCGCGAACAGCAGCACCGCCATCGTCCAGCCGATACTGGACAACTTCGCCGCGGTGCCCGGCCGCGCCGGCACCCGGCGCGGCCGCCCGCTCAGCTCCCGCAGCCAGCAGGCCGCGGCGACCAGCAGCACGAGGGCGATCGAGAATTCCCAGATCACCACGAGGATGTAGACGACGAGCGCGATGTTGCCGTTGGTGATCGCACGCCAGTCGGTGCCCGGATTGTGGATCGTGGCTCGCATCGACAGCACGGCGGCCACACCCCGGCGATTGGTGACGGTATCGGTGCAGTTGGTGATCGCGACGAACAGATAGTAGAAGCCGGTGATCGTCGCCAGCGCCGCCACCGCCGTCCGCCGGCTACCGAGCACGTCGAGAATTCCCGCACCGCCGATTCGCATGCTGCTCACCTAAACGGTTCGGCGAAACCGCGTCAACCGCACCGGCTTCCCATCGACGACCATGTGCGAACGGGCTTTTCGCGAGATGCGGAGACTCGCCGTATCTCCTCCGAGACCACCCGGCGCAACGGAATGCCGTGATCCGCACCTGTCGATCCCCCACCGGCGGCGTCCCAGCTGTCACCATGGTCTGCGGGACGCCGCCGTCCCCACCGTGTCGAATCAGAGGAGCGTGATCGCATGCCCGCCGAAACCCCGGCGACCGAATCCGTGGATGCCGTCGTCATCGGCATGGGGCCCGGCGGGGAGGCCGTGGCGACCGAATTGGCGCGCGCCGGGCTCGCGGTGGTCGGCGTCGAAGGCCGGTTGCTGGGCGGCGAATGCCCCTACTACGCCTGCGTGCCGACCAAGATGATGGTGCGCGCCGCCGAGACCCTGGCCGAAGCGCGCCGGGTCGGCAAACTCGCGGGAAGTACCCAGGTGCATGCGGATTGGGCGCCGGTGGCGAAGCGGATCCGTGACGAGGCGACCGACGACTGGGACGACAAGGTCGCGGTCGAACGGTTCGAATCCGCCGGCGGCACCTTCGTGCGCGGCTGGGGGCGCATCACCGAGCCGGGCCAGGTCCGCGTCGATACCGCCGACGGACCGCGCGAGTTCCGCGCCCTGCGCGCGATCGTGCTGAACCCCGGCACCGCCCCGTCCGTTCCGCCGATCGAGGGCTTGGCCGACACCCCGTACTGGACCAATCGCGAGGCCGTGACCACCACCGAGGCGCCCGAATCCCTGATCGTGCTCGGCGGCGGACCGGTCGGCGCGGAATTCGCGCAGATCTTCTCCCGGTTCGGAGCCGAGGTGACGATGGTCGTACGCAGCCGGCTGCTCCCGCGCGCCGAGCCCGAGGCCGCCGAAATGCTGGCGAAAACCTTTGCCGAAGAGGGTATTTCGGTCCGCACCGGCGTCGAGGCCACCCGAATCGACCACGACGGCAGCTATTTCACGGTACGGCTGAGCAACGGCGATCCGATCCGCGCCCAGCGCCTGCTGGTCGCCGCCGGCCGCTACACCGACCTGTCCGCACTGGGCGTCGGCGCCATCGGCCTGGACGAGCAGGCGCACGGCATCCGGGTCGACGACCGGCTGCGCGCCGCCGAGGGAGTCTGGGCGATCGGGGACGTCACCGGGCACGGCGCCTTCACCCATATGTCGATGTATCAGGCACGCATCGCCGCCGCCGATATCCTCGGCTCCCCCGGCGAACCCGCGCAGTATCACGCGGTTCCCAATGTCACCTTCACCGAACCGGAGGTGGGCGCGGTCGGGATGACGGAGTCGCAGGCCCGCGAGGCAGGACTGAGCGTCTGGACCGGCCGGGCCGAGGTTCCGGATTCGACCCGAGGCTGGATCCACGGGCCCGGCAATGCCGGATTCGTCAAGCTGGTCGCCGACGCCGATCGCGGCATTCTGGTCGGCGCCACCTCGGTCGGCCCGGTCGGCGGCGAGGTGCTGAGCGCCTTGGCCGTCGCGGTGCACGCCCGGGTTCCGGTCACCACGCTGCGGGAAATGATCTACGCCTACCCCACCTTCCACCGCGCGATCGAGCCCGCCCTCGACGATCTCGGCTAGTGGGCCCATCTCGCCGATCCGGCCGCGAGGGCACGAATTCGGCCGCATAATCGGCCCATGGCCGATGCCGACGACGTCCGGCGGATTGCGCTGGGACTACCCGAGTCCACCGAAGCGCCGCATTTCGACATGCCGTCGTTCCGCGTCCGCAAGGCGATCTTCGCGACGTTGCCCGACCCCGCGCACGCCCACGTGATGGCGAGTGAAGCCGACATCCGGGAGGCGGTCGCGGAATATCCGGACTGCTGCGCGGAGAAGTGGTGGGGCAAGCGGCTGTCGGCGGTCCGCGTCGACCTCGGCGCCGCCGACACCGGCCTACTGAGCGAGTTGCTCACCGATGCCTGGCGATACAAGGCACCGCGCACGCTGGCGCGCGCCTTCGACGCGGCTTCCGAATAAGCCCGCATCGTCGCCGAGCCGCTACCACTGGAGGAAATATGCTGTCGCTGCAAGAGATTTCGGATCGGATCGAGATCGAGGATCTGATGGTCCGATACTCCCATGCCGTGGACACCCAGCAGTGGGATCTGCTCGACGACGTCTTCACCGCGGACGCGCACATCGACTATTCGGCCATGGGCGGCGCCACCGGTGGACTGCCCGAGATCAAGAAGTTCCTCGCCACGGTGATGCCGAACTTCCCCGCCTTCCAGCATCTGATCAGCAACTCCTCGATCACCGTCGACGGGGACACCGCCACCGGCCGCACCATGTGCCACAATCCGATGCTCCTCGGCGGAGCGGAGGGTCAGCAGAACCTCATGCTGTGCGGCCTGTGGTACCTGGACACCTTCGCGCGCGTCGACGGCGCGTGGCGGATCGCGCGGCGGGTCGAGGAGAAGAGCTACATGTTCCTGGCGGCCACCCCCGGCTCCCAGTAGGCGCTTCTCTAGAACCTGTTACTGTTCGCGCGTGCGGCTCGACACTTCTCCATCGTTCCGGCGCTGTTCGCCGAATCACCGCTGTGCAGCGATTTCCCACCGGGCGGATGCGTGATCGCCGATTTCACCGAGCACTGGCTGCTCTACTGCTCGATTCCGGTGATCGCCGCGTTCATCGGCTGGACCACCAAACTGGTCGCAGTCGAAATGCTCTGCCGCCCCTTGGAATTCCGCGGTATCCCGCCCTGGTTCGGCTGGCAGGGCGTGATCCCCAAGGCGGCGCCGCGGATGGCGACGATCGCGGTAGATCTGATGTTCTCGCGGCTGATCGATCCGCAGGAGATCCTCGGCCGCATCGACGTCGCCGAACTCACCACCACGCTGCGCGAGCCGCTCGACGACGCCGTCGCGCACACCGTCGACGAGCTCATGATGCGCTACGAACCGCGGCTGTGGGTGACCATGCCGCAGTTCGCCCGCGAGGCGATGATCCGCCGCGTCCAGCGCGACGTCCCCGACCTCATCGACGAGATCGTCACCGACCTGCGGACCAACCTCGACCAGATCATGGATCTGCGGTCCATCGCCATCGACACCCTGGTCAACGACAAGGCGCTGCTGGTGGAGATGGTGCGCCGGGTGGGCCATCACGAGTTGCGCTTCATCGTGCGCTCCGGCCTGTTGTTCGGCACCCTGCTGGGCTTCGTGCAGATGGTCACCTGGGCCTTCACCCACTCCTCCTGGCTGATGCCGCTGTTCGGCGGATTCACCGGCCTGGTCACCGACTGGCTGGCGCTGCAGATGATCTTCCGGCCCGTGCGGCCTTGGCGGATCTTCGGCCGCATCGGCTGGCAGGGGCTGTTCCACAAGCGCCGCGAACAGGTCTGCGTCGACTACGGCGATCTGATCGCCACCGAAATCCTCACCCCGGCCAAGATGCTCGAGGCGGTCCTCAACGGGGAGCGTTCGGACCGGCTGGCGTCGATCCTGGCGCGGCGGATGGACGAATTCATCGATACTCAGTCCGCACCCGCGCGACCGCTGGTGATGCTGGTCGCGGGCGACTCCATCACCCGGGTCAAACGCGAGATCGTCCCCGAGATGCTGGCCTATATCCGCAGTGCCGCAGCCGGATTCGAAGACCACGCGATGCGCACGCTGGATCTGCGCAACCTGGTGATCGAGAAGACCCGCCAGCTCACCGACGACGAATACGAAGGGTTGCTGCGCCCGGCGTTCAAACAGGACGAGTGGAAACTGGTCGCCATCGGCGGTGTGCTCGGATTCCTGGTGGGTGAATTGCAGGTCCACCTCCTGCTCAGCTGAAGCCTATCCGCAGGTCGCTGACCTGCGGATTCGCGGTTGCGCGCCGCTATCGGCTATTGTTTTCTCGCACCGCCGCGAGGCGGGATGCGGATGTAGCGCAGTTGGTAGCGCATCACCTTGCCAAGGTGAGGGTCGCGGGTTCGAATCCCGTCATCCGCTCCACGAAAGCACCGGATCGCCACGAAATATCGGCTCGGTAGCGTCGATCCTTCTCGCTCGGGCGCATTCGAGTCCGCTTCTCCGAGCGCTCCCCCTTCCTCATTCCGCACGGGCGATCGCACGTTCCGATCCGAGGGGCTCCCAGCAGCGGGCAGTCGGCCGAAGCCCGTCGGCCACATCGCTTCGTAAACTTCAGTGCGCGTTCCGCATTCGACTGCGCCGACCGTCCGGCCGTCGTCTCGGCGGCACCGCGCCGTTGTTCGTAGCACCCTCTCAGGAAGGACGCATGTCCACCACTACCGAATCCGCGCTGGACGATCTGTATGTGGCCATCGAGAAATCCGCACGGCTGGCGAACGTCCCCTGCACCCGAGACGCGGTATGGCCGGTCCTGACCGCATTCGGCACGATGCTCACCCGGTCGGTGATCTCTTTCCGAGTCGTCACCGAGGCCCGTCGTGCGGGAGACCTCGACTATCGCTTTCTCACGCTGCCGAAAGACATCGACCCCTACGACATCGCGCGCTCGAACGGACTGATCCCGCAGACCGATCATCCGATCGGATCCCTGCTGGACCAGGTCCGGAAACAATGCCCCGTCGACAGCTACGGCATCGACATCGGCGTCGCCGGCGGCTTCAAGAAGATCTGGCCGTTCTTTCCCGCGGACGACGTCCGGAACGTGGCGGAACTCGCCGCGCTCCCGTCCATGCCGGCCGGCCTCGCCGACCACGCCCGCATGTTCGCCGCGCACGGCTTGGCGGACAAGGTCGGCCTGCTCGGCATCGACTACCACGACAAGACGATGAACGTGTACTTCCCCGGACTGCCCGCCGAGCACTTCGCACCCGAGGCCGTCGCCGCACTCCATCGGGACGCCGGATTTCCGGAACCGAGCGCGCAATTCCTCGCCGTCACCGCGAAGGCATTCGACATCTACGCCACGTTCGGCTGGGAATCCTCTCGGATCGAGCGACTGTGCTTCCCGGTGATCACACCGGCTCCGGCCACGCTCCCGATTCCGATCGAGCCGCGCTTCCAGGAACTCGCCGACAAGGCCCCGTTCGCCACGAACGATCGCCGATTCACCTTTGCCGCCACCTCGTCGCCCGCCGGAGAATCCTACAAATTCAGCTGGTTCTACCAGTGGCAGACCAGAATCCTGGACAAGATGAAGACATCCGATTCGGAGCCGTCCGTTTCGTAGCCGTCCGTTTCCTAGCCATCTGCGGCGCACCCGAAGGTGCGGGACCGGGCCCCGCAGCGGAAACCCGGTCCCGCGGCCGGCCGCCGGGTGTGGGTCGGCAGCCGACGGTCCGATCCCCCTAGCCGCGCCTGCCGCAGACGATATCGACGGCGCGCGCGAGTATTTCGAGCCCGTGATCCAACTCGGAATCCGA
This sequence comes from Nocardia sp. MDA0666, assembly GCF_003023875.1. Lineage (NCBI taxonomy): Bacteria > Bacillati > Actinomycetota > Actinomycetes > Mycobacteriales > Nocardiaceae > Nocardia > Nocardia sp. MDA0666. The sequence goes on from NZ_PYHT01000004.1 coordinate 91,900, forward strand.
AATCGTCAGCGGCGGAAGCAGTTTCACAACCTCGTCACAGGCGCCCGAGGTCTCCACGAGCAGCCCCTCCTCGAAGGCGACCCGGCTCACCTTGCCCGCCTCCGAGGCGTCGTCGAAGACCAGACCGTGCACCAAACCCCGCCCGCGCGTGGACAATCCGCCCACCGCATCCGCCACCCGCGCCAGCTCGGCACGTACCCGCTCGCCGCGGGCCAGCGTGGCGAGCTCGAGCCGGTCGTCGCGCCAGTACTCCTCCAGCGCCACCCGCGCGGTGACGAAGGCCGGGTTGTTGCCGCGGAAGGTGCCGTTGTGCTCACCCGGCGCCCACTGGTCCAGTTCGCGTTTCATCAACACCAGCGCCATCGGCAGGCCGTAGCCGCCGATGGACTTCGAGAGCGTGACGATATCCGGGGTGATGCCCGCGGTCTCGAAGGAGAAGAACGGCCCGGTCCGCCCGCAACCCATCTGCACATCGTCGACGATCAGCAGAATGCCGCGCGCCGCGACCATTTCCGCGAGCCGGCGCAACCACTCGGCGCGGGCGATGTTCACCCCGCCCTCGCCCTGCACCGTTTCCACGATCACGGCCGCCGGCTTGTCCACCCCGGAGGAGGTGTCGTCGAGCATCCGCTCGATCCACGCCAACTCGTCCGCACCGCCCAGGTAGCCGTCATAGGGCATCGGATGTACGTGTGGCAGCGGCACCCCGGCCCCCGCCCGTTTGGCGGCGTTACCGGTCACGGCCAGCGCGCCCAGCGTCATGCCGTGAAAGGCGTTGGTGAAGTTCACGACCGTGCTGCGCCCGGTGATCTTGCGGGCCAGCTTCAGCGCCGCCTCGACCGCGTTCGCCCCGGTCGGGCCCGGAAATTGGATCTTGTAGTCGAGTCCGCGCGGCACGAGGATCAGGTCGCGCAGCGCCTCGAGCAGGTCACGCTTGGCGACCGTCGACATGTCCAGGCCGTGGGTGAGCCCGTCGCGGGACAGATAGTCCAGCAGGGCCGCCTTCAGGATCGGGTTGTTGTGCCCGTAGTTGAGCGTGCCGGCTCCGGCGAAGAAATCGAGATAGTCGCGGCCCTGCTCGTCGCGGAGCCAGGCGCCGCGGGCGGTGTCGAAGACCGTCGGCCAGACCCGGCAGTATCCACGCACATCCGATTCCAGCGTTTCGAAAACGGTGGTCATAGGCGGTCCTCAGGGGCGGGAGCCACCGCGGCGACCCCAGTGTGAAACATGACTGTTTCTAACACTGCGATGGAGGCCGCGGCAAGGTTTTGCGCAAAGCGATCCGGCCATCGGGTGCGACGACCATACCGACCGCTCGGACTGCCCTGCTCCGGTTCTTCGAAATTCGCTCGCCGAGCGGGCGACCACGTCGTATTCTGGGCAACTTGTGCGCGCACTCTCGGGGGTTTATTCACGTCTGTTCGGCGCCGGATTCAGGCGTCAATGGAATTACCGGTCGGCCGTCTTCGCGGGCTTGGCCGCCAATGTCGTATTCGGCCTCATCCGCGCCGCGGTGATGATCGCGGCGGCGCGCTCCACGCCGGGCTTCGGCGGCTACACCGGTGCGTCGATCGGCGCCTACGTGTGGTTATCGCAGGCCATGCTGGGCGCCCTGCGAGTGATGGGGCCGCCGCACGATATCGCCGAGCGGGTGCGCACCGGCGATGTGGCGGTCGATCTGCAACGCCCCATCGATATCCAATTCTTCTATCTGGCAACCGATCTCGGCGGATCGTCGTGTACGCTGGCGCTACGCGGCCTGCCGTCGGTCGCCACCGGTCTGATCACGGCGCAGCTGGTGTTGCCCGGCACCTTCGCGCCGTATCTGCTCGGTGCCGTCAGTGTCGTTGCGGCCGTGACACTTTCGCTGTTGCTGTTGTTCTCGGTGAGCCTGCTGGGTTTCTGGCTGATCGAGACGCGCGGAATTCGGATGCTCTATCAGATCCTGTCCACGTTCTTCGCCGGCCTCTACGTACCCATCCATCTGTTTCCGGCACCGCTGGCCACCGCCGCGCGGCTGACCCCATTTCCCTGGCTGCTGCAGGGGCCGGTCGACGTGCTGTCCGGTCGGGCGACGGGTTCGGCGGCGTGGTCGGTCATCGGCATGCAGGTGTTGTGGATCGCCATCGCGATCGGCATCGGCCGGACGCTCATCGCGGCGGGCCGGCGCAAACTGGAGGTGCAGGGTGGCTGAGCTCGCACCGTACGGCAGCAGGCTCACACCCTATGTGGCCGTGTTGCGTTCGCGGATGCGCTCACAGCGCGCCTATCCGCTCTCCTTCGCCACCGACCTGTTCTCCTCCCTGCTGATCGGCGTGGTCGAATTCGCGGAGATGTGGCTGATCTACCACAACGTCACGGCGCTGGGCGGCCTGAACTCGACCCAGATGCTGCTGCTGTTCGGTCTGTCCAACCTCAGTTTCGCGCTCGCCCAGATCGCCGTCGGCCACACCGACACCCTCGCGACCTACATTCGGATGGGCACCCTCGACGCCTTCCACCTGCGCCCCCAGCCCCTGCTGCTCCAGCTGATCACCAGCGATGTATCGCTGCGGCGGCTGTCGCGGGCCACCGTCGCGGCGGTGGTCCTGACCGCCGGCCTGATCGGCAACGATATCGATTGGAGCCCAACGCATATCGTGCTGGCGGTGAGCAGCACACTGAGCGGGATCGCCATTTTCGCCGGACTGTTCGTCTGCGCCGCGGGCCTGCAATTCCACCTGGTGGACGGTTCGGAACTCACCAACAGCTTCACCTACGGCGGATCCTTCGCCGCCCAGCAGCCGAGTTCGGTGTTCTCCGGCCCGCTGCGGGCGCTGTTCGGGCTCGCGATACCGGTCTCGTTCGTCGCCTATCTGCCCACGATCGCCCTACTCGGCCTTCCCGGACCGGCGTGGCTGCCCGCCGGGCTGGCGTGGTTCGGACCGCTTGCGGCGCTGTGGGTTTGGATAATGGCGTTGGCGCTCTGGCGCATCGGGGTACGCCACTATCAGGGAGGGGGCGGATGAACACCGTCGAAGTATCGGAACTGACCAGGCAATTCGTGCTCCGGCGCAGCCGCCGGGGCCGCCGCGGGCACGTGCGCGAAATGCTCACCGCCGTCGACTCGATGAGCTTTCGCATCGAACCCGGTTCGGCGGTCGGCTATATCGGCGCCAACGGGGCCGGAAAATCCACCACGATCAAGATGCTCACCGGCATCCTCGTGCCGACCTCCGGCACCGTGCGCACCTGCGGGCTCGACCCGGTGCGCCGGCGGCGCGAACTGGCCGGGCGGATCGGCGTGGTGTTCGGCCAGCGGTCACAGCTGTGGTGGGACCTGCCGCTGCGCGAATCGTTCAGCATTCTGGCCGCCATCCATCGCCTGGAACCGGCCGCGGCGCGCCGCCGCACGGACGAACTCGTCCAACAGCTCGAGATGGGACACACCCTCGACACCCCGGTGCGTCAGCTCTCCCTCGGCCAGCGAATGCGCGCCGAAATCGCCGCGGCGCTCCTGCATCGTCCGGAGCTGCTGATTCTCGATGAGCCGACCATCGGCCTCGACGTCCTCTCCAAACAGCGGCTACGGGAATTCCTGCGCCGGGAACGGGCGGAAAGCGGCACCACGCTGCTGCTCACCACCCACGATATGGGCGATATCGAGCGCCTCTGCGAACGGGTGCTGGTGGTCGACCACGGCCGCCTCGCCTACGACGGCACGCTGCCGGGCCTGGCGCGCACCGTCGGCGCGCGCCGGGTCCTGGTGGTGGATCTGGCCCGGCCCAGCGACGATCTCACCGGCCTCGCGGGGGCGACACTGCTGGCCGCCGAGGCCGACGGCATGCGGCAGCGGCTGGCCTTCGATCCCGAAATCACCACCGCCGCACAGCTTCTCGCCGCCATCTCGAATCGGGTCGAGGTGCGCGACCTGTCCATCGAGGAACCCGATATCGAAGATGTGGTGCGCCGCATCTACTCCGCCGGAGACGGCACTGCCCCGGCGCCGGCGGGCGCCAGGGCAGTGGCCCGGGGCACGATCCCCGGGGGCGGGCCGGAATCAGCCGCCGAACGACCCGGTGAACAGGGTGTTCAGAACACCGCTGAGGGCGGCGCTGCCGGTGTCGAGGATGCCGCTCAGCGCGGCGCTACCGGTGTCGATGATGACCGGAATCATGCTTCTACCTCTCTGTAGGGGGCACAGGCCGTCGACCCCCGTGTCGGGCGATCGACCAGAACCCACCCTGCTGGCCGGAACTTAATCGCCGCTGGCCGGTAGCTGAGAGGGACGTAAGAGCCGCTGTGTGGAGTGTCTCCGTAACGAAAACCCGTGTGCTGCCGATGGGAAATCGTCACTGCCGCTTGTCGTCTGGGCGATTGCTGTCCGCCGAGTACAAGCTGATCTCACCGCCCTCGCCCAGAAATGCGTTGACCAGCATGATCCGCTCGGCCTGCATGGCATCGGCGTCCGGTGCGGCGGTGGTGATCGAAATCTGCGGGATGGCAGCCCAGTTCACGACATAGCGCTCCGGTGGACCGGCCGCGCCGGAGACGTGCGCCAGACGGAAGACCGAGACCGTGCGGCGCTCCATCAGATTTCGCACCACCTCGGCGATTCGCTCGGGATCTTCCAGAGCGAACAGAAAGCCGAAGGTCAGCTCCGGCGAAGAGATATAGGCGGGCACAAATCCTCAGGCTAGCCATCCGCAACCGGTCGCGCAGGCGCCGCGCCGCCGATGGTGGATCTTCGCGATCATGTGATCCACGCGTGATGCGTATAACGATTGTCCGGCACCTTGGGTGTTCGGCGCGTCAACCGTTGCATGCCAAGTCGGGACACGCTTTCCTGAATATGTCCCCGCATTCGGACACGTCTATCGCATCGTCGCGGATATCCCGGTTCGTACACCCGTGAGCAGTGCGACCGAACAGCCGGCGTCCGTTTCCGCGGGACTACGCCGGAGCCGAGGGGAGCCCCTCCCCGAAAACCTCCTCGGCCCTGGCGTAACCAGATTCCGACCGCTGAGACGAGGGTGGGAGACGATGGCGACCGCTTACGCCGGTGACAACGACGCGACCGGCGCACTTCCGTCGGTATCTGCGCTGCTGCGCGCATTCCGGTCCACAACACCGCCGCCCGGCGACCATCCGGTGCTCGAGGCGGCCCGGGACCTGGTCCGCTGCCACGAATTGCGCCGGCACGCCTCCCGGGAGGCGCAGGCGCCGAAGGCCTCGACCGCCCGCGTCGCCGGCGCCAGCCGATTGGTCGACCACATCGATCGCGACCGCGCCCGGCTGATCGAATGTATCGATGTCTGGGTGGCCGACAACATCGCGCACCGCGAGGGCGCCTCGCTGCACACCGAGACTCTCGGAGCGGTCATCGACCGGATGGCCGGGAAATGGGTCGCCGCCCATCATGCGCTCGGACTGCCCGCCTCGAACTATCCGGCGGACGAGCTCCCCGCCTCCACACCGGACGGCGAGGCACACCTGCACTGGGTGCGCCTCGCCGAACTGGCCGACGGCTACAAGGACCTGATCACCGATATCGCCGAGCACCGGCGCCGGCTGCCGGTGTTCTGATCCCGCTCAGCGTTTCGGATCGACGATTTCCACATCGGCGTCGATGAAGGGCTGGGCCGCATGCACATTCGGCTCCGGCTCGGGCTCGTCGACCAGCACGTCGGGATGGTCGCGCCCGGTGTTCACGTCGGCCGCCGCCTCCCGATCACGGTGTGCCGCAGCCGCGGCCTCCCGCATCTCGATGGCATCGGTGATCCAGTCACCGATTTCGCGCGTCACTTCCGAGACCGTGCCGGTAATGATCGTTGCGATATTGCCGACGTGTCGTGCCCCGGAGGATGTCAGCTCCTGGATCAGATCCTTGTTGCTCTCGAATTTTCCGATCATCTACCCGCCCACCTCGCTCGGCTCGACCTGCCGCTCTCGCATCACGATAACACCAGGCTGCGAGCCTTTCCCCACGATGGCCGGGGGAAGGGCGAGCTTGCAGATCTTGAGCCAGACGGAACCGACCTGCTTGCTGAACCGGCCGGTGTTGTAGGGCAGGCCGTACTTCTCGCACAGCGCGCGGACCTCGGGCGCGATCTCCGGATACCGGTTGGCCGGCAGATCCGGGAACAGGTGGTGTTCGATCTGGTGGGACAGGTTGCCCGACAGGATGTGGAACAGTTTGCTGCCGCTGATGTTGGCCGAGCCGAGCATCTGCCGCACGTACCACTCGCCGCGCGTCTCGTTCTCGGTCTCTTCTTCGGTGAACGTCTGTACGCCCGATGGGAAGTGTCCGCAGAAGATGATCGAGTACGCCCAGACGTTGCGCACCAGGTTGGCGGTCACGTTGCCGGCCAGGGTGGAGACGAACAGCGGGCCGCTCAGCAGCGGGAAGACGACGTAGTCCTTGAGCACCTGCCGGCCGGCCTTGCGGATCTGTCCCTTGGCCAGGCGCTTGATATCCGCCCACTTGCGGTTGCCCTTGACGATGTTGTCGGCCTCGAGGTCGTGCAGCATCACGCCCCATTCGAACAACAGCATCAGCGCCAGCGCGTACACCGGGTTGCCCAGATAGTACGGATTCCACTGCTGGCCCTCGTCGATGCGCAGCACGCCGTAGCCGATGTCGCGGTCACGGCCGTGGATGTTGGTGTAGGTGTGGTGCATGTAGTTGTGCGAATGCTTCCACTGATCGGCCGGGCACACCGTATCCCATTCGAACACACGGGAATTCAGGCCGGGTTCACGCATCCAGTCCCACTGGCCGTGCATGACGTTGTGGCCGATCTCCATATTGTCCAGAATCTTGGACAGACTCAGCGCCGCCACCCCGGCCAGCCAGAACGGCGGCAGGAAGCCCAGATACATGAGGCCGCGCCCGGCGACCTCGAAACCGCGCTGCGCCTTGATGATCGAATAGATGTATTCGCGATCGCGCTCCCCCAGATCGGCGGTGATGCGGTCGCGCAATGCGTCCAGCTCCCGGCCGATCTCGGCGACCTGTTCCGGCGACAGGACCAGCGGCCCGTTCTCGGTCTCGGTGAGTATGGTCATAGCTGTTCTCCCCTTTCAGATTTCGGTGCGGCTCAGATTTCGATGTCGACGTCGCCGACCGCGGCGCTGACGCACAGCTGGATCGGCTGGTCCGGGTCGCTGTCCAGTTCGCCACTGCGCAGGTTGCGGGTGCAGCCGGACCGCTTGACCGCCGTGCAGGAGAAGCAGATACCCATCCGGCACCCGAACTCCGGCGTCAAACCCGCCGATTCGGCCTGCTCGAGCAGGCTCGCACCGGTGTTCTCCGACTGCGTGCCGCTCACCGAGAAGGTGGTGACACCCTCGACGTCGGTGGTGTCGGCCGGCGCGGCGGTGAGGACGAATTCCTCACTGTGCAGGCGGTCGTCGAGATCCTCGGCCTGGTAGATGCGACGCACGGACTCCATCAGCGGCGGCGGGCCACAAACGTAGGTCTGCGCCGTCGCGAAGAACGGCGCGATGCGCGACAGTTCGTCGTAGTCGAGGAACTTCGCGCCGGGCACGACCGCACAGCTCCACGGCGCACCGTCCAGCCGCTCCGACCGGGCCAGTTCGGGATAACCCAGCACGACGTCGACGTTGTCGTGGCGCCGGGCGATATCCGCGAGCAGCTCCCGATGCGGCACCTCCTCGGGCGAGCGGGCGTAGTGCAGGAACACCACGTCGCCGCGGTACCCCTCGGCTACGAGCGTGGACAGCATCGACAGCACCGGCGTGATACCACTGCCCCCGCTGATCAGCACCACCTTGTCCGGTCGCTGCTCCGGCAGCCGGAACACCCCGGAGGCGGGCGCGAGGTCCACGACCATCCCCCGCTTCGCGTGCCGGTGCAGATACTGCGACACCAGCCCCTCCGGATGCGCCTTCACGGTCAATGTGAGGGTGCGGCGCGGTCCGGCCTCGGCATCGATCGGCGAGTAGCAGCGGGTGTGCTTCACTCCGTCGATCAGCACGCCGACCTGCACGAACTGACCGGCCTCGTGACCGGCCCACTGCCGGGTCGGACGGAGTGTGAGGGTCACCGAACCGGGCACCGACCGATCCACGCCGACGATCTCGGCCCGCATATCGCGCAGCGTCAGTGTCGGTCGCACCAACTCCAGATACCGGTCGAGCGGGTGCGGCGAGGTCAGTGTCTGGACCAGATCGAGCAGTCCCACCATGCGGTTCTCCCCAGCCTTCGTCGTTTGATCGGGTGCACCTTTTTCGGTGCACATCTGTACACTGAACTAGTGTGCCTGGCGGTACCGCAATAGTTCAACCTGCATCTGGTGTGACCGATGCAACATCTCCCCGAATGGACCAATCGTGAACGGATGTATGCTCAGCGAGATGAGCGAGCAGGCCGAAACCCGAGTCGAGCGCAAGGAGCGCACGCGGCGAGCGCTGCTGGACGGCACGCTGACCCTGGCTGCCGAGCGCGGATTCGCGGCGCTGAGCCTGCGTGAGATCGCCCGCTCGGCCGGGATCGTGCCCACCGCCTTCTATCGCCACTTCGATTCCCTCGACGAATTGGGAACCGCCCTGGTCGACGAGGGAGTGCGACAGTTGCGCCTGGCGTTGCGGCACTTGCGCCGCACCCCGGACGCGCGGCTGGCCGAAACGGTGCGATTCGTCTTCGCACAGATCGCCGGCCGCGAGGACCTCTACGGTTTCCTGATCCGCGAACGCCACGGTGGCGCACCGGCGCTACGTACCGCGATCGCGTCCGAAATGCAATTGATCACAAGGGAATTGGTGGTCGACATGTCGCGAATTCCCGCGCTGGACGCCTGGCCGACCGATGATCTGGAACTGGCCGCCGACCTGATCGTCTCCACCGTCGCCGACCACATCGCCGACTTCGTCGCCGCCCCGCTCCGCGACCGCCCTCTCGTCGTCGACCGCACCGTCGGCCAGGTCCGCATGATCGCCCTGGGCATGGCCGCCTGGAAACCGCATACCGTCTGATCAGTCCACGGCGTATCGGGCGTCGCTCGGGTGTGCCCGCTCGGCGTGGTCGCGATAGGCACGCGCACGCTGCTCCGGCGCCATGGCCAGCAGGCGATCCAACCGCTCGCGCTCCGCGACGCCGACCGGCACCCACACCTGGAACCAGGCCCCCGGCACCGTCGGCAGCGACAGGCTCGTCATCGACATGTCCAGGTCACCCACCGCGAGATTGCGGATGGTCCGCATCCGGCCGACCGGACGCGCCACGTCACCGCGTTTCCACAGTTGCGCGAAATGCGGACTCGCGCAGGACAATTCCTCGACGAAGCGGATCCAGTCCGCGTCGCCCAGGTATCCGACATAGGCGGCCCGCAGAAAACCGACCATCCGCGCCAGTTGTTCGGGCTGCCCGGGATACGGGTTACAGCACTGCGGGGTGAGAAATGCCGCGCGGATCACGTTCCTGTCACCCGCCACCAGAGTCGGGCACAGGGCGGCATACGCGTCGTTGTGCGCCAGGACGTCGAAACGTGCCGACACCAGCGCCGAGGGCAGCGGGCCGAGCTGATCCAGAATGACCTGCACATCATCCGGCATCGCCGCCTCGGCCGGCACCGCCGGAACCCCGGGCACATCCGCCAACCGGTACAGATGGGCACGCTCGGTGGAATCGAGCGACAGCGTGCGGGCGACCGCGTCGAGAACCTGCACGCTCACATTGATCCGCCGCCCCTGTTCGAGCCACGTGTACCAGGTGACCCCGACCCCGGCCAACTGCGCCACCTCCTCACGCCGCAGCCCAGGTGTGCGGCGGCGCGGGCCGACCGGCAGGCCGACCTCCGAGGGCCGGATCCGCGCACGCCGCGACTTCAGGAATTCGCCCAGCTCACGCCGCCGAGTCGCGCCGACGGCCCGATCCCCCGAAACAACCATGCCCCCATCGTCGCCGATGCCGAACCCGGTATCCAGGTGCTGCCGATACCCGTATCGGCAGGCTTCTGTCCGGCGGCGCGGAATCCCCGCACAGTGCTGGACATGACACGAACACTGCCCGGCGTCGCGACCGCGCCGACCGATCCACCCACGGGGCTGCGCTCGGCCCTGCTGCTCGCCGTTCTGCTGCTGGGCCAGTTCATGGCCGTACTGGACGGCTCGATCGTCAATGTCGCGGTTCCGACGATCCGCGACTCGTTGCACGCCGACGGTTCCGGGCTGCAACTCGTCGTCTCCGGTTACGTGATCAGTTATGCGGTATTACTGGTGACCGGTGCCCGCCTGGGCGACCGGCTGGGCCAGCGCCGGATCTTCCTGCTGGGATCCGCATTGTTCACCGTATCGTCGCTGGCCTGCGGGCTGGCGTGGAATCCGGTGTCGCTCATCGTCTTCCGCTCCGTCCAGGGCGCCGGGGCCGCTGCACTGGTGCCGCAGGTGGTGACACTGCTGCAGCGCAATTTCACCGGCAGGGCGCGTATTCGGGCCCTGTCGCTGTTCGCGGCGGTAGCCTCCGGCGCCACCATCGTCGGCCAGATCGCCGGCGGGCTGATCGTGGACTGCGATATCGCCGGAACCGGTTGGCGCGGTGTATTTCTGGTGAATGTTCCGATCGGCACGCTGTTGCTCGCGTTGACACTGCGTGTGGTGCCCGCGATCGCACCGATCCGCCCGCGCCGTCTGGACCCTGCCGGACTCGCGACCCTGACACCTGCCGTTCTGCTGCTGGTGCTACCGCTCGTCCTAGGCCACGAACAGCACTGGCCGGCGTGGACGTGGTACGCATTCCCCGGTGCCGCAGCGTGTTTCGCGTGCTTTGCCTGGGCGGAACGGCGCGTGCACCGTGGCGGCGGAGAGCCGTTGTTCGCACTGCGAGTCCTTCGGGCACCGGGGACGGTTCCGGCCGGTGTGACGCTGCTGCTGGTGATGGCGATGTTCAGCGGCTGGATGTTCGTCACCGCCATCTACCTCCAGACCACCCTCGGGTATTCGGCCCTGCACGCCGGACTCGTATTCCTGCCGTGTGGAGCGGTTTTCGCGCTCACGAGTATGACCTGGTCCCGGCTGCCGCAGCGGTGGCAGGGTTTTCTCGTGCCGGTCGGATTGGTCGTGGCCGGGACGGCGATCGGCGGGCTCGGCCGGCTCGTGGGCGACGGCCGCCGGATCGGTGCGGCCGAGGTGGCATTGCTGGGTGTTCTGGGCGCCGGTTTCGCCTTGGCCTACGGCCCGTCGATGACTCGCTCTCTGGCCAAGGTGCCACCCGAACTGGCCGCCGATGCCAGTGGCCTGCTCGTGACGTGCTCACAACTGGGCATGGTGACGGGTGTCGCGACATTCGGCTCGGTTTTTCTCGCGGCCTTCGGTACCACCGCCGCATCGGCAGCGCATGCGGTGGCGCTCACAGCCGTGGTGGAAGCCGTATGCGCCGTGGTGATCGCGGGGCCGGCAGTATTCGCCCGGTGATACGGCATTTCATACAGAAGGACGCCCCGCGGGCCTCGCGGCCGTGCGAGGCGCCCTTCCCGTATCCGAGATAGTGCAGAGCACCGCGGGTGATGATACAGAAAACGGCACGTGCTCACAGGGTTCTCGCAGTTCCGGCTCCCCTGGCCGGGAATATGCACCACGTTGCATAGTACAGCGGGTATCGGTTAACCTCACCGCATGGCCCTCGAACACGCGCTGCTGGTATCGCTGAGCGAGCGAGCCGGTTCGGGGTACGAACTGGCGCGCCGATTCGACAAATCGATCGGATTCTTCTGGAGCGCAACGCATCAGCAGATCTACCGGGTGCTCAAGCGCATGGAGGAACGCGGCTGGGTCACCGGTGAGGCGATCGCTCAGGACGGGCGTCCGGACAAGAAGGTCTACACCGTCAGCGATGCCGGACACGCCGAACTGGAGCGCTGGATCGCGGAGCCGACCGACGATATCGGCCCGCTGCGCAGCGAATTGGGCGTCAAGATCCGCGCCGCCGCACACGGCGATCCGGTAGCGCTGCGCGCCGAGGTCGAACGCCATCGCGACCAGCACGCCCAGCGGCTGGAGTTGTACCGCCTCATCGAGAAGAAGGATTTCCCCGCCCCGGACCGGCTCACCGGTACCGCTCTCTACCAGTATCTGGTGCTGCGGGGTGGGATCCGGGTCGAGGTGGGCTTCGTCGAATGGTGCGACGAGGTACTGGCCGGGCTGCGGGGTGTGCTGCGTTCGTCGTCACCCGATCCGGAAGCCTCAGCCCCGCAACCGGATTCCGTTTCCGAAAGGTGATCCCATGACCGCGAATTCCGATTCGCCGCATTCGTACCCCCACCTGTTCGAGCCGCTCGATCTGGGCCACACCACGCTGCGCAACCGCGTGGTCATGGGTTCGATGCACACCGGGCTGGAAGATCGCGCCTGGGATACCAACCGTCTCGCCGCCTATTTCGCCGAGCGCGCCCGCGGCGGCGTGGGCCTGATCATCACCGGCGGCTACGCACCCAACCGCGAGGGCTGGCTGCTGCCGCTGGGCGCCAAACTCACCAACAAGACCGAGGCCTACCGCCACCGCGCGATCACGAGGGCGGTGCACGCCGAGGGCGGCAAGATCGCCCTGCAGATCCTGCACGCCGGGCGCTATGCCTATGTGCCGTTCAGTGTTTCGGCCTCCTCGATCAAGGCGCCGATCAACCCGTTCCGCCCCCGCAAACTCTCCGACAGGGGCGTCGAGCGCACCATCGAGGACTACGTGCGCTGTGCGCGGCTGGCGAAGTTCGCCGGATACGACGGTGTCGAGATCATGGGCGGCGAGGGCTATCTGATCAACCAGTTCCTTGCGCCGCGCACCAACAAGCGCACCGATCGCTGGGGCGGGTCGGCGGAGAACCGGCGGCGTTTCCCGCTGGAGATCGTGCGCCGGATCCGGGCCGCGGTCGGCACGGACTTCGTCATCGTCTTCCGGCTGTCGATGGCCGAATTCGTCGAGCACGGTCAGACCGAGCCCGAAATCCTCGCCCTGGCAATCGAATTGGAAGCCGCAGGCGTCAGCATCATCAACACCGACATCGGCTGGCACGAGGCCCGGGTGCCGACGATCGTCACCTCGGTGCCGCGCGCCGCCTTCGTGGAATTCACGGCGAAAATCACCGCGCGCGTGAACATTCCGGTGTGCGCCTCGAACCGGATCAACATGCCCGAGACCGCCGAGGAGATCCTCACCCGGGGCGACGCCGATCTGGTGTCGCTGGCCCGCCCGCTGCTGGCCGACCCGGAGTGGGCCGCCAAGGCGCAGGCCGCCCGCGACGACGAGATCAACACCTGCATCGCCTGCAACCAGGCCTGTCTGGACCACGCCTTCGTTCACAAAACCGTGTCCTGCCTGCTGAATCCGCGGGCCGGCCACGAAACCGAACTGCGGCTGCTGCCCACCCGCCGGATGCAGCGCATCGCGGTCGTGGGCGCGGGACCGGCGGGCCTGTCGGCGGCGGTGAACCTGGCCGAGCGCGGCCACAAGGTGGATCTGTTCGAGGCCGACGACAAGATCGGCGGCCAGTTCGATATCGCGCGGCGGATTCCGGGCAAGGAAGAGTTCAACGAGACGATCCGGTATTTCACCCGCAAACTGGAACTCGCCGGGGTGCGAGTATTCCTCAACCGCCGGGTGAGCGCCGGCGAACTTATAGAAGGCAGCTACGACCACGTGGTGGTCGCCACCGGTGTGCGCCCGCGCATCCCGAACATCCCGGGTATCGACCATCCGAAGGTGCTCACCTACGCCGAACTCGTGCGCGAGGAGAAGCCGGTGGGCAAGAAGGTCGCGGTGATCGGCGCGGGCGGAATCGGTTACGACGTCAGCGAATTCCTCACCGTCGAGGGACATCCGGCGCTGAAGCTCGACGAGTGGAAGCAGGAGTGGGGCGTCACCGCCGACGATCCGGAGGCGCCGGGCCAGCTGACCGCCGCGCGTCCCTCGCCCGCTCCCCGCGATGTCGTCCTGCTGCAACGGAAGTCGACACCCTTCGGCAAGACCCTGGGTAAGACCACCGGCTGGGTACATCGCGCGGCGGTCAAGGCGAAGGGGGTGGAGCAGATCGGCGGCGTCAACTACGAACGCATCGACGATCGCGGACTGCACATCAGCTTCGGCGACAAGCGTGACCGGCCCACCGTTATCGACTGCGACACCGTGATCCTGTGTGCCGGACAGGAATCGGTGCGCGATCTGGTCGAGCCGCTCCAGCAGGCGGGGGTGCGCATCCATCTGATCGGCGGCGCCGACGTGGCCGCCGAACTCGATGCCAAGCGTGCCATCGATCAGGGCACCCGGCTGGCGGCGGCGCTGTAATGGCGATCCTCACCCGGCTCGGTCTGCCGGGCGACGAGAAGTCCTGGGCCGCATTGGGTTTCGCGGCAACGGACGCGATGATGCGAATCGGGCGGATCTCCTGCACGCTCGGAGTCGGCACCGGATGGGGTTTCGAGGGCATCGAGGCCGACGCGGCGACACTGGGTGTGCCGGAACTGCTGCACGACGTGGAGACCGACTCGACCCATCCCAACGGGGTGACGTTCGTCGACCACGTCGTCTACTGGGTGCCGGATCTCGACGAATCCGTCGCCGCGCTGAACGCCGTACTGGGAATCGGCCCGCGACGGCGCTTCCACCCACGCGGCCCGGAAGGCCCGGAAATGGCCTTCTACCGGGTCGGCGAGGCGTTCCTGGAGGTCGTTTCCGCCCCCACGAAGCAGCCCGCGCTGGTCGGCGTCGCTTTCGGCACTCCGGATCTCGATGCCACGGTGGCCGCGGTCCGTGCGGCCGGTGGCCCGGTCGGGGATCCGAAGCCGGCGGTGCAAGGCGGACGAATCGCCGGGGTATGGCACGGGCATATCGACTGGGGGGTCGCCTTCCTCGAGCCCAAGCCCCGCGGCGAGGCGAAGTCCGGCTAGGCTCGGCGACCGTGAGCTTGCCTGCACCCACCGCCGACAACCGTGCCGTCGTCACCGGAGCGTCCTCCGGAATCGGAACCGCTCTGGCCGAGGAGCTCGCCAAACGCGGCTATTCGGTCATCCTGGTCGCCCGGCGCGGCGATCTGCTCGCCGAGCTGGCACAGCGGCTGACCGACACCTACGGGGTGACCGCCGAGGTTCGCGCGGTGGACCTGTCCGATCGCGAGCAGCGCGCGCCGCTGGTGGCCGAGCTGGCCGGTCGTGAGATCGCCATCCTGTGCAACAACGCCGGTGTCGCCACCTTCGGCGCCGTCGCCGACCTGGACGCCGACGTCGAACGTTCGGTGATGGAACTGAACGCGGTCGCGGTCCACGATCTGACCCTGGCGGTACTGCCCGGCATGCTCGCCCGCGGCGGCGGCATCCTGATCACCGGTTCGGCGGCCGGGAACATGGCCATCCCCAACAACGCCACCTATGCCGCGACGAAGGCCTTCACCAACACCTTCTCCGAATCGCTGCGCGGCGAACTGACCGGCAGCGGCGTGCACGTCACGCTGCTGGCGCCGGGCCCGGTACGCACCGACAACCCCGATCAGGACGAGGTCGGCAGCAAGATCCCGGATTTCATCTGGGTGTCGGCCGCCTACACCGCGAAAATCTCCATCGACGCCTTGGCGCGCAACAAGATGCGCGTTGTTCCCGGCCTGATCAGCAAGGGTATGAGCGTCGCCGGCCAGTACGCGCCGCGGGCGCTCACCGCGCCGATCGTCGGCTCGTTCTACAAGAAGCTGGCGGGCTGATCAGCAGGGTGTCAGGGCGGCGTCAAGATCGCGGCGCCGCTGGTCAAGACGGCGTATCGAGACGGTTCCGGCGCCTGTCACCGGCGTAGTCCTGAGGGTGACCCCCGCAGTCGAGGAGAAAGCGGGGCACCACAGGAGACGCGCCGTGACGTTGCTCGAGATCTTCCCGTCCCTCCGTTCGGGGATGGCGTCCCCGCGACTGGACACCACCGTGTGGCCGTGCCGGACGCATTACGACGAACTGGGCCGCATCACCGTCGACGGGGTCGCCCTCGACGATGTCGCCGACCGCTACGGCACACCGACCTATGTGATCGGTGAGACCGAGATCCACACCCGCTGCCGGTCGTACCGCGCACACTTCCCGGATGCCGAAATCGTCTACGCCGCAAAGGCTCTGCTGACCCGCACGATCGCCGGGCTGGTCGCCGACGAGGGCCTCGGCATCGACGTGTGCTCGGCCGGCGAACTGGCGATCGCCCTGTCGGCCGGGGTGGATCCGCGGCGAATCATTCTGCACGGCAGCGGGAAACCGTTCGCCGAATTGGAATACGCGGTCGGCGCCGGTGTGGGGCGGATCGTGATCGACTCACTCACCGAGGTGAGCCTGCTGGGCACGGTCGTCACACGGCCGCAGCAAGTACTGCTCCGCCTCACGCCCGACATCGACGTGCACGGCCATCCCGCCGTGCGCACGGGGGTCGGCGATCAGAAATTCGGCTTCGCCCTGCACGACGAGACCACCGAGGAGGCGATCCGGACGATCGTCGACCATCCCCTGCTGGATCTGCGCGGCTTCCACTGCCACCTCGGCTCACAGATCCACGACCCCGACCATTACGGGGAAGCGGCGCGGCGGCTCGTCGCGCGAATGGCCGAGGTCCGGCACGACTACGGCGTATTGCTGACCCAGCTCGATCTGGGCGGCGGCCATGCGGTGGCCTACCGCGCCGGCGACGCGGAACTGAATCTGTCCGAACTGGCCGACATCATCGACGACGCCCTGGACGCGGCGTGCGCGCGAAATCGCTTCCCCCGTCCGGTGATCGCGATGGAACCGGGTCGCGGCATCGTCGCCCGTGCGGGCGTGACGATCTATCGGGTGACGGCGATCAAGCATGTTCCGGGCGGCCGGACGTTCGTGATCGTGGACGGCGGAATGAACGACAATCCGCGGGTCGCGCTCTACGGGACTCGCTACGACGCGGTGGTGGCGGGCCGGCACCCCACCGGGCCGACCGTCACCGCCACCGTGGCCGGACGCTACTGCGAGGCCGGTGACATCCTCGCCACCGATATCCGCTTACCCGCCGATCTGCGTGTCGGTGAGCTGCTGGCCGTGCCGTGCACCGGCGCCTACCACCACAGCCTGGCCTCGGCCTACAACGGTGTGGGGCGCCCGCCGATCGTCGCGGTCCGTGACGGCCGGATGCGGGAGCTGGTGCGGCGCGAGACCGTGGAGGATCTGCTGCTCCGCGATCGGGGCTGAGCGGCAACGAATCTCGGCGGGGGCGAGTACCATCCGGCGTCCGGAGCTGCTCAGCGTTTGCGAGTGCCGAAGAGGCTGCGGCTGATCTCGCGGCCCGCGGCCGAGGCCGCCGAACGCAGGAAACTCTTCACCGCCGGATTGCTCATGATCCGTTCCGCCGCCGAGACGTCCGGCTCCGGCGCCCGCCCGCCGGAGCCCTGCGGCACCGGCTGCGGTTCCGGTTCGGCCGCAACGACTTTCGCGGCCAGCATCTCGTAGGCGGATTCCCGGTCGACGGTGCGACCGTACTTCTCGAACAGCGGGCTCGACTGCGCGCGCGAGCGGATGCCGTCGTCGCCGATGGTGTTCATCAGCGACCGCGGCGGCCGCAACCGGGTCCACGCCACCGGCGTCGGCGCACCCTGTTCGGACAGCACCGTAACGATCGCCTCGCCGATACCCACTGTGGTGAGGGCGTTTTCGAGATCGTAGGCCGCGGTCTTCGGATAGGTGCGCACCGTTTTCGACAGCGCCTTCTGATCGTCCGGGGTGAACGCGCGCAGTGCGTGCTGGATCCGCGCACCCAATTGCGACAGCACCGCATTGGGCACGTCGGTGGGCAATTGCGTGCAGAAGAACACGCCGACGCCCTTCGAGCGGATCAGTTTCACCGTCTGCTCGACCTGCTCCAGGAACGCCTTGGACGCGTCGGCGAACAGCAGATGCGCCTCGTCGAAGATGAACACCAGCTTGGGTTTGTCGACATCGCCGACTTCGGGCAGGGTCTGGAACAGGTCGGCCAGCACCCACATGAGGAAGGTGGAGAACAGCACCGGCCGAGCCGCCTGCGATCCGAGTTCGAACAGCGTGATCACGCCCTGCCCGCCCGCGGTCCGCAACAGATCGGCGGGGTCGAGTTCCGGCTCACCGAAAAAGGTGTCGCCGCCGTCGGCCTCCAGATTGACCAGGGCACGCAGGATCACCCCGGCCGTCGCGGCCGACACCCCGCCGATCCCCTTCAGATCCTCCTTCCCCTCCGGACTGGTCAGGTGCTGGATCACCGAGCGCAGATCCTTCAGGTCCAGCAGTGCCAGCCCGCGGGTGTCGGCCCAGTGGAAGATCAGCCCGAGGGTGGATTCCTGAGTGTCGTTGAGCCCCAGCACTTTAGCGAGCAGAACCGGACCGAACGAGGTGATGGTCGCGCGAATCGGCACGCCGATTCCCTCGGTGCCGAGAGAGACGAATTCGGTCGGAAATCCGTGCGGCGCCCAGTCGGCGTCACCGGTCTGCGCGGCCCGGGCGGCGAGTTTGTCGTTCGATTCGCCGTGCTGCGCCAGCCCCGACAGATCGCCCTTCACATCGGCGAGCACCACCGGGACGCCTGCCGCGGACAACTGTTCGGCGATGCCCTGCAGGGTCTTGGTCTTACCGGTTCCGGTCGCGCCGGCGACGAGACCGTGGCGGTTCAGCGTCCGCATCGGAATCCGTACCCGCGCTGCCGGATCGATCTCCCCGCCGACGACGACCGCGCCCAGCTCCAGCGCCGCCCCCTCGAAGGCGTAACCCGCCGCGATCTGTTGTGCGACCGAATGCGTCTCGTCGGCAGCTGATTTCGCGTCGGCAATCGCTGCTGCCGGATCCGAATCGGCAGGTTTCGCATCGGTGGCCGGTTCGGCGGCCGCTTCGGCCTCGGCCGCCTCCGCCGCGGCCGCCGCCTCCGCCGCGACCCGCGCCGCTTCCTCGGCCGCCTTGCGCGCGGCCGCCGCCTTCGCCGCCTTGTCCTCGAAACTGGTCATCGCCGATCCTCCGTCGCCCTGCACACCGCTGCCGACACCACTGGAATCACGCATACACCTGGGCAAAACTGTAGCGGGAGGTTTGCCAGAAGGCGGCCGCAACGGGCCCGACGGCGCGCATCCGGTGCGGTCGGTCCGATTCGCACCGTCCGCGCACTAAGGTTGCCGGGGTGTCCGACAAATTGATGGTGTGGATGGATTGCGAGATGACCGGCCTGCGCCTGGACAGCGACAAGCTGATCGAGGTGGCCGCGCTCGTAACCGATAGCGATCTCAATATCCTCGGCGACGGCGTCGATATCGTCATCCACGCCGACGACGACGCGTTGGCGGCGATGCCGCCGGTGGTGCAGGAAATGCACGCCAAATCCGGGCTCACCGAGGAGGTGCGCCGCTCCACGGTCACCATGGAGCAGGCGCAGCAGCAGGTTCTCGACTACGTGCGCGAGTGGGTTCCCACCCCCGGCACCGTGCCGCTCGCCGGCAATTCCATCGCTACCGACCGCGGCTTCATCGCCCGCGACATGCCCGAACTCGACGCCCACCTGCACTACCGGATGATCGATGTGAGCTCCATCAAAGAACTGTGCCGGCGCTGGTATCCGCGCATCTACTTCGGCCAGCCGGAGAAGGGCCTGGCCCACCGCGCCCTCGCCGATATCGAGGAGTCCATCCGCGAGCTCCGGTACTACCGGCGGACCGCGTTCGTTGCCGCCCCCGGGCCCTCGACCACGGAGATCGCGGAGATCGCCGCGCAGGTCAGCGCCGGTTCCACCGGCCCCCAGCCACCCGCCACACCCGCCGATTAGGTTTCCCGGCGGTCTTCGCGCTACCATCTACCGCGCCGGTTGTTACCGGCAATGGTGACCGTAGTTCAGTTGGTAGAGCACCAGGTTGTGATCCTGGCTGTCGCGGGTTCGAGTCCCGTCGGTCACCCTGCAAGGGGCAGGTGCGGAAGAGATTCCGGACCTGCCCCTTCGTCATTGATCCGAGTCCTCGACCTGCCGTCCGGCCCGATCGGACGACTCATTCGATGAATGTGGTGGGTTGGCAGGTGCGGTCGTCTGCCGGGAAGTCCCCGTCCCGGAAGTAGTCGTTGGTCGTGTCGAGAATGCAGGTGCTCAGACCGGGACGCAGCACCATGTGGATCCTGGTCTCTGCCAAGGTGATCAAGCGAGATCCCGACATCTGTCGGTGCAGTGCCACAGAGTGCGCATGAGGCGTCCGGTTGTCGCCGGTCGCGGACAGGATCAGCGCGGGCACGGCATTGTCGACCACGGTGGGCGGTTCCACCGGCGGCGGCCAGAACGCACAGGGCTGGATGTTGTCGGCCAATGCGGCGAAGATCGGCTGACTCGGCCGGGCCGCCTGGATCGCATTCCAATACCAGGCGGGATCGGCGGGCATCGGCGCGTCCGCACACCAGATCTGCACCATGACCGAATCTTCGTCGTGCTCGTAGTACTCGATCTGCTGGTGCAGCTGCGGGGGCACCTCCGGTGCGCGTCCCTCCGCCGCGTCGGCGACCGCCCGCACCGATGCCGCCAGGGCATCGTTCAAGCGCGCGTCCCGCAACATCGTCCACAGCAGATTCGGCAGCACATGATCGTCGAAGCCGAAGCCCTCGACCACGATCGGCGACAGTGATGCCCGGTCGATCAGGGCCTCGACTCTCCGGCGCACCTCGGGCGCGGAGTCGCCGAGGTGATACTGCCGATCACGAACCGCCACCCAGGCGGCCCAGTCGTCGAAGGCCGCTTCCACGGCCGGTCCCCAGTCCTGTTGCAACCCGAGCCAATAGCGCTGTGGATCGATGGCACTGTCGAGCACCATGCGATCGGAGCGGGCGGGGAACAACTGCGAGTAGACCGCGCCCAGATACGTCCCGTAGGACACGCCGTAAAAGCTGATGCGGTCCTCACCCAGTGCCGCACGGATCACGTCCATATCGCGCGCGGTGTTGCGCGTGCTGAGCTGCCGCATCCAGTTCCGATCACCTCCCACCAGACACTCGGCGGCCAGCTGCGCCTGCAGGGCCGTTTCGGTGACGAATCCGGGTAACCCGACACCTGCCGAGCGGATCGGGGTCGCGACCGGCCATCCGCAGCGCTGGTGGCGCCCGGAGCGGGCGACGCCCCGCGGGTCGAAGCCGATCAGGTCGTAGCGGCTCAGCACATCCGGTTCGAGCACATCACCGACGAGGTCGAACGCATCCAGCCCCGGCGTACCCGGCCCGCCCGAGTTGGTCAGCAGCACACCGCGACGGTGTGCTGTGTCGCTCGCCGCAATCCGCGAGACCGCGATAAGGATGCTCGGCCCCTCCGGGTCGGCGTAATCGAGTGGCACCTCGACATCCGTGCAGACCGCGCCTTCCGCCACCAGGGCCGCATCCTCGCACGGACGCCAGTCGAGATGTTGCCGCAGAAAGCGCGCCGGCGGATCCATCGACTCAGCGACCGCGATACCGGAAGCAGAGGCCATTGTCACCGCGAGAACGGCAACGATCACCGAAGCGACGGACGTCACCGCGTACCGATCTCCCACACCCATGAGGACCTGACCCTTCAGCAAGTCGAGACCGAATCGCACCGGGAGCCACAGCCGACCACCCGGCGGAGCAGAGAACGCTCCGGAAGAGCCACGAACACAAGCGATTTCGGGACGCCACGGTGTTGCGCACCTCGGCCCCGTGTATCGCGGGAGTGGATCGGCGCAAGCAAGTGTAGCGTCGGATCACCGCAGGAGACCCGAACGACGAGCGGGCCTTCCGGATATCCGGAAGGCCCGCATCGTCACCAGCGGTCAGCGGTTGGTGTCGGCGTTGCCGGCCTTCCACTCCGCCCACGAGATGTTCCAGTCGCCGAGTCCGTCGACACCGGACAGGGTGTCACCGACGGTGTTCTTGACGATCGCGATATCGCCGCGCTTGGCGTTCTCGTAGACCCAGCGGGCATCTTCCGGGCTCAGGTTCAGACAGCCGTGGCTGGTATTCGAATAGCCCTGCTGGCCGACCGACCACGGCGCCGAATGCATGAAGATGCCGCTGTAGGACATCCGTGTCGCCCAGTCGACCGGTGTGCGATACCCGTTGGGGCCGGTGGCGGCGACACCGTAGGTCGACGAGTCCATGATCATGTGGTCGAACTGGTCGCCGATGATGTAGATGCCGTTCTGGGTGGGCGTGGAGTCCTTGCCCATCGAGGTCGGCATCGTTCGAATCACCTGGCCGTTGCGTTCGACGGTGACCATCTTGGTGTTGTCGTCGGCGGTGAAGACCATCGGATCACCGATGGTGAAGCTGGAATGGATATCGGAGTCACCGATCAGGCCGCCGCCCAGATCGCGGCCGTAGGTGTTCACGTCCACCGTGACCTTGGTTCCCGGAGCCCAGAAATGTTCGGGGCGCCAACGCACTTCGCGATTGTTCACCCAGTAGAACGCGCCCTCCACCGCCGGTGTCGTAGTGATCTTGATCGCATCCTGCGCGACGCGGCGATCCGGAATGTTCTCGTCGAACTGGATCGCGACCGGCTGACCGATTCCCACCACCTCGTTCTCCCCGGGCAGCAACCACGGATGCGTCTTGTTGCGCGGCGCGAGGGTGGTGAAACTGATGGCCGTCGAGGTGGTGCCACCGATCCCCACCGCCTCGGCCCGCAGCCGATACGTGCGGTTGAAGCCGAGCTGTTCGGTCAACTGCCATGAGGTCCCGTCGGGCGCGATCTGCCCCGCTACCGGAGTGCCATCCGGTGTGAGCAACGTGACAGCGGTCAATTTCCCGTTGTCCACCTTCACCGGAATCGGATCGGCCGGCGAAACCCCGACGGCGCCATCGGCGATCGGCGTCAGCACCTTCGGTGTGACCAGGTCGATGGCCGAATTCGCCTCGATCACCGATCCACTTCCCGTTGCCCCGGAATCACTGCATCCGGTCACCGCGAGGGCGAGCATCGACACCACGCCCAACCACCCCGCCACCACTTTCATCCGCCGCGAGCCTCGACGTCCGCCCATGTGCAACCCCGTTTCATGCCTCGTGCGCAACCGGGAAGCCCAGCCACGCTGCTCAACCCACCACGCATGCGGGGATCGGTCGAGACCACGCCCACCCATTCTGCCAGGTGGAAGGATCGCAACCGGGTGAACACGACGAGCCGGCCCCGCACACTCTTGCCCGATTCATCCCTTCCGGCCCGTCAACCGTTACCGCATTCACGCAAGATCACGATCCCCCCTCGAACAGCCTTTGAACAGCCGATTTCACTTTCCGCCTACCCAACTGTTATGGTTTCTCCCGCACCGGAACGGAGCCTGCAGGCCCGATCCGGAGGTCCAAGCGCCATTAGCTCAATTGGCAGAGCAGCTGACTCTTAATCAGCGGGTTCGGGGTTCGAGTCCCTGATGGCGCACTTACTTCCCAAGTCAGACCATTGATTCGAAACCTGCATCTCTGCATCGGCGTAGATTCACCGCGAATACGCCAAGAACTCAGCACCAGAGCCAGCAGGCCGTACCCTGCCCCACCTTCGGCACCGCCGCCAATCCGGCACGCCACTACACGGACGCGGAGCGGGCAGGTTCACCTCGTCAGGACCGGGCGCTTCGACGCTTCCGAAGCGTTTGATCGTTCACCAGCCACAACTCCTTCCAACGGTGATTGCTCCCATCGACACATCACGCGACCGAACCCCGTCGGCGCCCGCGCGATAGGTACTGGTGCTGTGACCGGTCGACCGGTGACACTCCGACGGCAATCCGGTCGGGCCCGGACTGTTACGGCTGGACATGACCGATACGCGTCCGGGAAACCTATGTGGGGCAATGGCTTTGCTGGAGTCGACCGCCGACGGCATCGCCGCCATGCGCTCACACGTCAACCCCGACAAGCCGGCGTTCGCCAATCGCCAGCGGGCCACCTATGCACCGGGGCCTCCCTGCCCGATTTGTGGTGATCCACATCACAGCATCCTCCTGTCAGCATTCGTGCGGCTGTCCGGTTCAAGTTCCGAACCCACCGAGACAGGAGGCAACACCATGAAGCACCGCATCGTCGTCCTCGGAGCCGGGTACGCCGGAGCTACCGCCGCCGGCCGCCTGGCCAAGCGACTGCGCCGCGACGACGTCCAGATCACCCTGGTCAACGCCGACCCCGACTTCGTCGAACGGGTGCGCATGCACCAGCTCGCCGCAGGGCAGGACCTGCCGGTTCGCCCACTGCGCAAGATGTTCGCCGGCACCGGGGTCGATGTGCGCATCGCACGGGTCGATTCGATCGACGTGGACCGCAAGACCGTCGAACTGGTCGGCGACCTGGACGCCGAGACTCTCGCGTACGACACGCTCGTCTACGCCTTGGGCAGCACCGTCGCCGATTTCGGCGTGCCTGGTGTTGTCGAGCACGCCCACCATGTGGCGAGCAAGCACGCGGCGCTGCGGCTGCGAGAACGGCTGAACCAACTGCGGGCGGGCGAGACCGTGCTGATCGTGGGAGGTGGCCTGACCGGTATCGAGGTCGCCACCGAGATCGCCGAGGCGCGTCCGGATCTGAAGGTCGCGATCGCCGCGCGCGGTGGCGTCGGCGACTGGCTCGACGAGAAGGCGCAGAGTCACCTGCGCCGCGCGTTCGAACGCTTCGGTATCACTGTTCATGCGCACGCCGACGTTACCGGGGTGACCGAAGATGGCGTGGCTACCCGATCGGGAGCGGAGATACGTGCGCACGTGACCGTCTGGACAGCGGGATTCGCCGTGCATCCGATCGCGGCCGCCAGCACGCTCGCTGTGTCCGCGTCCGGGCGGATCGTCGTCGACGCTACCCAGCGCTCGGTCTCGCATCCGGATGTCTACGCCGTCGGCGATGCCGCGCACGCCGTGGGAGTGGGTGGCGCGACGTTGCGCATGGGCTGCGCCACCGCTTCCCCGATGGCTTGGCTGGGTGCCGATGTCATTGCCGCCCGGCTGACCGGACGCACGATTCCCGATTCCCCCATCGGCTACAACAGCCAATGCATCAGCCTCGGTCGCCGTGATGCCATCGTGCAGAAGGTGACCAAGGAGGATCAGCCCACGTCCAAGGTCGACGTGGGCCGCAAGGCCGCCCGCATCAAGGAGCTGATCTGCTCGATCGCGGCCTGGTGCGTGAAGCACCCGACCCTGCTGGCGCCGAGCCGGCGTCGCCGGATCGTCGCGACGGGCACCCAGGCTCCGGTCGCGACCGTCTGAGCGTGTGCGGAACCGTCCCGGTCCGTCCAGCCCGTACGGGCTGGACGGACCGGGACGACAGACGGTGTCTCGGCGACCCGCTCACGTCTCCTGAAATCCGCACTGGTACAACGTCTCTCGACGAAGATCCGAGTACCGATGAAGTGGTCAGAACCGGTAGCGGAGTACGCGGGTGCCTTGCCGGGACAGAGCGGTGCTGTGGCTCATGAGCCGGGTGGCCGCGCGCAGGGGCTGGGGAAAGTCGACGACTTCCGGGGCACGAGTCAGTAGTTGTTCCTCTACCAAGGTCAAGCCGGCCTGCCAGGTCTCGGGCTCGCGGGGGTTGTCGAAGCCCTGGGCGGCGGTGATGCCGATGGCCTTGATCGTCGGGTGGTACTTCATCGACCAGGCGGCGAAGCGAGTGTAGCCGTTGATGGCGAGTTCTCCGGTGTCGAAGTGGGCGGTCAACTCCCGGGTCATCCGCTGGAAGGTGTCGCCGGGCAGGAACGGCAGCAGGCCCTCGGCGACGATCATGGCCGGCCGGTCGCGAGGCAGCGCGTCGGTCCACCCCGGTGCGGTCAGGTCGGCCCCGATGCGCAGGGACCGGTCAGGGAGGAACTGGGACCGCAACTCGACGATGTCGGGGAAGTCGACGTCGTACCAGTCGACGCCGGCGGGCGGGTCGCAGCGCAGGGCGCGTGTGTCGAGTCCGCAACCGAGATCCAGCACGACGGCGTCAGGATGGTCGGCGACGAACGTCCGGACCGCCGCGTCGAGGTGCTTGGCGCGCAGAGCGGTGCCACAGACGAGGCTGGGCTTCAACTCGAGCTTGCCGAAGTCGTAGTCGATCATCTCAGCGATGCCGACCGAGTGGGTGTCGCCCAGGATCGGGCAGGCAAGCTTGGTGTCCAGAGCCCTCGCGTAGAGGGTCAGCAGCGAGGTTTCCCGGAGCGGGTCCAGGTCCAGTCGCAGGCGTTGCACAAGAAGTCCTTACGGTGTAGGGGGATTGCGGGCGGCGACGTCGCGGAGCCAGATCAGCGACTGTTGGGCGGCGCGGATACGTTCGGTGTGCGCTCCACTGCCGCCGGCGAGTTTCATGCCTTCCTCGGCGATGTCGCCGAAGGCGCCGAGGCTGTCGAGCTTGCGCTGGATCACCTTGTGCCAGGCGTCGTCCTCAATGCGGTAGTAGGTCGTGCGGTCACCTGGCACGCGAACCTTGCGAACCAGACCGATGGCGGCGAGAAAACGCAGGTTCGAGGTCAGCGAAGCACGACTGGCCTGGATCATCTCGGCGATCTGGCCCGCGGAGCGCTCGGGCGGCTCGCAGATCATCAGCAGGCCGAGGATGCGCCCGGTAATCGGTGCGAGCGCCCATTCGTCCACACAGAACGTGGCCACCCGCTCGACCCACCGCAGCACCTCGTCCTTGTTGTCCTGTTCGGGCATCGCTCGCGCTCCTCCTCGGCTGACTTGCTCGGAGCCGTCACTGTGTCATAGCGGCAACCGCCTCACGGGTGGGCGTCGGAGTGACAGCGGCGAGCCGGGTCTGGCGCAGGTAGCGATCGAACCACTCCACAGCCAGCGCCATCGCCTCCTCGAGGCCCGGACCGGTGTAAAGACCGAGTACGTCGTAGGGCAGCACCTCCAAACGTTTCGGCTCGCCGGCATTGGCGAACGCGCTCTGCGCCTCCTCGAGCATGTGGTAGGGATCCCACCCGCCGTTGGCGATCATCAACAGCGGGGTCGGCGCCAGCCGGTGAATCAGATCCTCCGGCGCGAAGGTGAGCAGGTGCTCGGTGGAGTCGAGTGTCTTCTCGTTGCGGTAGCTGGGGAACATCTCCCTAGCCAGGTCCGGCGTGTCCCGCACGGTCTCCCCGTCGAGACTCAGATGCGGGACCCGCGCACTGGCTCCGCCCTCGTAGCGACGCTGCCAGTCCTCGTCCAGCCGATCCCGCAGCGCCTGCACCCCGGCCCGACCGACCAACCGCTCCAGATAGCGCCACCCGTTCCACACGCTGGGGCTCTGCACCACGACACACTTCACGCGCCGATCGAGCACCGCAGCCTGCACCGCGACCGAGCCACCGACACTGACGCCCCACAACCCGATCCGCGTCGTATCTACCTCCGACCGGCTCTGCAGATAGGAAATCGCGCTGCGGAAGTCCTCCACCTGCCGCTGCGGATAGTCCTGGCCCCGAGGTTCGCCCTCGCTGGCACCGACCGTGCGGTAGTCGATCGCCAACACCGCGAACCCGGCACGCACGAAATGCGCCGCGAACACGGCCAACGCCTCCTTGACCATCACCCCGCTGTGCCCCAGGACCAGACCGGGAACCGGGGCATCCGCCTCCGGCACATAGAGGTCTCCAGCACACGAGGTACCGAGACTGTCGAACTTCACCTGCTCTGGATGCGGAGTCATCGCCGCCACCTCTCCTTCGTAACGAAGCTAGTCATTTCAGTCTTGACTGAAATGACTAGCTAAGTCAACCCTGTTCCTGGCAGACCGGAGCCTCACCGAGTAGAGCGCGGAACTCCGCGTCACCGGCGTCGGTCAGTTCGAACAGGGTCCGGCCCGGCCCGGAGCTGCCGGCCTCGGGACCGATCGCGTGCAGCTCGAAGACCCCTGGCCTGGGATGCCGGTCAGGGGCCTTCTGTGTTTCCGACTCGGATGGCCGGCGAATTCCACTCGGCCGCAAAGAGTTCCGAATGCCCTTGCCACACCGGCCGCAGCCCGGAGCCGACGGGCTCGATCAGCCGATCGATGGTGCCAGGTATTCCAGCGCGTAACCGGCGCCGCCGGGGGTTACGCGGGCGATGCCGGGTGAGTCGAGGTGGGCGCCGGCGACGAAGTGGTGTGGGCGGGTCAGTTGTTCGAGGAGGGCCGCTCGCGCGGCGCGGGCCTGCGGTTGGTTGCCGTCGAGCTCCCAGGACACGGCCGGCCGATCGAATTGGAGCGTGGGAACGTGCACGGTGTCGCCCCAGACGAGCAGGTGGGCGGCGCCGCTGGTGACGTCGTAGACGGTGTGACCGGGGGTGTGTCCCGGGGTCGGGATCGCCGTGGTCCAGTCGTTGATCGCGACCCGCTCCGATACGGGGACGACCCGGTCACGGATCGGCTCCAGCCGACCCGTGAACACCGACGTGTCGCCCGCGCCGATCCACACGCGTTCGAGTTCGGCGAACGCCTCCGAACCGTCCGGTGCGATCAGGCCGCTCACGTGGTCTTCGTGGTTGTGCGTGATGGCCACATCGGTGATCTGCGCGCGATCGACTCCCGCTTCGTCGAGCGCGTCGTAGATCAACCCCATGGTGGGGTCGCGCCAGGCGTTGGACGCGCCGGTGTCGATGAGCACCGATCGCGTGCCGTCGGTGACGAAGAAGGCGTTCACCGACAGCCGCAAGTTGTCGCCGACCAGCGGCACGGCGGCCGGCAACTGCTCGAGCGCGCAGCCATCCTCGTCGCGGAGCCGGGTCGTCGGCATGTCGATGTAGCCGTCTCGTAACGAGATCACTTGCAGGTCACCGAATTCGAATGTGGCATGGTGCCGGCCACTCGAAACCAAACGCATCGAACCTCCAGGTAGCACAGTTCTTCGATAGAAGACAGCGTCTCCTATCGGAGAAACATACACTGTGGGCGGCGAGATACCCATCGATCGAGGAGCACGGTGGTCGAGCAAGACGGAAACGTGACCGGACCACACCACGATGACGGCCTGGCCGGCGCGTTCGGCGGAAACGTGCGGCGACGCCGCGAGGAGGCGGGCCTGACACTGGAGCAGTTGTCGACGCAGTCGTCGGTCAGCCGGGCGATGCTGTCCAAGGTCGAACGCGGCGAGAAGAGCCCGACCATCGGCGTCGCGTCCAGGATCGCCCACGCGCTCGACACGTCCCTCTCGGACCTGATCGGCGGGTCGGCTGCTGCCGCATCCGGCTCGGCCGTCGTCCTGCGCAAGAGCGATCGCCCCGTCTTCCGCGACCCGGAAACCGGCTTCGAACGGCATATGGTGTCCGCCGCCCCGGGCGCGGGAACCGGCGAGATGATCGTCCACCGCCTCCCCGCACAGGTCTCCACCGGCCTGCTGCCCGCGTATCCACCCGGCACCGAGAAACAACTCGTGGTGCTCGACGGCACCCTCACCGTCTTGATCGGCGGGATCAGCGAAACCCTGAACACGGGGGACTCCCTGTTCTTCCAGGCCGACACGGACCACGGCTTCGCCAACCGAACGAGCGCTGCCTGCGAATACATCATGGTGATCTCGCGCCGGCCCTGATCGGCCGCCGACCGGAACCGGTGACCGGCCTGGGGCGTCCAAACAATCGTGGGGAGCATTATCGAGTTCATCGATGCGCGGTTGCGCGAGGACGAACATGCGGCGCGGGCCGTCGACGGGGAACGGCGGGCGTGGCGGTTCGAGCGCGGTGATCGGAGCGTGCGGGCCGGCGCGCACGACGTGATCGTCGCCGGGAACGGGCCGGCGAATTCGCATATCGCGCGGCACGATCCGGAGCAGGTGCTGCGGGAGGTACTGGCCAAGCGGCTCATCGTCACGCTGGCACAGCTGCCGGACGGGAGCGGGCGAGAGGATCGGTTGTTACGGTGCGTTGCGCTGTGCTGGGCCGACCATGCCGACTATCGACCGGAGTGGATCCTCTAGTCCGGCGCGGCGGGGACGTGGTTAGGCTCGACGGCATCCGTTCGCGATCGGGAACCGATATGGCCGACTACGCACATACCGACCACGCCAGTAAGGGCCGCGCCGAGAAGGCGCGACGGCTCGCGGCCTATCTATGGCAGCGCGGGGTCTCCGGCGCCGAACTCGCGACCATCCCGGCGGCCACTCGCCGAAAACTCGCGCGCGCAGCCGACACCAATCCGCCGAGCACCGACGAGACCTGGACACTTGTCGCACAACTGCTCGACGAAAAGGATGCGTGGGCCACGCGTAACCCGAATCATCCTGCCGCACAACGCGATCACACGGACGAAAAGATTCTGTGGGTCAAGCCGCCGGTGACGCCCTGGCTCGCCGACGACGCAAACCCTTCCCCTTGAACCCTGCCGGACGGTGCGCCACCCTTGACAGCAAGAAGTGAACTGGAGTTCACTTCTTGGGTGACCGACGACGCGCACCACTCCGGCACCCGGCCCGCGGCCTGGCGCGAGGACCTGACCAGCGGCGAGGACTCCCTGTTCGCCGACCGGCCGGAACCGGAGCAGGGCCCGGCCTACCGCACCCTCACCTACGAGGTGACCGGCCGCATCGCCCGCATCACGTTCGACCGGCCCGAGCACGGCAATGCCATCACCGCCGATACCCCGATCGAACTCGCGCACGCGGTCGAACGCGCAGACCTCGATCCGCGCGTGCACGTGATGGTGGTCTCGGGGCGCGGCAAGGGATTCTGCGGCGGCTACGACCTCTCGATCTTCGCGGAGAACGGCCTGTCCCCCACCGTGTCGGCCCAGCCCACAACCGGAACCGTCCTCGATCCGGTGGTGCAGGCGCGCAACCACAACCCTTGGGGCACATGGGATCCCATGGTCGACTATCAGATGATGAGCCGGTTCAACCGCGGCTTCTCCAGCCTGCTGCACGCGAACAAGCCGACGGTCGCCAAACTGCACGGATTCGCCGTCGCGGGCGGCACCGATATCGCCCTGTTCTGCGATCAGATCATCTGCGCCGACGACACCAAGATCGGCTATCCCCCCACCCGGGTGTGGGGTATTCCGGCAGCGGGGATGTGGGCGCACCGGCTCGGCGACCAGCGCGCGAAGCGGTTGCTGTTCACCGGCGACTGCCTCAGCGGTAAACAGGCCGAAGAGTGGGGCCTGGCCGTGGAGTCCTGCCCCGCGGACGAGCTCGACGAACGCACCGAACAACTGCTGCAACGCATTTCGCGCATGCCGATCAATCAGCTGATCATGGCGAAACTCGCGCTCAACAGCTCACTACTGGCTCAGGGCGTCGCCAATTCCGGAATGGTCAGCACCGTCTTCGACGGTATCTCCCGGCACACCCGCGAAGGGTATGCCTTCCAATTGCGTTCGGCCACTACCGGTTTCCGGGAGGCGGTGCGGGAACGCGACGAACCGTTCGGCGATTGGAAGCGGACGCAGTTCGAACGACTGCACGGCACCGACGAGACGTGAGCGTCCGGGTCGGGCCTCACTCCGACGGATCGAGCCAGCCGACCTTCCCGGATTCATCCGCGTCGCTCTCGGCCCGCGCACTCACCTTGTCCGACAGGGACCGCACCGCCCGCGCCTCCACATCGCTCAACTGATCGACGAACAGCCGCCGCACCAATTCGACATGCCGGGGCGCGGCCTGTTCCAGTGCCCGGCGACCGGAATCGGTGAGACAGATCAGCCGGCCGCGCGCATCGTCGGCGGCCGGACTGCGCACCACCAGCCCCCGCTTGTCCATCCGCGCCAGATGCTTCGACAGCCGGCTCTTGTCCCAGCAGATCTGCGCGGCCAGGTCGCGGGCCCGCACGCTCCCCTCGCGCGCGTCGGACAGTGCCACCAGAATCTCGTAATCGGAGACCGAGAGTCCGTCGCGGGCGAGCCCGGCGGCCATCGCGGCGTCGAGCCGCTGACGCAGCCGGATGTACGCAGACCAGGTCTGTTGCTCCTGTTCGTCCAGCCACCGCACCATGGGAATGATCCTACCGAGTTATTGGTTGACATGGACACCAACCGGCCTAGGAGGACATCATGCCCGCGATCACCGTCGACGACATCCTGGTGCTGCCGCGACTGCCCCGCCCGGAGCAGACCATGCGACAGCGGCCGGTCCGGACCGTGACCACCGCCCACAAACAACTCGAGGGCGCCGGATTCGAGGTGCGCCGGCCGTTCCCGAGCCTCGATGTGCGCACCGCCGACCCGTTCATCCTGCTCGACCACATGGGCCCGGTCGCCTACGAGCCCTACCAGGCCAAAGGCGCCCCGTGGCATCCGCACCGCGGTTTCGAAACCGTCACCTACATGATCGACGGAACCATGGTTCACCACGATTCCAACGGCGGCGGCGGAACGATCGCCGAGGGCGACACCCAGTGGATGACCGCCGGCTCGGGCATCCTGCACGACGAACTTCCCGCCGAGGAACTGGTGATCTCCGGCGGCGTCTTCCACGGCGTGCAGCTGTGGGTCAACCTGCCGCGGTCGCTGAAGATGGCGGACCCGCGCTACCAGGATCTGCGCGCGAGCGAGCTGACACTGGTCACCTCCCACGACGGCGGCGCACTCGTCCGCATCATCGCCGGCAATGTCGGCAGATATGAAGGCCCCGGCTCGACCTACACGCCCATCGCCTACGCGCACGCCTCGATCAGTCCCGGCGCGCGGCTGGAAACCCCATGGCCGCAGGAGTTCACCGCGATGGCCTACGTGCTCGCCGGCAGCGGCACCGTCGGCGACGAGGGCCGCACCCTCACCGAGGGACAACTGGCGGTACTCGGCCACGGCGAGGTCCTCGCGCTGACCGCCGGCGACCGCCAGGAGGGACCCACCGGTCAATTCGAGGTATTACTGCTGGGCGGCGCGCCGATTCGCGAACCGGTCGTGCAATACGGCCCGTTCGTGATGAATTCCAAACAGGAAATCATCGACGCCGTAACCGATTTCGAGGCCGGACGAATGGGACGTATTCCGGCGGAACATATGACGGGCCGCCGCCTGGGTGAATAAGCGGCTCTCGGCCGTGCGGTTGACAACGGCGGTCGCCATCAGAACAGTAGACTCGGCGGTTCCGGCCCTGCCACCGCGGGGAGTGCGGCCGGTCCGCCGTATCAACCGCAGCTGACATCGAGGAATACATGAACGTTCGCAGGCTAATCGTGACCGGCGCGGGCTTGATCACCCTCGCCGCCCCGATCGTCTCCACCGCCCCGTCCGCCCTGGCCGACGGTTTCATCCCCACCGGTTCCGCCGGTACCGGATCCTCCGGTATCGACGACGCCATCGGCGCCACCGGCTCGGCAGGGCTGACGCAGACGGGTTCGGCGGGAGGCACGTTCAAGAACTGTGACGAGGCCCGGGCGGCGGGTCGCGCCCCGCTGTTCCGTGGTGAGCCCGGCTATTCGCCGCACCTGGATCCCGACGGCACCGGTATGGCCTGCCCGACCGTCTGATCCGCGCGGTAATCGCCGCAGACGACAAAGAACCCGGTGTGACACTGTCACACCGGGTTCCGTCGTTTCTGCGGCGTCAGCGGCGGAAGATCTTGATCAGCACCAGCACGCCGACCAGAGCACCCGCGCCGATCAGGCTGTACTTCACCTTCGGCTCGTTCACCTTCGCCACCACGGCCTTCTTGGTGTTGTCGGCGATCCGCTGCGGGTCCGCCCGCACCGCGAGCTCGTCGAGTGTGCCCGCGAGCCGGTTGCGCGCGGCTTCGATCTCCCGCTCGATGTGCTCGGTATCCCTCGCCACATTGTCTCCTGTTGTCGTTCCGGTAGGTCGCTGGCCGTCGAGTCTATCCGCCGCCGCCGATGTCGCGTCCGTTGTCACATCGGTGGGCTACCGTGCTGGCATGACCGATACCAAAAAACTCGGCCCCGGCGACCCCGCGCCGGATTTCACGCTTCCCGACGCCGACGGTAAGCCGGTGTCGCTGGCGGACTACCGCGGCCGCAAGGTGATCGTCTACTTCTACCCGGCCGCGAGTACGCCCGGCTGCACCAAGCAGGCGTGCGACTTCCGCGACAACCTGGCCGAATTGAACGAGGCCGGCCTCGACGTCCTCGGCATTTCGCCCGACAAACCCGCGAAACTGGCGAAATTCCGGGACAACGAGAAGCTGACCTTCCCGCTGCTGTCCGATCCCGAGCGCGACGTGCTCCAGGAATGGGGCGCCTACGGCGAGAAGACGATGTACGGAAAGCGCATCACCGGCGTCATCCGTTCCACCTTCCTCGTCGACGAGGAGGGCGTCATCCAGGTGGCGCAGTACAACGTGCGCGCGACCGGGCATGTGGCGAAGTTGCGCCGCGACCTGTCGGTGTAGCGCGGACCGGGACGGACGAGACGAGGGGCTCGGGCGATCGTCCCGGGCCCCTCGTCGGCTCTGCGCGGTCTTCAGTCGCGCTGCGGCATCATCGCGACCATCCACCTCAGCGTCAGCCGCCAGTGGTTGTCCCACCACTCGTTGAATTCGGCGGTACCGAGCTGCGGCGGCGCCGATTCGCCCGGAAACAGCAGCGAGCCGTTGGGCGCGCCGACAGGTTCGGTCGGTGCGGGAATCACCGACTTCGCCTGCGGCTCCGGTGAATCCGGTTGCGGCGCCTCCTTCGCCAGGCGCTTCGGCTCACTCGCCGGATCCGAACCGCGCACGCCCAGCCAGGACGATCCGTCCGGACCCCAGCCGGCGGAGCCCGGATCGGCGGTCGACGGATCCTGCGCGGCATGCCGCGGTCCCGACGACGGCCGGTCGGCCGGACCGTCGACCGGCAATTCCGGAATCGAATCCACCGCGGGCAGACCGGGTTCCGGGCGGGCGTGACGCGGACCCCGGCTCGGCTGCGCGTTGCGGGCGTCGGCGAGGCGGGTGGTGGCGTCCGAACGCGGATGGTCGGTGAGCTCGTGCACGGCACCGATGGTCAGCCCCCCGGCCAGCACGCTCGCCGCGGCGACCACCGCGACCGAATTGCGTGACACCCGTGCGCGATCCCCCGCGCCCGCGACGAAAGCCTCCGGCTGCACCACGAGCGCCGCACCGATCGCCGACCCGGCCGTCGCGACGGCACACGGGATCACCGGCGCGTTGAAGCCCGCCGACAACACCGCGGCGACTCCCGGACGCTCCGCGGCCGAACCGATCGCGACGACCGCGCTGGGCCGCACGCCCGCCGCATCCAGCTGATCCCACGCGGCCGCGATACCCAGCCGCACCGAATCCTCGGAGACGAAACCGGCGGCGGTCGCCGTGGCCGCGACCACCCGGTCGCGATGCGGTGAAATCAGCGAGAAGCCTTGATATCCCGGCATCAGCTCGCAGATCAGCAGATGGTCGAATTCGCTCGCCCAGGTCATCGCGCGGGCCAGCGCCAGATGCGCCGACTTGGCCGAGACCAGCGAGGCCTCGTACCACGGCCCGGACGCCAATCCGGTGACCACCGCCCGCCGGCCCGCCGCATCGCGGTAGGTGACCGCCGCCCCGGCGATCTCGTACTCCGCCTCGACCTCCGCGGCGAGTCCGTCCAGCAGCGATTCGATCAGTCCGGGCAGTCCGGCCGGTGCCGTGGCGCCGAGTTCGGCCACGTGGTGCGCGAGCACCCGGTCGGTCAGTTTTGCGCTTCCGTCGCGCAGGGCCACCGCGTCCACGCAGTCGCGGGCGATCGAAGCTCCGAGAGTCACCACAGGTCGAACCACCACAGATCAAGCCTTCCGTGTGCAGGAACCGCCCCGGAGAAGCTGCGCCGAGCAGCGGTTCAGCGCCGCAGCGGGAACGATCGACAATCGCCACGCCCCCGCTGATGTAGATCTACTCGATATGTGTTCGTCACCACATTCGGCGTGGATGGGTTATGAATCGGACCGAATCGCGGGTACGGAAGTCGGCACCGTGTGTCATCCGCGTGTCGCTACCGCTAGCCTGGTGTATGTGGTGGAAGCGCGCACGGCACCGAGGTCGAACCGGCGTCCTGATCCGGCGTTGGAGCTGCAGGACGACCCACAGGAGTTGATGCCGCGCCGGCGGCCCACCCAGGAACGCAGCAAGCGCAAATTCGATGCGCTGCTGCAATCGTCGCGCGAACTACTGGTCGAGGTCGGATTCGAATCGTTCACCTGCGAGGAGGTCGCCGCCCGCGCCGAGGTGCCGATCGGCACGCTGTATCAGTTCTTCGCCAACAAATACGTCATCGTCTGCGAATTGAATCGCCAAGACTTGGTAGCCGTTTCCCAGGAGCTCGCCGACTTCCACGGCGAAATTCCGTCGATGGACTGGCTGCGGCATATGAACAAGCTCGTCGACCACCTCGCCGAACTGTGGATGACCGATCCGTCGCGGCGCGAGGTGTGGCTGGCCATGCAGTCGACCCCGTCGACCCGCGCCACCGGCGCCATCCATGAGAAGGAATTCGCCGAGGCGGTCCAGCAGATGCTGCGGCCGCTGATGCCGCGCACCCCGCGCGGGCGCCGCTCGATGATGGCGCAGGTGCTGGTGCACGTGGTGTATTCGATGCTGAACTTCTCGGTACAGGACGGCCTCAGCCATGAGGCGGCCGTGGCCGAACTCAAGCGGCTCATGGTCGCGTACCTGTTGATCGCGGAGAAGGAATCGCGCACCGGACAACGCGATACGACGGCCTGAGCGCGCCCGACCCGCGCCTGTCGCCGACAGGACTTTCCGTCGCTCCGACGAAGGGCGGAACCGGCGACGTGTGAGCGAGACGTCGCCGGTTCCGGCCTTCGCAGGAGCGACGGGCCGACTCGGGCTACCGAAGCCCGTACCGCCTCAGGGATTTTCGATCAGATCGGCCAATTCGCCCGGATCCTCGAGAACGACCATCGCGGCGGCCGTATCGCCGTCATGCGTGATCGACAGGTGCACCCGCACCCGCGGCAGGAATTCCGCAGCCAGTCCGTGCAATTTGATGCTGGGCCGGCCCCAGGCGTCGTTCACCACTTCGATGAGCGGATACGGATTGTCACCGATCTGCGGGCGACGGGCGAACCGGGAGGTGGCCCATGCTTTGAGCACGGCCTCCTTCGCCGCCCACCGCGCCGCGAAGCTGCGGGCCGGATCGGTGCCCTTGCTCTGACAGTAACGCCGCTCACCCGCGGTGAAACTCTCCCGGAGCATGGTGGTTCCGGCCCGTTCGAGCTGTTCGGCGAAATCGGAGATGGTCACCAGATCCAGGCCGATACCGAGGATGGTCATGAATCCGCAGCCTACGGATTCGGCGAGCCATCATCGGTATCGGCGGATCGTTACCCGGGAGTTGTTACTTCCCGGGCCCGATCTCCCTACTTCTCGGCCTCCCGGTTACCGGCCAGTTCGCCTGTGCCGCAGGAGCCGTGGGCCAGATACAGCCCCTCGGCGCCCAGACGGGCCTCCGCCGAGAGCAGCACGTCGGCCTCGAGCTGACGAATCTGCTTGGCAGGAGTGCCGTCGCCACCGAGACGGCGGTCGGCGGGCCGCTCGTAGAGCGGTTCACCACCGCACATCGCCTCGACCAGCCGCTGACGGCCGGCAAGCCGGCGTTCCTCCGCGCGGCGCAGATAGTCGTCGCGACGCTGCGGATCGAGCGCCTCGACGAAGGCCTGCGGATGCACGACCGCCAGCAGGCCGGAGACGTGCCCGAACCCGAGCGAGGTCACCAGACCGGCCTTGAGCGCGAACCGATCTCCGAACCGCAGCGGCTGCCGCGGCCACACCAGATGCGGATACTCGGCCATCTTCTCGTCGACGCAGTCGAGGCTGCGGTTCGGCGGAATCACGCCCTGCTCCAGCACCTGGCACAGCCCGATCAGCTGGAACGCGGCCGCACCGCCCTTGGCATGACCGGTCAGCGACTTCTGCGAAATCACGAACATCGGTGCGCCTTCGGAACGCCCCAGCGCGCCGGCCAGCCGCTCGTGCAGCTCCGATTCGTTGGGATCGTTGGCGGCGGTGGAGGTGTCGTGCTTCGAGATCACCGCGATCTCGTCCGGGGTCACGCCGAGCTTGCGCAGGT
The DNA here is from genome assembly GCF_003023875.1 of Nocardia sp. MDA0666. Classification (NCBI taxonomy): domain Bacteria; kingdom Bacillati; phylum Actinomycetota; class Actinomycetes; order Mycobacteriales; family Nocardiaceae; genus Nocardia; species Nocardia sp. MDA0666. The sequence continues at coordinate 129,744 of NZ_PYHT01000004.1, forward strand.
CGGCGGCCAGCCGCGATTCCGCACCGCCGCGGCCCGCGCCGAGCGCGCCCAGGCCGGGGGCCGGGATCGAGGTGTGCACGCCGTCGGCGAAGGACTGCGCGAACGCGACCACGCCGAGAACCGGCAGACCGAACTCCGCGGCGATGTCACCGCGGGCCAGCAGAACCGTTCCGCCACCCTGGGATTCGACGAACCCACCCCGGCGGCGGTCGTTGGCCCGGGAGAAGTAGCGGTCGCTGATGCCCTTGGCGCTCATGGCCGCCGAATCCGCGGTCGCCGACATGTCGCCGAAGCCGACGATGCCCTCGATGCCGAGATCGTCGTAACCGCCGGCGACCACGACCTCCGCCTTGCCGAGACGGATCTTGTCGACACCCTCCTCGACCGAGACCGCCGCGGTCGCACACGCCGCGACCGGGTGGATCATGCCGCCGTAGCTGCCGACGTAGGACTGAACCACATGCGCCAGAGCGACGTTCGGCAACGCCTCCTGCAGGATGTCGTTGGCCCGCGGCTCACCGAGCAGGTTGTCGATGTAGAGCGAGCGCATCGAGGACATGCCGCCCATACCGGTGCCCTGAGTGTTGGTCACCATGGCCGGGTGCACCCAGCTCATCAGCTCGGCGGGGCTGAAGCCGCTGGACAGGAACGCGTCCACGGTGCAGACGATGTTCCACAGCGCCACGCGGTCCACCGAACTCGCCATATCCGGCGAGATGCCCCAGCGGGTCGGATCCCAGCCCTCGGGGATCTGGCCGCCGACGGTGCGCGACAGCTTCGCCTTGCGCGGCACCCGAATCTCGGTGCCCGCCTGGCGAATCACCTGCCAGTCGCTGGAATCGGCGACGGGGCTGATCACGGTGTGCTCGGGGTCGGCGGCGTAGAACGCGCGTGCCTCGGCCTCGCTGTTGACCACGAAGCTCAGATCCCGGTCGAGGAAGACCGAGGTGAGCAGCGGCGCGGCGTTGTCGATCATGGAACCGTCGTCGCCGTAGCGGCGGATGCCGCAGCGCTGCACCACGGCGTCGTGGTAACGCTCGGCCAGCTCCGATTCCTCGACGTAGTCGCCGCTCTCGACGTCGTACCAGCCCGGCTTCGGGTCGTTCTCCCAGGTGACCAGACCGGTGGTCCACGCCAGTTCCAGGACGCCGGCCGCGGACAGTTCGTCGGCGACCTCCATCTCGAAGCGCGTGCGCGCGGAACCGTAGGGTCCGAGCTCACCGGCGCCGATGATCACGACCATATCGGCGAGATCGGCGGTGACGGCGCCCCATTCGGGGGTCGGCAGCGCCGAGGTGAGCGTCGGCGGCACCGGGAGCGCCGGGACCGTCGCGCGCTCGTCGTCGGCGACCGCTTCCGGCTCGCGCTCCACATCGTCGGCCAGCGCGGACAGATCCAGCTTCGCTCCGGCCAGGCCACCGGTGAGGTCGATCTGCTGCGGGCCGGTGGCGGTGACGGCGCGAGCCCGCGACGTGCACCACTTGAGCAGCTCGTCGGCCATCTCCTGCGTGGACCAGGTGTGCACGCCGGCCTTCTCCACGGCCGCGACCAGCGGATCGTTATGACCCATCAGGCCGGTGCCGCGCACCCAGCCGATCATCGCGTGCACCATGGTGACCCGCTGCGCCCACGACTTCTCCACCCGCCACTTGGCGATCACCGCGTCCAGCGCGGCCTTCGACTCGCCGTAGGCGCCGTCGCCGCCGAACATGCCGCGGTTGGGCGAACCCGGAAGCACCACATGCAGTTTCGCGTCCACGTCGTGGTCGGCGCCGAGGGCGGACAGACCGCCGATCAGGCGCTCCACCGACCACAGCAGGACCCGCATCTCCATTTCGGCACGTGCACCGGCATCGGCCAGATCACCGGCCACCCGCGGGGCGGCGAACGGCAGCAGCAGCGTCGGGGTCATCGCGGGCTTCACGAGCACCTTCGCGCCACCGGCGTTGTCGGTCTGCTCGTTGCCGACCCAGTCGATCAGTGCGTCGATATCGGAGTAGGAGGCCATATTCGCCGGCACCACCCACAGCGCGGCTCCGGCACGAGCGTGGTCGCGGTAGAGCTGCTTGTAGAAGGCGAGGCGGTCGTCGTCGAGCTTGGACGTGGTGAGGATGACGGTCGCACCACCGGCGAGCAGCCGTCCCGCGATCGATGCCGCGATGGACCCCTTGCTCGCGCCCGTGATCACCGCGGTGTCGGAGGACCAGGCACCGTCGTCGGTGCTCAGGGCCGCCTCGGCGATCCGCTCATAGGTACGTGCCAGCACCGAACGCGCCTCGCCCATCGCGAGTTTGCGCCACCACTGCGCCTGTGCCGCAACGGCCTTACCGGCTCCGACGAAGCTGTCGACCGTGTCCTCGCCCGAACCACCCAGCCACAGGGTGGCCAGATCCTCGCGGGCGGTGGCCCAGCGGTCGTCGATCAGCACCGCCTTGCGCGCGTCGAAGGCCGGAGCCACCAAACGCGGCCAGTCCGAACCCAATTCGGCCGAAACCAGATCGACCAGCGATTCGTCGCTCGCCTCCGGCGCCGACACCTGGTCGGTGAGGCCCAGCTGCTCTAGCACCACCCGGGCGGCGGTCGCCAGCACACCGTCGCGACCGGTGATCTGCTCGGTGAATTCACCGAGGGCGGCCGCGTCGACCGCGGCGCCACCGCCACCACCGGCTGCCGGCAGCGCGACGCTGATTCCGCGACGCGCGGCCACGGCCTGCACCGCGGCGTCGATCGCGGCGTCCACCGAAGCGCCGTCGCTCAACGCACCGGAGACCAGTCCACCGAGATCCCCGCCGCGCACGCTGGCGCCCTCGCGGGTGCCCAGCGACACCTCGGCGGTGACGTGGTGGGCCCAGCCGTCGCCGAGCTGCCACACCTTCTTCACCCGATCGGCGATCGCCGCCGGGCGCTTACCCGAGGGTCCGAACACCTTGCGCAGGTGGTCGCCGATGGCGTCGGACAGCACCGAACCGAACGGCTTGTAGGTGCGGGCCAGCCGGTCGACGGTGGCCGACAGCGCGCCCATATCGGCATCGGCGGCACCGTCGATCGCGCCCAGCGACAGCTCGGAGCCGAGGTCGACCAGCAACTGGTTGCGTCGCGAGGACACTCCGTCGCACAGCGCCTCGATGGTGTCCACGGGACCGATCTGGTCCAGCCGCAGCTTGGTCCACAGCGCGATCAGCACGCGGGTGGCGTCGGCGGCGGTGAAGGTGATGTCGTCGGGGCGGGGACCACCGGAGGCCGCGACCGGAGCCGGCGCCGGGGCGGCCGCGGCAGCCGTCGCGGTCGGAACCGCCTCGGCCACAGTCTCTTCCGGCTCGTCCACCGGAGCCGGATCGGTATCGGTGGAGTACACCACGCCGGCCTCGCGCTCGATGTTGAGCACCTCGACCTTGGTGGCGGAGTACTGCGGCAACTTCAGGGTGTTGCTCGCCAGGTTCGCCACGGTCGGCGTCGCCGCCAGGCCGATCTCGACGAACCGCTCCACACCGAGGCCGCCGCGTCCGGCGTCGGAGAACAGCAGATCCTGGGTCTCGATCCAGCGCACCGGGCTGGCGAACTGCCAGGCCAGCAGCTCGATCAGCACCACCCGGCACAGTTCTTCCGGACGCGCGGACCACGACTCGAAGTCGTCGAGCACCGCACGCAGCGGCTCCGACGGCACGTAGTCGGCGATCTCGGCGATGAAGTCGCGCTCCAGTGAGAACGGCCGCGGCACCAGGTTCGGAATGTAGCGCCCGGCAAGGATTTCCGGATGCAGGTTCTCCGGCAGCAGCTCCTCGAGCTTGTGCCGGAACTCGGGCACCCCCTTGCGCAGCACCGTCGAGTGGAACGGCACGTCGATGCCCGGCACCAGCACGAAGGCGCGCTTGCCGCCGAATTCGGCACGGCGACGCTCGATTTCGGCTTCCAACTCCTCGAGGCCGGCGACCGTACCCGCGATCGCGTACTGCGAACCGCGCAGGTTCAGGTTCACCACCTCGAGGAATTCCCCGACGCGCTCACCGACACCGGCGACGAAGTTGATCACCTCGGCGTCGGGCAGCCCGATCTGCGACGGGCGGATGGCGGCCATCCGATAGTCGCTGCGGCCCTGCACATCCCGGGGTACCAGCTCGTGCATGGCCGAGCCGCGCTGGAAGACGACCTCGAGCACGGCTTCCAGCGGAAGCACACCGGCCACCGCGGCCAGCGCGTTGTACTCACCGACGGAGTGACCCGCCAGCATCGCGCCCTCGACGAACGCACCGGCCTCACGCAGTTCGGCGACCTGCGCCACACCGAGGGTGGCCATCGCGACCTGAGTGAACTGGGTCAGATGCAGAACACCCTGCGGGTGGCGGTATTCCACGCCGCGGGCCTTGAGATAGGTCGGGTTGTCGCGCACCACGGCGAGGATCGAGAAGCCCAGGGCTTCCCGGGTGTGCTTGTCGGCGCGATCCCACACCTGCTTGGCCGCCTTCGACCGCGACCGGGCGTCCAGTCCCATCCCCTTGGTCTGGATGCCCTGACCGGGGAAGGCGTAGACGGTCTTGGGGGCCGCGAGCCGGGCGGTCGCGGTCATCACCAGGTCACCGCCGGTCCGGCAGGACACCTCGACGATCTCGCAGCCGCGGTCGACGGCGATCCGCTCGACGCGCACATCGATCTGCGCGCCCGGCCGGACCATGCCGAGGAATCGGGTGGTCCAGGCGGTGACAGTGCGTGCGGGCAGCGGAGATTCGGGATCCACCGCCGAGACCGCGTGCTGGGCCGCGGCCGACAGCCACATGCCGTGCACGATCGGGCTGCCCAGGCCCGCGAGTTTCGCGGCGGCATTGCTCGTGTGGATCGGGTTGTGGTCGCCGGAGACCTCAGCGAAGGCAGCCATGGCCCGCGGCGCGGTGAGCGTGACGTCGCGACGGCGGCGACGCGGAGTTTCGGTCGCCTCCTCGGAGACCGTCCCGGCCGCACGCGGCGGATCCGTGAGTTCGCCGGCACCGTTGCGGCCGCGAATCGCGAAGCGCTCCACCAGCGTTGCGACGGTCGGGGTCTCCAGACCGTGATCGCGCATGACGCCGACGGTGACCCGCACCTCGACGACGCGGCCCAGGTCGGTGTCGATCACCGACGCGGATTCCGCGCGCACGCTGAGCACCGCCGGATCGCTGGGCAGCTCGCGCACCAGATCGACCTGGTGGTCCAGGTGCACCAGATCCAGCATGCCCTCAATGACGCTCACGGCCTGTCCGTCGGCGCCCTCGGCACGGCTCGCGCCGAGCACGGCGAAGACGGCCGGCCAGCAGGCGCCGACCAGCACGTCGGGAACCCGGCGGCCGATGGTGCTGAGGCCCTCCGGCAGACCCGAACCGGTCACACCGGCGTGGTCGGCGACCATATCGGGCGTCCACGCCAGATTCACGTGCGCGACATGAGTTCCGTTGGCGGACTTGATCTCCGGCAGCGCCTGCCCGGCGGCCACGGCCAGCAGGGCCGACATCGCGGTCTCGGCATCGGCTTCGGTCACCACCGGGGCGCCACCGTTGTAGACCGAGCCCGGCACGGTGATGCGGATCCGGACCTCGTTCGCGGGCGACAGCGGGACGGCCAGTTCGACGTAGGCGTTGTCGGCGTCCGGACCGGTCGCGGGAACCAGGGTGGCGCCGGTCGGGCGGTGCAGCGCGCCCTGGGTGTCGACGGTCCACTCGTGCAGATCGCCGAGCCGGTGCACCGGGTTGGTAGTGGTGCGCCCGGCCCACTGCACATCGGGCGCGGCCAGCACGATGTCGATGGCGCCCGAACCGATGTCGGCCCGGCGGCGGCCGTCGACGGCGGCGGGGGTGACGCCGCCGCGGATCAGCGTGTAGGCGGTGTCCTGTTCGAAACGATCGAGCAGTTCACCGACCGGCTCGTCGACGCGGGTGATGCCGGCGACCGACACGGTTCCGGGGATCACGCACACCTGGTCGGCGGTGTAGCGCGGGTCGTGGGCCTGCCACAGCGAGTCCGAGCGCCACCACCGGCGCACGTCGGCGTCGACGACCGGCACGAAGTTGACCGGCTTGCCCGGGGTCTTGCACAGCGAGACGAAGAACGGCACATCGGCCGGGTGCAGGACGGTCTCGGCGGCGGCCGGGTAGTGCTCCTTCAGCGTGCAGATCACGTGCACCGGCCGTTCGAAGACGCTGTCGTCGTCGAACAGGGTCGGGATGCGGCCGCGGTCGGCGGGGTTGAGGCGGCCCTCGACGCGGCGCACCATCTCGGCGAACCGATCCCGCCAGGTGATGTCGGCCCACACCGAGCGAGTGGCGTCGGCGATGGCGTCACCGAGATCGGTGCCGCAGTCGAAGCCGTCGCGACCGGCGCGCTGATGTTCGGGCAGCAGTGCGGCCAGCTCCACGTAGCGTTCCAGCCAGCGCAGATAGGTCATGGTCGCGACATCACCGAAGTAGGGCTTGGCAGTGCTGTCGAGCGCCTCGATGATCTCGTCGCGGCGCGCGGCCACGGCCTCGGCGTCGCCGGCGACCTCGTCGAGCAGGCGGCCGGTGCGCGAGGCGGAGTTGTCGATCTCGTGGATGTCGGCGCCCAATTGGCTACGGCCGGAAGCCATTCCGCCGGTAGCCGTCCCGGCGGCGACCCAGTCGGGGGTGCCGGGGGTGTCGACCAGCAGCTGCTTGACCTCGGGTGCGGTGGTGGCCTCCAGGGTGGCCATCGCCGCGGTGCCCACCAGCACGCCGTCCAGCGGCATCTTGGGGTAGCCGTGGGAGACCGACCATTCGCCGGTCAGATATTCGGTGGCCCGCTCCGGGGTGCCGATGCCTCCGCCGACGCAGATGACGACGTTGTCGCGGTTGCGCAATTCGGCGTAGGTCTCGAGCAGCAGGTCGTCGAGGTCCTCCCACGAGTGGTGGCCACCCGCGCGGCCGCCCTCGATGTGCATGATCACCGGGTAATCCGGCACCTCGTCGGCTATGCGCAGCACCGCGCGGATCTGCGCGACGGTGCCCGGCTTGAACGCGACGTGGGCGATACCGGCCTCGGTCAGCTCGGCGATAAGCGCCACGGCCTCGTCGAGTTCGGGGATGCCGGCGGTCACGACCACGCCGTCGAACGGGGCGCCGGCGGTGCGCGAGCGCTGCACCAGTCGCTTACCGCCCAGCTGCAACTTCCACAGGTACGGGTCGAGGAACAGCGAGTTGAACTGCACGGCCCGGCCGGGCTGCAGCAGGGTCTTCAGCTCGGCGACCCGATCGGCGAAGATCTGCTCGGTCACCTGACCGCCACCGGCCAGCTCGGCCCAGTGGCCCGCATTCGCCGCGGCGGCAACGATTTTCGCGTCGACCGTGGTCGGGGTCATACCGGCCAGCAGGATCGGCGACCGGCCGGTCAGGCGGGTGAACGAGGTTTCGACCACGATGCGGCCGTTGGGAAGCCGAATCGGCTTGGGCGCGAAGGCATCCCATGCCGGGGCGACCTGCGGGGCCGCGCCGGGAGTGAAGAGGCTGCGCTGTCCGGGCCGGGTGGCGACCGCGACGATGCCAACTCCCATGCCCTTGAGCGAACCCTGGGTCAGACGGCTCAGCAGATCGCCGGGGCCGATGTCCAGAATCCATTGGGCCCCACCGGAAACGGTGTCGTCGACGGCCTGTACCCAGTCCACCGGGTCGACCAGAATGCTGCGGGCGAGCTGCGCGGCGAGTTCGGTGTCGATCTCACACTGCGCGGCCCACGTCGACACCAGTTCGACGGTCTCGGCCAGCGCGGGGTGATGGAACGCGACCTCGACCTGGACGTCCTCGAAGACCGGGGCGAACACCGCGCCACCGCGCTTCTTGGCGTCGCGATCGCGGGTCTGTTCGGCGTTGATCTCGGCGCAGCGCTGCCGCACCCGCTCCAGTTGCGCCACGGTGCCGGACAGGACCGCGCGCCGGCGGCCGTTGCGAATCGACACCACCGCGGCGACATTCGGATCCACACCCTCCGACACCTCGGCCACGACCGCGCGCAGCTCGTCGGGGTCGACATTGGACACCGCGACCATCGGCGATTTGTCGCCGACCGGGATGAGGCCGCGCCGGCGCGCCACCAGTGTGGCTGCCGCACCGATCAACTGGGCCAGCGCGAGCAGTTCCGCGTCGCGCGCACCGTGGGCGGTCGCGGCCTCGGCGGCGAGCAGGCCCTGGGAATGGCCGACGATGCCGGTCGGCGCGTGCTCGGCCGGATCCAGCCCCTGCATCCGCAGCGCGCGCAGCGCGGCGACCTGGGCGAGGAACACACCCGGCATCGACACCGCGGCGGAGCGCAGCGCCTGCGCGGACGGCGCCGCCGACTCCTCCCCTTCCTCACCGTCGGCGAGCTCGTCCTCGAGCATCCACGCGATCGGGTCGAAGCCGACGGGCCGGACCACCAGCAGCTGCGCCGCCACCGGTTCCAGCCGCGCGTCCGCCTCGCGCACGAGCGCGGTCAACTCGGGCTCGAGTGCGCTGTCGCGTCCGATCTCCTCCAGCTCCCGCAGCCACTGCGCACCCTGCCCACCGAAGGCCAGCGCGTACTTCTCACCATCGAGCAGGCGATCCAGCAGCGACGACTTGATACCCGTATCCGAAACTCCCCCAACGACCTTCGCGTTCGTTCCGGTCCCGGTGCGTTCGTTGATCGTCAAGACGTATCGACTTCCTTCTCGTGGCGGCTCACCTCGCGGGGCCCGCTCTTGCGTGCACAGGCGTCCCTCACCCCTGAGGACCTGACGAAGCCCCAGGTTCGCACAAAATCATGAGGAAAGCCTCACGTTTCCCCGGCCCCCACTCCCCTACCGTCGAGTATTTCGGTACGTACGTACAAGAACGCCTCCAAACATGACCCTCCCTCATGTTTGAACCCCCAGGTGGCAGGGTTACTTGGAAGTCAGAAAGTTGAGGGTTCCTCATATTGGGAGTTGCGAAATCGTTATAATCCCAGTTCGTGTTACCCGTGGGTACACGACACCCCCGCACGGCTTCGCGATCCGCCCCCGGGCCGGTAGAGTTTGGACGGTCGTACCATCACGCGCGAGTGGCGGAATTGGCAGACGCGCTGGATTTAGGTTCCAGTGTCCTCGGACGTGGGGGTTCAAGTCCCCCCTCGCGCACCGCTCAACCACTCATTCAAGGCATTTTGCCGGAAGAGTGTGTCTGGAACACTCCTCGCACACAGATCTCCGGCGAATTAGCCTGGCGTGCGTGCCCCGGGGTTCGAGCCTCACTCGAACACCGGAGGCGAAATCAACGCCGCTTACGAGCGCCGTTCCATCGCGGTGACCAGCAACATCCATCCGCCCGGATTCGACACCATCATGCACAAGACCCTGGCCACCGCCGCCGTCGATCGGCTCCTGCATCACGCGCATCTCGTGCTGACAAAGGGGGCCAGGGCAGACGGACCCATGTTCGACAGGCATCGGTCACCACCGGACAGGTGAGGCCGCGTCGTCGGACCCCGCGGTGATGGGGAGAAGAGAAGAAGGTCCCTGTGTTCGGTCGACCCGTGCCCCTACGGAAGCGGCAGCGGCGGGGATGAGAATCAGCAGGTCACTTCGATCGTGAACGGAAGGGCATCGAGATGCCTCGCTGGAGCGATTTCCTGGAGCGGTTCCGAGCCGCCGCGGCGCCCGGCGCCGCAACGCCGCGTGGAGTGCCGGCGGATCACGCGCGAGGCGCCGCCGAAGAGCTACAGCCGCTGCTGACGCTCCTCGACCCGGCCGAAGACGAGGCGCGCCGGATCCGCCGGCGTGCGCAGGCACACGCCACCCGACTGCGCTGGGATGGTGACCGCCGAGACCCTTCCACTCGGACAGCGCTCTCGACGAATCCGGATCCGACGCGACCGTTTCCCGTCCGAGTTGTGCCGAATCACCGTGATGACGTGTGACCGGAAAACGCGGGCACGAACAGCGAGACCGCCGAGACGACATCAGGAGGTTCCGATGCCCCACTGGCCGGCCCCGCGGCAACCCGACCGTCCCAACCGGGATGCTGTCACCCCGGCGGTGCCCGATGTGCCCGTCGATCGAATCGCCGAATCCCCAGCCGAAGCGACGCCGCCAACTGGGACACAGCAACGACACCACGACCACCGATCTGCGCGGCTGCGATCACGATCGGTTCTCGTCGAGGGCCGTATCGCCCGTTACTCGGCCGGCGGCCGCGGGCCCCACGTGCTCTTCCTGCACGGCTGGGGATTGGGAAGATACGCCTACACCCGGCCGCTCGAGGAACTCATTCGCATGGGAGTGCACGTCTTCGCCCCCGCACTTCCCGGCTTCGGAGGCACCGCCGGGTTGCCGCTCGAGCATCGATCGCTCGCCGGCTACGCGCGGTGGGTGGGAGCCTTCATCGAGGCGATCGACCTACCGCTGCCGGTCACCGTGGTCGGGCATTCGTTCGGCGGCGGCGTCGCGATTCAGGCCGCTCACGATGTACCCGAGCTCGCCGAGCGGCTCGTGCTCGTGAACTCCATCGGCGGCTCGGCATGGACCGACGGTCGTGGGGTGGCACGCGCCCTTCGTGAACGTCCGCTGTGGGATTGGGGCCTGCACTTGCCGGCGGACTTGCTGCCCGGTCGCCAACTGACCAGGGTCCTGCCGGTGATCATGCGTGATGCGGTGCCCAACGTCCTGCGCAACCCGACAGCGGTGTGGGAAGTCGCCCACCTGGCCCGCACCGCCAACCTCACCTCCGAACTCACCACGCTCGCCGAGCGCCGGCTGCCGGTCTTCGTGGTGTGGAGCAAGCGAGACACGGTGATCCCCGAATCCACGTCCATGTCGCTGCGGACCGCCCTGGGCGACCCCCGCACGATCACCGTGCCCGGCGGGCACAGCTGGCTCATCGACGACCCGCACGCCTTCGGAGAACTCATCACCAACGTCGTCCACGAACCCGGTTCCGGCTTCGAGCCAGACACCCGGCCGACTGCCCAGTAACGATCGATGCCGATCGCTACCCAATCATTCGTGCCCGCGCCAAGCACCGGCTTGCCGCCCCGCACCGCCGCGACGGGGGCAGGCCGTCACGACCAGCTGGCGGATTCGTCCACCGCGGGAGGAGCAGATTTCCTCATGACCGTAGAAACGACTCTGGATCTCGACGATGTCGCCTTTCGCCGGCTCGGCCCCGGCGATGCGAGCGCTGTTCGCGACCTCCACGCGGCGCTCGACGAACACGACAGCTACTACCGGTTCTTCGGGCCGCGGCCGAAACATCTGGAACATCTGGCCGCGGCGACAGCGAGCAACGATCCGGGGCACGGCGCGGTGGGCGCGTTTCTCGGACCTCGGCTCATCGGTGTCGCGAACTACATCGTCTCCCCCGGCACACACTGCGCTGAGGTGGCCATGGTCGTAGCGCATGAAGATCAGCAGTCGGGCATCGGCACCGCCCTGCTCACGCGCCTCGCCGACGACGGCCGCCGCCGCGGGATCGACAGATTCGTCGCCGATGTCATGGCGACGAATTCCACCATGATGCAGTTGCTGAAGGATATCGACATCCCGATGTCGGCCGACTACGACAACGAAATCGTGCACGTCGTTCTTCAACTCTGAGGTGCGACACCGCATCGCCCGTGCGGCCGAGTGACCAAGGCCATGACCATTCGGGGTAGTGCTCCCCTGGCGATGAACCGACGGCGCGCGTGCACTGATCACCATGGCACACACGCTGTACGAGAATCACTGCACTCTGACCCGCGGCGAGCTGGCCGCCGAATTGCGCCACATCGCCGATCGGCTCGACGCCGGCACCGATCTGACCTACGGGATCGGCAACTCGGAAATCACCGTCCCGGTCCCGCGACAGGTGCATCGCGAGCTGGAGATCGACAGCGCCGTCGACGGCGATCTCAGCCTCGATTTCGCCTTCCACTGGGCGCCGACACGCAGGAAGTGAGACCGGCCCATGAGTACTGCCACCATCACCGTGATCATCGTCGCCGTCGTCGTACTCGTCGCGATCGTCGCGGCGCTGTCGATCCGGGTGGTGAACCAGTATCAGCGCGGCGTGCTGTTCCGGCTCGGCCGGCTCATCGCCGTGCGCGAACCGGGTCTGCGGTTCATCATTCCGGTGGTCGACCGGCTGCGCCTGGTCTCCATGCGCATCGTGACACTGCCGATCCAGTCGCAGGGCATCATCACCCGCGACAACGTCAGTGTCGACATCTCGGCTGTCGCCTACTTCCGGGTGATCGACGCCGCGAAATCGGTGATCGTCATCGAGAACGTCGCCGCGGCGATCGATCAGATCGCACAGACCACCCTGCGCAAGGTGGTGGGTCAGCACACCCTCGACCAAGCGCTCGCCGAGACCGACGTGATCAATGCCGACATCCGCCAGATTCTCGACGCGACGACGGTGGAGTGGGGCGTCGAGGTCACCCTGGTCGAACTGAAAGACATCCAACTGCCCGACGGCATGCAGCGGGCGATGGCCCGCCAGGCCGAAGCCGAACGCGAGAAGCGCGCGAAAATCATTGCCGCCGAGGGTGAATCGCTGGCCGCCGCCTCACTGGGCGAGGCTTCCGACACCATGGTCGCGCACCCGCTCGCACTGCAGCTGCGCAACTTGCAAACCCTGATCGAACTGGGCGTGGACAAGAACACCACCGTCGTGTTCCCGGCACCGCTGATGAGTGCGATCGGCGACATCAGCAGCTTCTTCGCCCGCGAAGCCGGTGCGGCCGAAGCACTTCACCCACTCACCCACCACGGCCGGCTCAACGGCGCGCCGAGCGAGCGCACACGCGCCGGCAGCACGGGCGCCGAACAGGACCGATAACGCGGCGAGGACTTCCGTCACTCTGGGGCGAAGACTCGCTGCCCTAGGAGTGCGCGGCCTGCCACGCTGAGATCGAGGGATAGGAACAGGTACCCACCACACAGCCGAGGAGTGATCATGAACCTGCTTCCCGCCCACCGCCCCGGATCGCTGCTACCCGACTTCACCGATTGGTGGAATGCGTTCACTCCCGGCCTGGCGCCGATGTTCGGCAGTCATCTCCTGCGGGTGGAGGAGTCCGTCGACGACGGCCACTACGTGGTGCGTACCGAGATTCCCGGCATCGACCCGGCCAAGGACGTCGAAGTGTCCGTGCATGGCGGGTTGCTCACCATCAAGGCCGAGCGCAGCGAATCCCACGAGGAGAAGGGACGCTCGGAGTTCAGCTACGGCTCCTTCGAACGCACCGTCTCGCTTCCCGAGGGAGCGCAGGACGAGGGCATCGACGCGACATATGCCAAGGGCATCCTCACGGTCACCGTTCCGATGGGCGAGCCGAAGGAGAAGGTGACGAAGGTCGACGTGAAATCCGGCGACTGACCGGGCACCGGCCACCGACTCCCGGAAGGGACATCGACTCATGAGCGAGGAAACGCGCGGGGCGCGATCACCTGCTCCGATCGTGGTGGCGACCGATGGGTCCGCCGTGTCGCAGCAGGCCGTCGCGTGGGCCGCGGCCGATGCGGCACTGCACGGATGTCCGCTGCACGTGGTCGCCTCCGTGGCGTTTCAAGGGGCGTACGGACCGGTGCCGTATGTGACGGCGGAGGCCGTCGAGCAGATGCAGGACGACGGTGAGCGCGTCGCCGACGAGGCGGTGCGCATCGCCCGAGCAGCGGTCGCACCCGATGCGCTGACGATCGGCCGGGAGGTGACCTTCGATCCGATCATTCCCTGCCTGATCATGCGATCGCGGACCGCGCGGACCCTCGTGGTGGGCAGCCGGGGGCGCGGTGCCTTTCACCGGGCTTTCCTCGGTTCGGTGAGTTCGGCGATGGTTCACTACGCCCACTGTCCGGTGGCTGTGGTGCGGACGTCGTCGAGCCTCGACCCGATCTCCGCCCGCCGGCCCGTTCTGGTCGGCACCGACGGCAGTGACAACAGTGTGCCGGCGGTGGCGATCGCGTTCGAAGAGGCCGGACTGCGCGGTGTCGGGGTCACCGCGCTGCGGTGCTGGAACGACTCGACCGGTGGCGAACTGTCCACCGGTGCGTGGGAACAGGCACGCGAGAAGGAATTCGCTCTGTTGACGGAAAGCCTTGCCGCACATCGGGATCGCCATCCCGAGGTCGCGGTGCACAGCATCGCCGTCCCCGAAAAGCCCGCCCGCGCCCTGCTCACCGAGGCAGAGCACGCACAGTTGGTGGTCGTCGGCAGTCACGGTCGCGGCGGATTCGCCGGAATGCTGCTCGGCTCCACCAGCCGGGCGGTGGTGCAGGCGGCCGAATGCCCGGTCATCGTCGCACGCCCGCGGGCCTAGACGGTCGAACTCCTCCGGGCATCACGCGCTGTGCTCCGGAACCGCGGTGCCTCCGGCGTAGGCACCGCGCACGACGACGGCCGCGTCGTTGCTCGTCGTGTCGGTGCTCGCTTCCGGATACCGCAGCACCTGATCCGGTCTGCTGCCCGAGCGATACACCGTGACACCCTTGTTTCCCGCCCGCCAGGCGCGCGTGAAGACTGCTTCGACATCGGCGACGGACGAGTCGGGCGCGATGTTGACGGTCTTGGCGACCGCCGCGTCGGTGTGGCGCTGCACCGCGGTCTGCATCCGCACATGCCAGATCGGCGCGATCTGGTGCGCCGTACGGAACAGGCGACGGAGATCGGCGGGAAGGTTCGCGCCCGCGATACCCGTCGCGGCGACCTCGGCCGCCACCGCCTCCGACCACACTCCGCGTTCGATGGCGGCCTGCTCGAAAAGCGGTTCCACACAATCGAATTGCCAGCCGATGAGATGGCGTGTGTATGCCAGGGCGAACAGCGGCTCGATCCCCGCGCTCACCCCGGCGATGAGGGATATGGTTCCGGTCGGCGCGATGGACGTGACCTGCGCGTTGCGCACCGGCGGCGCGTTCTGCCGGGCCGGGATGCTCCGTGCGAACAGCGGGAACGCCCCGCGCTCGGCGGCGAGTTCCCGGGACGCGGTCCGCGCCCACCGCGCGATCCGCGACATCAAGCGATCGGTGAAACCCACCGCTTCCGCGCTGTCGTACGGAAGGCCCAGTGCGGCAAGGGTTTCCGCCAGCCCCATGATGCCGAGGCCGATTTTCCGGGTGGCGCGTGCGGCGGCCCCGAGTTCGGGCACGGGATATTCCGCGACGTCGATGACATCGTCGAGAAAGCGCACACCCTCGCGCACGACACGTGCGAGGCGTTGCTCGTCGATGTGGTCGCCGTCGAGGAGCCGGGGCAGGCAGATCGATCCGAGATTGCAGGATTCGTACGGTAGGAGCGGAACCTCGCCGCACGGGTTGGTGGCCTCCAGCGGCCCCAGGTCGGGAAGCGGATCGGCCCGGGCGACGGCATCCAGGAACAGGACACCCGGCTCTCCGGTGCGCCAGGCCTGTTCGGCGATGTCGGCCAGCAGACCACGCGCGGACACCTCCTGGACGGTCGCGCCGGTGTGAGGGTCGATCAGGCGGTGACCGCGGTCCTCGGCGGCCGCGCGCATGAACTCGTCGGTCACCGCCACCGACAGGTTGAACGTCGAGAGCACGGTCGTGTCGGTCTTCGCGTGCACGAACTCCCGGATATCCGGGTGACGGACGTGCAGCACCGCCATATTGGCGGCCCGGCGCCGCCCACCCAGACGGATCACCCGGGCCGCCGCATCGAACAGCTGGATGAACGAGACCGGACCGCTCGCCGACCCTCCGGTCGATATGCGCGAGCCGCGGGGGCGCAGATGCGAGAACGCGAATCCCGTTCCGGCGCCCTCGCGATGCAGGAGTGCGGCGGTGCGCAGCGTGGTGAAGATGGAGTCGAGCGAATCCTCCAGTGGCAGAACGAAGCAGCCGGAGAGCACACCGTCACCGGTGCCGGCATTCATCAAGGTCGGCGAATTCGGAAGAAACTCACGGCTGCGCAGCAGTGCCGCGAACCGCTGCGCCCAGTATTCGCTGCTGCCGGCCCGGTAGGCGTCCTCCGCACCGGCGACGAACCGGGCGACCCGATCCATCATCCGGCCCGGCGACTCGCAGATCCTGCCCTCGGCATCGCGCCGCAGGTACCGTTCGGCGACCGTCGCCAGGGCCGCCGGTGACAATCCGAGGTCGTCGACGACGCCGGTGTCTTCAGGCATGGCGTACTGCTGTCAGGTGCCCGCGTAGACGCCTTCGACGAATTTCGCGATCTCGTCGTCGCTGAGGTGGCGTGCGATATCCGCTTCGCTGATCATGCCGACCAGCCGCTTGTTCTCGATGACCGGCAGCCGCTTGATCCGGCGCTCTTCCAGTTCGTGCAGAACGTCGTGAACATCCGTATCGGCGTCCACCCATCGTGGCGTCCCTTCACACAGCGAAGCGCAGGTCGCCGTCGCCGGATCACCGCCGGTCGCAAGGCATTTCACCACGATGTCGCGGTCGGTGATGATTCCGCACAGCCGCTCGTTCTCATCGCTGACCGGTAGAACTCCGACGTCGAGCCGGCGCATGAGCCGGGCAGCGTGCTCGACGGTATCGGTCCGTGACACCCACGCGGCACCCTCGTGCATGATCTGCTTGGCTGTGGTCATCGTTTTCTCCCTTCGAGTATCGGCAGTTCTCCACCCTCCACCGATGCACGGAGGGCCGGAAGAGAACAAAGTCCCGATGAGCACACGGGGCGGGATCGACGACAATGCCCGCCGGTGTCACGACACGACGGGCATTGTGGTTATTTGGTTATGCCTGTTCGAGGACGGGCCTGCGTCGATCATGCACCACCGAGAATCCGACGTTTCACGTCTCGTGGTGGCTCGGCCCGAATCTGCTGACCGAACCACCGTCTCGAGCAAACACCGAGCGTGCCCGGCACCGTCAAGGATTCCATCGAGAGCACCGGGCGGGAAGTGCCGAAAGTCCCACGAACCGCTCTCTGCCGGCGTGCACCGTCCCTGGCGGCCGGCCGGTTCAGGGCAACGGAGCGGTCCAGGTATGCGGGTGCCCAGCCCGCGGGAGCGGGCTGTCAGTCGGACACGTTCTCGTCGAACCAGTACTGGGCGGCCAGGTCGGCATCGATCAGCGCCTTACATACCCGTTCTGCGCCGGCGGGTGCCGTCGGCCAGCACCTTGAAAACCGCGTCCATATCAAGTCGGATCGCACACCACAATCATGCAAGCATGTACTGCATACACCAACGGGTAGCGCTTCCGAACTGCAAGTGGGCCATCCGCTGAGCTGCGGTTATCGGTGGCGAGGGATGTCGAAACCGTTCTACGCTACGGGTAGCGCACCGGTATGGAACAGAGGCGCTTCGGCGTAAACCAGGGTGGCATGGCTGTGGGCGAGGGAGGTGGCCGCCATGGGCGGCGGGCCGTCTGAGAACGACGGGCGCGAGCGCGCGGTCGTGGGCAGTGCCGCAGCGCGTGACGCGTTGTCGCAGATGCAGCTGCACACGGTTCTGTCCGAGCTGCGTGACCGGGTCGAGGACGTCATCAGTGCCCGCGACCAGCCCGACAACCTGGTCGAGGCAATGCTTGCCGTGACCGCCGACCTGCTCGGCAGCTGTGACACCTCGCCCTGTTCATCGGCGACCTACTCTCACCGGCTGCCACAGCCACGCCTCCGCTCCGCCCGCACACGCACCCGAAACTGCTCGACCCCCGTGGCGGGCACCAGCAAACCATCTGCAGGTGTCGCTATCCCGTGCACGTGACACCCGATGGAGCGACCTGAGGTTCCCCCGCTGATCCGGAGAGTGAGAGCGCCGCCTTCGCGGGTCGAAACAACCTGCCACCGATTACGTCTCAGCCCTGCAGACCGCACAGCCATTCCCAGGCAAGCAGTCAGCTCCCGGAAGCAGGTCCTGGACATCACGGTCGAGCGCCGCGGCGACGAGTACCAACTCGTCCACCCGGAACGACCCGGGCCGCGCTATCCGGCCGGCAAGCGCAGCACCCGTCATCACGAGGCGTTCCCCCAGGTCCACGTCACTCATCCCCGCCTCCTTCGTGGCCTGCCTGACCCGCGCCCCGACACACCTGTCCATCCAGTCCACAAGACCGCCTTCCGCCCCTCGCCCATCGCCACCACCGGCCCCGCAATCGCGGCCAGTGGCAGCGTTTTTGAGCTATCGTTCGAACATTGTTTCTATTACCCGAGCCGAGCGGATGAGAGATCAACCTGTTAATCGACAACCACTTCGGCGACCACAGCGGCAATGCGGCAGGACGCCCTGCTGACCCGTAGGAAACTCGCCAAGCTGGCCAACATCTCGGTCTCACTTCCCGAGAAGATCGAACTCGGCACCCGCTCCACGGCGCTCCACCCTCTGCAGGTGCTGTTCAACCAATTGCACCTCGTCGATGTACCGCAAACACGACTTCAGCCAGCTTCTATGTATTGCCCACATTCACCATCGTGGCAGCCAACGCCGTCCACCGCGCATCCTTTCCCGGAGCCGAAACGGACACCGCGGCAGCACGTAAGTCGGGTCTAGCGAAGTCACGCCGATCAGCCCTCCTGCAGGCGTCCCGTGCTCCTGGACGGGCTCTGGATCAGCGCGCGAGTGAGCGCCTAATCCGGATTCAGGAATGACGAATCCCCGCTCCGCAAAGCGGAACGGGGATCCAGAACATTGATCACTGAACTGGTGAGCGCGTCACACCGACTTCGTTGTCCGCGTATCAGCCTGGGCGGAGGTCTTCATCCGCCGGCCGAGGTTGACGCGCTGCACCAGCCTGGCGGTGTCCTCCTGGTTCAGGTTGTTGAAGTTGTAGACGTTCTGTCGGCGGCTCGAAGGCTTGAATTCGGTCGGGCTGACGCTTCCCGGTGTCCACATGGCCAGCGGTCGCGTGGACGCCGAGAACGGGGTCTGCGATGTCGAATTCGACATCGGGGCCTCCTAATGCTCGAAATGTGCCAGGCGGGCGTAGATGTCGGCGAGGGCGTCGACGACGGTGCGGTTGTTCAGCTGGGGCCAGCCGGCGTACTGGCCACTGTCGCGCTGGGCCCGGCCGCACAGCTGTTCGCGGATGTCTTTGACGTCGCTGCTGATCGGGCCGCAGAGCGCGGTGATGAATTCTTTGATCTCGGCGACTTCTGCTGCGCTCATCGGCGCGTCCTCTCCATCGATGAAAGCCTGGACATCGCGGCGGAATTCGTCCATGTCGATGCCGGCGGGGTCGATTTTTCCTTCGCTGCTGTACTCGCGGTGGGCTACGCAGTCGGCGGCGGTGCGGTCGATGCGGCGCAGGATGGCGGCGCAGCCGCGTTTGTAGGCGTCGAGCTGAGCTGGGGTCCAATCGATTCCGTCACCACGGGAGACCGCTTCGATGCCGATCACGTGGTAGTTGGCGTTGTTGGTAGGCCAGCCGGGCCAAGAGCCACGGCCGGCGTGCCAGCAAACACCTGCGGCGATCACGCGATAGGTGCCGTCGCGTTCCAGAACCAGTTGGGCCAGTGGGCCGTCCAGGTCGGGCCGTCCGTATTGGACCGTGCGCCAATCGTCCGGTCCACCGCCTGCGGTGTGGTGGCAGAGCACGCCGCGCAGATCGGCGAAGTCGCCGTGACCGCGGTCGCGCCAGCCCTCGTGCTCGATCACGTGCAGGCCGGCGTCGCGGAGCACGTCCGCGAGCCAGATCGGGTCTGCTGTCCATGTCATGCGGTGGTCCTCCGTTACACGAGGTCGAAGGTGACGTAGGTTCCGGAACCGCCCTTCAACGTCGCGGTCACACCCCAGACGCTGGTGGTCGTGTTGGTGACGGCCAGCCACAGACGATCACCGGCCTGCACGGTGATCGCAGTATCCGTGAGGGCGACGAACGTCGCGCCGCTCGCGAAATCCGCCCCTTTGATCTCGGTGCTGTTCTGCATGAGCGACACATGGAACCCGCCGCCGCCTGCGGTTGGGCTCCAGGCCGCGGCCAGAGTCACCTTGCAGCGCGCGATGCCCGCGCCCGAGCTTCCGATGAGGATCTCATCGGCGGCGGAGATGACGGTGTCCGGATACCCGCTGCGTGCGACCCATCCGGACACCTTCAGGTTGGCGGTGTCCTTGCCGACGGGAAGATCACCGGATTTGTCCATGCCCATCGGTGCCAGCACCGCACCGGGGGCGACCACGACGAAGACCATCAGACCGTCACTCCTTTGAGGCTCACCTGCAGGCCCTTACCCGCCGGGCTGTCGGCGGTGGTGATATTGACGGTGAGGCGATCACCCGGAGCGAACGTCCACGGGCCGCCGGCTGTGATGACGGTGTCGGTGTTGTGGGCGGCGGCCGCGATGGTCGCCGAACTGCCTGCGACAGGGTTGTTTCCGCTGCCATTGGTTTTGCGCAATTCCACGACGAGGTTGCCGGTGCCGGCGGTCTCACCGCGGTAAGTGATCGAACTGATGCTGATCGAGCGCTCGATGCGAAGCCCTTCCGGCATCACATTTCCGGTGCCCGCAGCGCGAGTTCCCGTGTGGGATTTGAACGCGATGTCGTAGACCTGGCCGGCCGCGGTGGGCGGACGCGGATCGCTGAGCCGGGTGTCGGTGGCCGACACCGCCCCGAGCGCGGTGCGGGCGGCCGCCGCGTCGGTGGCGGTGAGCAGCGAGCGTCCCACCGCGCTCGCGTCCGAGAGTTGTGCGGTGGTGTGCGTGTGCGCGGTAGGTGTCCGAGCGTCGGTGAGCCGCGGATCATCGCCCGCGACAGCGGTTGTCGAGGTCGAGCCGATGGTCGGCGGGAAGGTCGCCGGCTTGCCGGTCACGCCGGCCCAGTCGGTCGCACCGGCCGGGCCTCGGATCACGATGCCCTGTCCGTTGGGAGTCCAGCCACCGGCCGTCGCGCGGTAGACATACAACAGCCCGTCGGCCTTGACGACGTACTGCGCACCGTCTTTCGGCGTCGCAGGCAGCGCAGCATAGGTGGCCGCCTGGCCGTCGATCTGGATACCCGCACCGCGCTCGCCGCGCACCACGGCGTTGCCGGGGCTGGCGGGCACCGGCGAGACGAGCGTCAGGTCGACCAGGCCTGATGCGCCGGTGTCGGGATCGGCGGGGTCCGGGCCGGCAACGTACTCGGGAACAGTGAAGCTGAACGGCTCCAGGGCAACCGATTCGCCCTCGTACTGGAGCGCGAACGAGACCCGCCAGGTCCATTGGTTCGGATTGGTGTCGGCGTTCGGCGCGACCAACCGGATGCCGCGCTGACCCCGCCAGGTGAGATAACCGAATTCGTCCAGTTCGCACACGTAGTGGTTGGGCAGCTGGACATAGGTGGCCGGCGCGGGTTGCGCGGCGGCGACCAGTACCTTCGGGGCGTCCGCCGTGAAGGTGACGGTACCGGTGAGGGGCGGGAACTCGGGGAGATCGCCGATATCGGGGCCATCGGCGATATTGGCGAGGAAGCGCCCGACGACCTTGCCGTATTTCAGTGGGGCCAGATCAGCCATCGATCAATGCCTTTCGGACAGCGGGCAGCCGCAAGAGGGCATGCCGGAGAGCGAGAGCGGCTCCGCTGCGGAGCCGTGCTGGATGTCAGCGCGTCTGAGCGCCGTGTGTGGATCTACTCGGCCGGAGCCGTGCCGCCCTCAGGCGGTTGCGCAGGCTGTTTGTAGACCCAGAGCAGCCTGTCGTTCTTCAGGTAGGCGACGGCGCCGGGCAGCCCGGAGACACCACGCACGGTGTTGCCCGGATCCGCGCCGGGCGCCAACGGGAGAGAATCCGTCCGGAGCTTGCGGAGTTCGTCCGCGGCAGTGGTCGTCTCGCCGGGGTGACTCCAGAAGGTAACGAACCTGCCGAATTCCGTACTGGTCCAAATCAGTTCGCTGTCCTTCGGCACCAGAATGTCCGTCCACTCCGATCCGACGTCGACCTGGAGCCGGAAGATGGTCGTCATGACACCTGCCCCGCGTAGACGATCAGCTGTGCGCCGGTGTTGTCGACGGAGAACGACTGGCTGCCCTTGGTGCGCTTGGCGATCACGTAGAGAGTGACGGTTTGATTAGGCTGCACCACACCGAAATTCGCCGTCGGCGAGAGCGGGAAATCGAATCTCGGGCCGATCAAGACCCAATCCCAGTTGCTCATATCGTAGCCGTAGCCGTAGCCGACGAGCTCGCCGGTCGGGCTACCGATCCGTACTTCGACATCGGTGCGGGTGCCGTAACCGCTGCCGTTCGACGACAGCACACGGACCGAACCGCGCACCTGCGGGCGCCAGGCCGTCGGCTGCCCCGGAATGGTGATAGCGGCGAGCACCTTCTGCTCGTTGAGGTTCGAGCCGCCGCTGAACTGACTCTTGCCGATCGCCCACGGCCCGCCGAGCTTCGGGTTGGGGGCCGGGACGAACTTGCCGAGGGCCGCGTTCCACTCGAGAACGTAGTCCTGGGCAACCGGATGATCGGCGTCGATGAGCACATCCGCCGCGTCCTGGATGCGACCGGCCGCGCCCGGGTCACCGGTGTCGCCCTGGACGCCCCGGGGGAAGGTGACCTCGAGATTCTGGCCCGGTGTGGTTCCGGTAATCCGCGCCGAGGCAGAGGACCCGGGTGCGCCGGCAATGGCGGTGCCGGTCAGCGCGTTCGCCGGGCCGGCCTTGCCCGCTCGGCCGAACGCGTCGGCGAATGCGATGAAATCGAGGCCGGTCCAGTAGTAGACGGCGTTCTCCGACACCACTCGCCAAGCACTGCGCGCATCGGCGGTGGTCAGGTTCAGTGCCTTCAACGCCGCGACATCGGCGACGTCGCCGCGCCATTGCCAGGGCCAGGCCGGATCGCCCTCGGGTCCCTGCCCGCCGGCCGGCCCTTCGCGCAGCTCGATGAGCGCCTCGCGATCGACCAGTTCCAGCGGATTCACCGTGTACGGCAGACCGACCGAGTCGGAGACCCCGCGCATGGTGATCATGATGTTCTCGTCGTAAACGGTCTGCTGTTCGTCGGTCATACTGTTCTCCACGCTCACGAGGCCGTCACCGGCCTCGCCCAGCACACGATGTGCGAGTCGTCTTGGCGGTAGGAATAGTTGGAGGTGCCCCGGTTCCGCCGCAGCACCACATACAACGTGATCGCCCGGCCGGCCTGCACGACGCCGACCGCGCTGTCGGGAGTCATGGTCCGAGTGCCGTAGTAGGGCTGGAAAGAGCAGAAGCCGTCGGTGCCGAACGGGAATCCGGCGCCGAGCGCGACGATTTGCCCGGACGCGGAGTCGATGCGAACCTCGGCGTCGATTCGGGTGTTGAAGTTGCCGATCGTTTCGTCGGTGAACACCAGGGTGCCGCCCGCTATCACCGGCCGCCAATCGACGTCCTGAGCGGGGATATTCAACTGCGCCACGGTATTCGGCGAGGTTGCGACCTTGCTCTGCGAGGCCGCGAAGCCGGGGCCGCCGTCCCATGCCAGCGCGCGATTGATCGACCACGGGCCGCGCAGCCCAGGATTGGGGCGGGGCGTCCACAGCTGAGTGGTCGTATTCCACACCGGGACCGCGCCGTCGACATGCGGTCCGTTGGCGTAGTCGGGCGCCTGCCGGATCGGGCCCGGGCCGCCCGGGGCTCCCTTGATTCCCTTGACTCCCTGCGGGACGGTCAGATTCAGTACGAGGTTCGGGCGGGTTCCTGTCACGGTCACCACCAGATCGGAGCCCGCGGGACCGGTCGCGACCGTGCCGATCGTGACATTGCACGGTGCGCCGACCGGTCCGGCCCCACCGAAGGCGTCGGTGAAGGAGTCGAAACTCGTTCCGTTCCAGTACATCAGGGTGTTCGTGGCGAGTACGCGCCACGCCTTGCCCGCATGAGCGGTGTTCAGCTTCGACGACAGCGCCGTCAACGCGGCCTGATCGGCGATATCGCCCTCCCAGCGGAACGTGGCGCCCGGCTCACCCTGCGGTCCCACCGGACCGGGGGTGCCGGTCATCAGTTCCAGAGAACCGTCGCGCGGGGTTCCGTGCAGCGCCTGCACGACCTCCGCGGCTGCGACACCCTCGTCGATCCCACGAATGAGCGTGGACTCGAAATATTCTCCTACGGTTGACATGTCACCTCATTCAGATGGGCTGGGCGTGGACAACGAGCGACGCTTGGGTGCGCGAGAAGCCGATCTTCCCGCTGCCGTCTCCCGCACGGTTCAGGCTGACCACGAAGGTGGCGGGCTGCCCGGCGGGCAGGGTCGCGAAGGTCGAACTGGGCGACAGCGTCGGCACCGAATCCTCGTCGCGATAGGCGGTGATCAATGGCAGGTAGAGGTACCCGCCGCCGCACGGACGTGTGGCGGCCACGATCAGGCCGTCGGCACTTCCCAACCGAACGGTCGCGTCCACCGGGGAGCTCGCACCGTACAGGTAGACATGTCCCTGCACCGCGGGCCGCCATGCGAACGACTGAGCGGGCACGGTGAACGTACCGACGGTCAACTGCGACGCGTCGACCTCCTGATCCGCCACGAAGTCCTCCTGGAACCAGGACCAGGGGCCGACGCCCATCGGCGGCTGGAGCGGCCGGAACTTCTGCGTGGGACGGTGATACGCGAACACGTAGTTCGAGCCCGGGCTGGTCGACGGGTCGTAATCCGGCGAGGCGGCGATCTTGCCCGAAGCGCCCGCAGGTCCCTCGGGCCCGGCGAAGCCGGCCGGCGCGGTGACCTTCACCTGCTGGTTCGCACCCTTACCGATGAAGTCGAGAGCCGGCACAGTCAGATCGGGTTGGTGCAGGGTAGGGGCGACATCGAGTGTATTCGCGTCGGCCAGCGGTCCCTGCGGACCCACCGCGTGCGGCGAGTGCACCCACTGGGCACCGTCCCACACGTCCATGCCGTCGTCGTCCAGTCGATGCCACCACTTGCCCCGGTCGTCCGCGCCGAGTCCGCCTGGGCGCGCCGCGGCGGTGGGGATCTCCCCCATCTTTCGAAAGGTGCTGCGCGGACGGCCTTTCGGTCCCGCGGCACCGGCCGGACCGGGGGGCAGCGCCAAGCCGGCCACGTCGTCGGCGACCTCCAGCTTCGCGTCCAGTATCGGCAGGCCGTCGACGTCCGGCTGCCGGGCAATAGTGATTCGGGCGGGAAAACTGATGTCCGCCATGGTGTTTCCTCCCAGCGAGGTTAGAAGATGAGCAGGTCCAGATCCGCGCCGACATCGGTTGACAAGTCTTTGATGGCGGCCGCGAAGCGACCGAGCCGCTGCCATGCCTTGACGACCGAGTCCTCCTCGTCGGAGCCGTCGCCGACGGTGATCTGCCAGACGGCCGGAGTCTGCCGATCGTCGGTGAAGGTCAGTTCGGTCACGTAGTCGGTGAACACGGCCTGGCCGACGGCGAAGCCGATCTGATCGCCGAGTCCGAAGTCCCTGCCCAGCAGGTAGGGCGCGTTGTCCTCGATGGTCACCTTGTGGCTGGTGTACCCGCGTGTGAGGTGCAGACCCTGGCGGGCGGCGACCAGGCCGTCGAGGTTGAAGGCCTTGTCACTGCCGGTGATGTACAACTCGCGGAACGCGTACGGCCCTGCCTTGCGGGCACGTTCCATGTCCCGGTACACCATCCAGGCCAGGAAGACGTCATTGAGCTGACCGCGATACAGCCAGCCCAGACCGATCAGCGACAGCAGGCCCTTGATGACCACCTCGATACCGGCGTTCACCCATCCAGGGGAACGACCGCCGATGATGACGTCGGTCGCCGTCGGCTTGTGCAGCGCCACTTCGGAGGCGCCGATACCCGAGTACTCCCCTTCGAAGTACCAGACCCACGGGAAATTCCGGGTTGTGCCGAACTTGCCCTGCTGCCCGTAGACGGTTTCGTAGTCGGTGGTGGAGTCGAGGTTCGGGTAGCGCATCGGCGTCGTGCCATCATCGGCGAATTCCTCGAACCAGGACTGGATTCCATCCAGCAGCGTGCCGGTGTTGCCGGTCACGCCGGACTTGTCGACCGTGTCGATCACGACGGTCGGCTTCTCGAGGTAGAAGTACTGCGGCGCCGGCTGCTCGTCCTCTTCGGGCAGGAAGAACCGTGCGGTCAGCATGACACCGGAATCCTCCAGCATCGGCTGGAACAGCTTGTCCGCCATATCGAATCGCGCGGAGGCAGCACTCCAACGACTGGTGTCGTGCAGCGGGTCGACCGGAACCACGGCGATAGGGAAGAGAGTATTGCCCGCATTCCACTTCGGGGTGTCCGGTCCGTCCGCGGGGGCCCATCCCGGCGCCTGCAACCGCATCAGGTTCATCGACAGATAGGTCGTCACCAGCGTCCGGACCGGGCCGAACAGGATGTGATGACGCGGGAACTGCGCCAGCACCGGCGCGAACGGCGACGCCCAGCAGCAGATGGTGGCGATGTGGTTCCAGGCGTGAATGGCCTCGATATCGACGGTTTCGACGCCGTTCTCGTCCCGGACGATCGACGCCTTGGTGATGTACCCGTCCCACCGGAAACCCTTGGTGTTCACCGTGATCGGGATGGTGGCGTCTTCACCGTCCGGGTTGTTGAACAGGTGGTCGAAGTGCACCATGTCGCGCGGACAGATCATCTTCAACCCGCCGGCGGAGTTACGCGGATAGGTGAACTGCAGGGAAAGGTAGCTGTGCTCCTCCCCTACTTCTTCCATGAACTTGTTCCAATAGCGAACCAGCACATCGGGATTGCGCGCCTGCTCCTGGTCCGCCCGGAACTGCTCGTCCATCCGCCGTGATTCGTCGTACGGATCCCAGTTGCCCGCGGTCATCAGAACGGCCTCGAGGATCGGGGGGTGACCGAGGCGATGATGCCGGAGGCGGTGGTTCCGCCCTCGACCTTCACGGTGATCTCGGTGGAGCTCCAGGGATCCATCGACTGCATCCAGCGACGGCCGCTGAGCTGCGCCCACACATTGACCGGCTTCGCGCCCGAGCTGTCGTAAACGGTTGCAGTCCGGTGCCGCGGATGGGTGTCGATCCGTAGCGTCTGGGTGGCCGTCAGCAGCGGCGTCTGCACCATCCGAGTCAGATCGCCCGCAACCGGATCCAGAATCTGCCAGCGTCCCGGGCCGTTCATCGTGTAACGCGGCCACGCCGGCTGATCCGCGGCATTGCGCAGCCGCACGGCACCCTGACCGATGCCGGAGGAATTGGTCCACACCGAGTTCTCGTCGAAGTGCCGTTCCAGCGGATCCATCGCGGTGGCGGACATCTTGTAGACCGCCATGGCATTTCGCGCCGGATCCACATCGCCGACAGGCTCCGGCGCGGCATCGAGCTGCGCCTGCTGGAACCGCCAGCCTTGGTGACGGGTGTAGTAGCCGACCGTGACCGGCTTGTCTGTCGACCAACCGCGGAACCAGGCGTCATGCACAGCGTGGAAGTCCCGAACCGGGTCGGCGCCACTATCTTTCGCGGACACCGAGATGACGGCCAGGAAGTCCCACTCCTTCTTCGAACGGACAGATCGAACAAAGGTGGCGCCGTCCTGACGCGCGCCCTCCGAGATCAGCAGTTGCACCGGCGCGAACATGAATCCGTTCTGCTGGGACAAGCGCACGCCCTCCCGGCCGGAGTTCACTCCGGACAGGTGCCACACTCGTCCGTTGACATCCCACACGACCACCTTCGTGCCGTGGGTTTCCAAAAGTTGGTGGCTCATCGCCCGAAACCTCCTCCGCGTTGCTGCGCCACAGCCCGGCGCCGACGGACCCGCTCGACCGCGATCGATGCGCTCTTCGGGTCCATGCCGTTGAAGTTGTAGATATCGCCGCGGACGGTGTGACCGCCCGGGCCTTCGGCCAGATCGGTGAGACCGAAACCGGTTCCGACCAGCTCTTTGATCGTGTTGCCCACCCATTCGATGGGGCGAGCGATTTCCTCGGCGATACCGCCGCCGATCATCGAGCCCAGGAACTGGCCGATGACGGGGGCCAGCGGCGCGGCAGGGCCGAGGAACGGCGCGGCCAGGGTGCCGAGGAAGTTGCCGGCCAGGCTGCCCAGGGTCGAGCCTGCACCGGAGATCGCTCCGGTCAGGCCACCGAGCAAACCGTGCTGTTGCAGGCCCTGGATGCCTGATTCGAACGCCGCGACACCGGCCTGCTGTTCATTGGTTATCTGATTCGCGGACGACATGCCCGAACTGCCATTGGGGGTCCACTCGATACCTGTGGCCTGGCTGATCCAGCGACCGATGGTGTCGGTCCACGTGTGGTTCGGGTCGGCGTCGCTGTATGCCTGTCCGAGCGGCGCAGTCAATTGCGCCGCCAGATCGGCGAGGTTCCTGGGAGCATCGCTGCCGAGGATCGGCGTAAGCAAGGTGCCCAGGTCGGTGCCGACCTTCTGAGAGGCGAGGTTGACCAGATCCGCGAAATTGCCTTCGTTGGGGTTGTACTGGTGAATGTCGTCCTGCAGGGTTTGGGCGTCACCGTTGGCGGTCTTGCCGGTCAGCACATCGAGCCAATTCAGGCCCTTCGGGGTCCGTACCATCCGCTGCGGCGCGCCGTTATCGGGGACGAAGTTCCCCAGCTTGAAACCATCGGGCACCGCGTCCTTCGGCACCGAGTACTTCGACTCCGGCATGAAAAGCGCCCAGCCCGCCGACGTACCGAGTTCCGGGTTGGCCGAGACGTACTCCCAACGGCTGCCGTCCGCGTTGGTCTTTCCGATGATGTTGCCGCTGCCGGCGTTCGAGGCTGCCGGGCCGGCAGTCTCCACGATGGTGCCGCCGCCGGGATTACCGCCGGTCGGTTCCGGCGCTGTACCGCCTCCCGTCGAGTCGGTTCCTGCCCCGCCGGGTTCGGCACCGCCACCAGAGCCTGTCGCCGAACTCGCCTGTCCGCCGCCGACTCCGGCCTGCACGGTCAGCGAGGTACTCAGCTGAGCGCCGAACTGTGAGCCGATCAACCGGCCCAGTTGTTCGCCGATCACGGGTGCGAGTTCGCCAGAGGGGCCAAGCGCGGGTTGGATTGCGGCACCGAGCATCTCGCCCAGGCGGCTACCCGCGGCGGTCGCTGCACCGGTGATTCCGGAGCCCAGCGCCGCGGCGAGGGAACCCAGCTCACCGGCCGCGCCTATCGGCGAATTCGGTTGTGCGGTACCGAGGAACCCAAGCGTGGCGGAGGGGGTGGCCTGAATCGAGGCCGTCATCGGAACGGCCGAGCCTGTGCCGGTCCGACCCGCATCGTTGCGAACCGACGCCGATGTCGCAGATCCGGGACGGGCCGCGAACAGGCCGCCCGGGCCGAACATGGGCGCCAGGGCGGAGCCCAATGCGGCGCCGGCCCAGGAAGCCGCGTCCACTGCCGCACTTCCCAAGCCGCCCAACGTGTCCGCGATGACGCCCTGACCGAGCAGGTCTCGCCATTGGTTCGGATTGCTGGGCGCGGTGGTGCGACTAGCGTCCGCTCCGGCGAGGCTGGGCAGCATGCCCGCCAGGAAGTCCGCGGAGGGGACCCAGCCGGAATTGATCGCGTCGAGCAGCGAAAGCGCGCGTGCGGCTGCGTCAGCATTGACCACATACTCACCGCGTGAGGCCGCCAAGTGAACCAGATCGGAGGACGAGCCACCGGGTCCGGAAACCAGGCCACCGTCTGCGACGGTATCGCCGGGCTTGTAGACCAGACCGCCGCGTGCACGCCGCACCGGATTCTGTTCGAAGGCCGAATCGCTCTGGTCCTCAGAGTCTTCCGGCCTACGCTGTCCGCCTCGCTTGGCAGGGTTGAGTAGCGTGGTCTTGGCGCTGAACTTGACGATCCGCGTTTCGGTCTCGTCGCTCTTCGAGGTATCGCGAAGCAGGTTCAGCGCCTGCGACGCGACCCGGTCGGCGAAGAAGTTCGGCACATGGCCGAGCACCTCCTCGAAGGCATGGGCCAGCGCGGCGAACGGGCCGGACCGGCCCACGAGGGAGTTCGGTGCGCCGGATCCGTTGTCAGAGACCAGAATCGGATCCTGGTCGGGAAGCGTGACGAGGGAAGTCCCGGGTGTCGGACCTCCCTCCCAGAGGGCGCCGCTGGGCAGCGTGATCCGCTTCCCCGGTGCCGGCTGCCCGCCGGTCGTCATCGCGAGAATGTCCGGCAGTGTCATCGCCGGTGGGCGTTGCTTGTCCACAATTCACATCCACTTTCTGGGCCGATTGCGCCCGAGCTCGCCCACCGGCGAGGAATCACTCACTCCAGCCGAGGAATTCGTTGATCCGGTCGACGCCCATCGCCGTTCCCACACGTTCGCGGCCGGACTCGAGGCCGGGCCGGGAGATCGGCTCGGGGCGGTTGCGCCCGTGGCGGGCGTCGTCGCTCTTGGACCACACCAGCCAGCGCAGGCAGTCGGCCATCTCCGCGAGCAGATATTGGTCAAGCCGCCAGCGGTGGGCTTCGGGGTGCATGGTGCGCATCAATGCCGAGTCGGGCGGCAGAAATTTGACTATGGCCTTCAGGTCGCACCAGCTCAGCGCTTCATCGCCGAGCCGGCGCAACCGCAGGCCGAGGGCAATCAGGTCGTATTCGATTGCCTCGGAATGCTCTTCGAGAAGGGCATCGAGGCTCAGGATTCCCCCAGGCTGATACCCGAGTGCGCGCGCCAGGCATCCAACATCTCGTGGTAGGCGTCCGGATCCATATCGTCCAGGGCCGCAAGCGCTTCGGGCGAAACCGCCAACTCCAGCAGGGTGTACATGGCGTCCACATCGCCCAGGCGGCGGATCCGGCGGACCAGACCCGGCTTGAGGTAGGTCAGCGACGGCAGCTCGATGTCGATGCCGTCGACCTGGTAGTGGAAGTTGTCCTTCACCTTCGTCGGAGTGGTGATCGCGATAGGGGCTTTCGGGGAAGTCATTGGTACGCAAACCCTTCGTCTAGTCGTTGTTGTGGTTAGTGCAGTTGGAAGGCCCAACGGCGGCGGCGGGCCTGCGCATAGGTTGTGGAATGACCGCCGCCGTTGGGGGCTTTGCAGGACGGCTCGAGGCCGTCAGAGGGCAGGGTTCAGCCCCGAGCTACTCGGGGCTGAACCCTGTCGTGGTGTTCGACGGTGAATACCGTCGGGATCAGGCGGCCTTGATGCCGTCGTCCAGGTAGCGGTACGCCTTCACACCGGCGTCGTCCTTGAAGGCCTCGACGGTGACGGTGAAGCCGGCCAGGGCGTTCGACACGAACTTCTTCTCGGTGACCGAGGTGATCTTGGCGTTCGGCAGCACGATGCGCAGCTTCTTGTCCTCGGTGACCATGTCGAAGATCCACGAGCGACGCGGCAGCGGCGTACCGGTCTCCTTGACCTGGTACAACGCACCGGAAGTGGAGGTAGCCGCGGTCGGAACGACATTGCCCGCGCCGAAGACCTCGCTCAGCACGTCCTTGTCCCACACCGCGTACAGGGTCAGACCGAAACGCACCGAGTGCTCGGTCTGCAGCTGCGCGATGATATCGGCGTTCCAGTCCTTAACGGACTCGATCTTGCGCTCACCCATCGATTCGATGCCGTCCTCGGACACATAACCCAGAGCCTTGAACGCAGGATCGATAGTGCCGGCCGCACCGGTCGGCAGCGCGGTAGCCAGCGGAGCCACCAGAACACCGCCGGTAACAGCGATGTTCGGGGTGCCGGCGCCAATGTACTTGCTGGAAGGCAGAGCCATTTTAGTTATCTCCCTTGGGATTTGCGCAGGCCCTAGGGATTGGATATTCAGTTGTGACTGCCACGAACACGCAGTCAGGCGAGAACAGTGCCCCGCACAATCAAGTCGGTGACAATCGTGTACCGCGGAGCGGCAGTCACCGGATCGGTATCGTTCTCTTCGCCGGCATCCTCAACGTAATCGCACCACACAGTGCCGATACGCCCAGGAGCAGCGGCGTTCACAACGCCGCGCACCAGCGCAGCCAGGCCCGCCGCATTCCCAGCGTCATCGAAACACTCGAACACGACCCGAGGCCGATCCAGAACCAGTTGAGCGCCACGGCGCCCCTCCCGATCCTCAACGTCAACGCGAGCCTTGCGATCATTACGACTGACCCGCACCATTCGTGCAGGCCGCGACTCAGGAACCTTCGTGACCACCACCGCACTGTCGGAGACAGCTGCGAGCTTAGCGGTCAAGAAGGTGACGAGAGCCTTCTCGATATCAGCAAAAACTATCTGCTCAACCAAGGCAGGGATCCGTTCAATAGAAGCTCATAGGATAATTGAAACATCTACGCTTCAAGAAGCTAGAATCGAAATCCTTCCAGCCAGTCACCTTTTAACATATGTCTGGGGATGTAATCCGATTCGACCTCAACCGCAACTTCCATGTCATATCCGATGCACGCCATAGCGAGCGGAGCCAGAGCAATTGCTCCCGTAGCATCGTCGAAGCGATCGATATCCGAGGTCCAGTAGACCTTATGCAGTTCTAGCGCATCTTTCAACGCTTCGTTGAAAAGACTTACGTCTTTGAAGATCAAAGAATAGAAGAGATGCACGGGTGGATATAGAATAGTTTGAAGATAACCTGCCGAAACGAAATGAACCGCATCAGCATATGACGCCTCCATTGCACTCTGAACACGCGACGCCAAGCCGTCACCTCGAAGCCAAAAAGTTTGCAGAACATCTACCCATAGATAGATGAACTCATCTTCCCGGCTAGTCGCTCTAAGCCTATCGACCGGAATTTCGCATAGCTTCGTCATTCTAACTTGATCTCGGCAGATGACCGCGAGATAGAAGGTATTTAGCCAATTCGAAGCACTGGCGAATGTCCGCGCGCCGATCATGGGCAGCGTTCTATTCTCATCTAGAATGAATAACTTAACCGCATCAACATTATCGCCGGTCACTTCAAAAATTGCCGAGCCCACCTGCAAAGCTATCGCAGCCGACTCGCACGTTGCAAAATATTCCGCATCTCGATCCGCCCAGAAGCTCAAATACATCGCCCGGAGGGCGGCATCGAACACCGCGCCGATAGAATTCGGCACATCTTCGATGGAACTTACACGCATAGCAAGGTCGGACCGGGCTTCCTGAGCCCGCATTTCATCCGTCTTGGCCGGATGTCCATGATGAGCGACCATGACGGTCACGGAGTACCACCTTTACTGAGGTCGAAGTTCCGTACAATGAAGCCATCATATCGGCCGGTCCCATCCCGTCAGCATCGATGAAAATCGAGCTCCCGCCTCGAATCTCGACGCATCTATTCTTAGTCTCTCTGAATGCCTTGTACACCGCACGTGCAACTCGAGCTGCGTCTCCGCCGCTCTTCAACATTGCTAGGAGAATACTGAAATAGTACTGCCGAGTGCACGGAGCGGGGAGCACCTTTCACAGTGTCTCCGGTCGAGCGACCCGCTGTCCGAGAACTCACAGATTGCCGGACTTCCCACGACGTACGTCGAATTCTGTTCCAGAAACAGCGTCGTAGGATTTATCTCCCGCAATAATATCCGGATCGGGCGAGGCTGCACGCAGTCTTTTCCGCGCCTCTTTGAATTTCTCTTTGTATTTTTCAAGCTCCTCAGGAGTGGGTGGCTCGACTCCAGCCTCCTGGGGAGTGGAGAATATTATACCGGCGATCTTTTTACTCATATTCCTCACCAGATCAGTATCGTTCTCTTCGCCGACTTCCTCGACATGGTCGCACCAGACGGTGCCGATGTAGCCAGGCGCGGCAGTGTTCACGATCCCCGCACCTTGGCCGCCAATTCCGCGGCACCACCGGCATCATCGGTACATTCGAACGCCACCCGAGGCCGATCCAGGATCAGGTGAGCACCACGGCGCCCCTCCCGATCCTCCACATCCAGCCGCGCCTTACGATCATTGCGGGCAACCCGCACCATCCGTGCGGGCCGCGGATCGGGGACTCTGACCATGACCTGGACGGCATCAGAAACCGCCAATAGTCTCAGTTTCAGAAATCGTCAGAGCCGTCTCGATATAGGCCAAAGCTACCCGTTCAGGCATCAGTAAACTACCTTTCTCCCAGTCCTATCACTCCGGCGCTCGATCCTCCCTGAACAGAACTCCCGTAATCGAGCTCGCATATTCTTCTCGACAAGTCCTCGGCAGAGGAACCTCTGTGAGTTTTCCGTCGTAAATCATCCAGAGACCGAAGCAGTCATCGCCCTCATCATGAATGAGCACCTGAACCGTTTCTGGGCGCGGCCACGGCAACGATTCAAGATACGCCAGCAGCCCGCCCCAATTATTTCTATAGAACTGATTTATCCACATGTAGCATTCATCGGATCCGAACTCAAATCCCGCACCCGAGAATATCGCATCGTCGATCTCGATAAAAGGTTGCGGCCATGCACGGGAAGGATCGGATGTCGTAAGCGGAGCCATCACATCCTCAGCTCGCCGTGCCAGTACGATAACTTCAGCAAACCTACTCATCACCAATTCCAATCAGTCGTCTCCGCACCGTACTCGGCATATAGCCAATAATCTTAACACTAACTACATCCACAGTATAGAATGACCTCGTCAACGTGAACCGGTCTTATCGAATCCAGATTTCGGGTCAATCACCCTTACATTGGGGTTATCAGCGAAGTGCGCGAAGACGGCCGCAGCCTGCTCCTCGGAGAATGCAACGAAAACTACGGCCTGTGCTTGATACTTATTCGAGAAAGACATCTTGTTGTTGATCGTTCTCACGGTTTCAGACAGAGCAGTTCGCCCAGCAGCACCCGTAGCATCAACGGAGAGAACTTCGACGATTTTATTGTCTTTCCATGTCACCCTTACCATGTCGGCAGTCGTGCCGGTAACCGTGTGTGCGATTACACCCTTTGGCACACCTTCCGGCTTGTCCGGAAACGAAAGACTCCCATCTTCGAGTCGCACATTTGGATCGGCTTGGAAGTAGAACCTAGAGCCAGATCCACCTCCCCCGTGATGGTATTCTCCGGCTTGCTTCAGCTGATCATTCAGGAAAGGAAGAGCTCTTTCTGCATCAGTATTATCCCCCTTCGAACCAACCCTGTGTGGAACACCATTATCGTCGACAAAATAGCGGTCACCGTGAGAATTCCACTCTTTCAGCGGTCTCTTCAAAAGCTCACTTGAGGTCTCAACCCGTGTGACAGGCTTTCCTCTCGGCGTACGATACGTAGGGTACGTACTCGACGCCTGACCCGTCGGTCCGGATTTATCTCCGCCACGATCAGCATGGCTACTCGACGAATGCGATGAAGAAGCGCCTTGGTTTCGCTGTTCGAACAAGCTGTGTTCCAGCCAACTTCTTTGACTGGAGTAGTTGATATTCCGAGTCGGGATTCCTGCGATAGCTGTTTGTGGATCTCCAAGCGGCGGGCCGCCGGATTTCCATTCATTCCATCGTGCTTCTATCCAGCTATCAACTTTGATAATTCCCGTTATCTTCGCCTCAAAAGCTGGAGGCTGTTTATCAAACGTTTGGACAATCGGAGGTCTTCGGAGTCCGCCGGTCGGCGGCTGCACACGAAGTATATGAGAAGACGTCTGCGTGTCGACCAGTGCGGATCGACCCGGAATGGCGCGAATTCCTTTTGTCGGTGTCGCCCAGCTGGCAATACCAAGGGCAGCGGTGGCGAGTACTGCGCCGGGGTCGTCACGCAAGCCGGTCCAGTCCGTCCCGATGAGAAGTTTTGATTCCTCATTCAGAGCGGTGAGATAGCTCGGAATGCTCCTGGTGATTGCGTCGCCCAGACTCTGTCCGCCTGCGCGGTATACGGCAAGCTCTTTCAGTGCAGTAAGGTTGTGGAAGAGAACTGCCTGTTGGAAGCTATCGGCACCTTGCGAGAAGCTGTCTAGGATTTCCTTCTTGGTTGCGAGGTGGGGGCTATAGCCCATGACCGTGCCGGCCATGTTGATCACGTCATTGAGACCAACCATGCCGCTGAATCCTTCGGCCATCCCACCGAGGGTCTTTACCGTCGTAAGGGCGAACTCCTGGCTCATCCATTCGTTGAACGAGCGGTTTCCTTGGCGGTTATAGCGTTTGACCTCGGCTCCGAATTTGTTGTACTCGACTGTTTCATAGCCGTCGCCGTAGTACAGACGCATGCCTCCGCCGGGAAGGTAAGAAAGTATGCCCCTTCGACTTCGGTTTCCGCTCTCATCTTTGAACGTATAGTCGAGCTTTCCGTCTTTTCCAGGCTTCCCCTGAATGAGCAGTGCACCAGTACGTTCCAGTGATCCGATTACTTTGCCGTCGGGGCCGAACGTGAGGGAATTCACCAATCGACCGGACGAGTCGAACGTCTCGTTCTTCTCGTTCGGCCCATCCTTGTATACGAAACTCCACCCTCCGGTCAAAGGATTCTGGTATCGTCGGGCGCGATTCCCGTTATCGTCCTTGTAAAGTTCCCAGCGACGGTCCTCTTGATCACGCCACCAACCGCGGCCTTCGATATCGACCTGGCCCGCCTGGATGCTCCCCAGACCACCGTCGGGCTTTACGATCGTGCGATCGAACCAGGTATTTCCGAACTTGTCCTGAAGCTGATTGTCGTAGAGGCCCTTGTCGTTTCGGACGCCGATGCTGACTCCGACATGGTTGCCGTTTTCGTCGTACGCAGGCTGGTATGTATTGCTGTAATCAGCATTGGTTCCGGATTCACGGCTCGGTGCGCCCGACGTCGACTGTCCTGGGTCGAACGATTGGATGTAGGCGTCCGTGTCTGCTGTTTGCTTGTCGACGTAAGACCCGGCGCCGGTGGAATCGTTGTTCCAACGCTGGTAACCACCGAGACCGTTGGCGACCACACGTGAGCGGGTGATGGTTCCGTCTGCGTTGTAGATCACCTGGTCGACGGTTTGGGTTCCGTTGCCGACGGGGATCGTGTTTACGCGGCGAATTCCGTTGGGATTGCCGGGGGTTGGGGGTAGGAACTCTTCCCAGGTGTCGCCTTCCTTGTGCCCCGTGACGTCTGGCAACCCGAAGACATGTTCATCGACACCCGCCGGTACGACACTGACGGTCTCCGGCCCTTGTTGCGTGGAGTCCGGTTGCGCCGCCTGCGGTTGGTCTGATTGGCCCGCCGGCTGCTGCGAACTCGGTTGCGGCTGCTGGGCCGGTTGCGGGTTCGCGGGGGCCGGTTTGGCCGGTTCGGGTTGTGGTCGAGGGATGTCCGCGGGATTGAGGCCGGGGGCCATCTCGCCGGTCTCCGGGTCCTTATGCATCGGGACGATGGGTGTCGGTCCCAAATCACCGCCGGGCGCATATGGGTCCTGGAACCGAACGCTGATGGGTTGAAGGCCTGGAAGGAACTGTGCGCCAGCGGAAGCGACCAGATCTTGGCCACCAACTATTCGCGCGAACTGTTGTGCGGCGTCAGCGCTCGATCTGACCGAGAGATTATGAACCTCACCAGTGGCGGCCTTGGGCGGGGTGATCGGCATGATCACTCCTCACGGTTGCGCCGCGCTTGATCGATGCGGGCGCGGAGCTGGTCGACGAGGGCGGCGTAGGCGTCGGGTTTGGTGGGGGCTTCGGCGGTCAGGCCGCGGGGGTGGGTGGCGGACCAGAGGCCCTCGTCGGTTTTGGTGACCTGGATGTCTTCTAGGTTGTAGAAGTCTTCGGGGTCGGAGGCGGGCCAGTTGCCAGCGGCGTCCTTGGTGATGTGGATGCCGGTGTCGAAGACGCCGGGCTGGCCACCGGGGGTGGGGGTCCAGCGGATTTCCTCGAGTTCGGGATGCACTCGGACGCCGCGCTTTACGAGGTATTCGGCTACTCGGACGGCCTGTTTGATGCTGGTAACCGTGGGTTCAGCGAGCTTGCGGCCTACCCCGGACTGCCATTCGGGTAGGTGGATGACCGACAGTTCCTCGGCGAGGGCACGGACTTCCGGGGAGAGTTCCTCGGTGTCGCGGTGCTCGGAGAGCTTGCCGGAGAGGGACTGCTGGATGAGGGCGAGGAATTCGGGGGTGACCAGCTGGCCGGCATCGGTTTTCACGTACTCGGAAGGCGGCTGGTGGTTGCCGAAGTGGATGGATTCGAGAACTTCCTTGTCGGGCATCGGATTCGGGGACCTTCCGGACGAGGGCATGGCGAAACACCGCGCCCTGGCTGGGCTCGGGTTCAAGGGATGGGTGGGTCCCGTCCCCGGAGAGGGGAGGACGGGGACGGGACCCGTTGCGCCCCATTCGGCGTGACAACCTGCGTCTGCTACCGCAGACCACCTGCGGGAGACGGGTGCGCCGGAATGGGGCGAGTGTGAGAGGCCGGATCAGGCCTGGGTGGAAACGATTTCGTCGGTGTAATGGACGTACCGCCACGAGCCGTATGGGTGAATCAAGCCGAGGTCGACGGCACCGACGGGCAGCTCCCGATCGGGGCTGACCGAGGAAACGGTGATGTGGTGAATCTCGCTGACATTCGTCGTGTTGTAGCGAACGAAGAGCTGGACAATGCCGAAGTCATCGACCTGCCGCAGCTTGTCGATCGCGACAAAGCCTGGGACGTAGAACTCGAGGTTGAAAGGCCGGCCTGTGAAGACCATCGTCTTCTCGTTGTGCCAGTTCGTCGGTGCGGGCGAGGCATAGTAGAAGATGTATGCCCATCCGCCGATGGTATGGACCTTGCCGAGGGAGATGGAGGGAGGCGTCTGGCCGACGATCGGCGGCCCGTCCGAACGACTGCCCACGGTCACCTGTGCGACCTGGCCGAGCTGCGTATCGTCATAGACCACCGAAAACTCAGCGCTACCGTATTCGTCGGTCAGGCGCAGCTCGTCGATGCGAACGAACCCGGGGATATAGAACTGCGTGCCATAGCTATTGGCGGTCAGGATCGTCGTCTTTTCCATTGTTCTTCTCTCGCTTCTCGATCGAACGGAAAGTTGGGTGCCCCTGCGCTGCGACCGCAGCCAGCGACCGTGGGACCACCTCACGGGAGGCGCGGGAGCGCAGGGGCGGGCATGCGGCGAGCTCGACCCGCTGTCAGGAACCGATGAAAGGTTTCCGGGGGCTGGCCGCATGGGTCTTGAAAGATCGCTTGCTCGAAAGTTCCTGGTAGAGAGTGTGATTCAAGCAACGTTGACAAGTTGTGCTGTTTGCCGGGAAGGCCGCGTGGTCTTCACAATGTTCCGTATGGAACTGCGTGAACTCCACGACGACATCAACCGCGCGGTGGGTGACGAGTTGCGGGCCGCTCGCGCGCGCCGCAATCTGACCCGGCCACAGCTGGCCGAGGCGTCGGGGGTCGCGATCAGTACGATTCAGCGCTTCGAGAACGGTGAACGCTCACCGGACATGCATCAGCTGTTCGCGCTGTGCAATGCAGTCGACATCTCGCCGCTCGAGATCATGGATCGAGCGGTACGGATCGTCAAAGGCTCACTGTCACAGGACTGAACCTCGGACATCAAGTGATCGCCCCGTTCATCTCGACCTCGTCCATCAGCTCCCTGGACATGTGCAGTTCCGGGATGCGGCCGTGCTGAGCGGCCTCTATAACGCCTCGCAGCACCGCGAGCGCCTCCCGGAAAAGCCCTGTGACCCTCGTCAATTCACGGATCGAAGCTTCCTGCGCCGCCTCGACCGCATCGAGACGGCCGGTGACATCGCGCAATTCCTGCGACACCCGTCCGAGCGTCTCGAGCGCGATGTCGTTCACGTTCTTGGCCGCCGCGACCTCATACCGCAGGCTGGTCATCGGCTGCATGCGACGAGCACGCAGCCACGAGAAGAAGGCCGAAGTACCGGTTCCACCGAGGAACGTCGCCACGGCGAGTAGCAGCGTCTCGAACAAGCGATCACCCGGCCTCGGGTGCGACGATCTCGTCGATGGCGGATACGAGAGCCGGTTCGTTCTTGACGATCCAGACATTGGCGCTGCGCAGCGCCTCCATCACCACCAGCAAAGCGGCGCCCACACCGGCGTATTCGGCCGGCGCGAACTGGAACAGGGCCGCCGACACCGCCAGCACATTGATGATTCCGCCGATGGCGGAGACCACCGCTTTCGCATTGCGCGACACGAACGCGCCCGGAGCGCTCATGATGTGGACTTCGGAGCCGAGACTAGATCGTGCTGCAGCTTCGCCACCGCGTCGACCAGAGTCATGTTCTGCCCCTGCGCATTGCGACCGAGTTGCGGCCAGCCTTGACCGTCCGGGCCGCGGAGCTGGCCCCAGATTTCCTGGACCTTCTCGTACAGGTCAGCCTGCTGGGCATCTGTGAGCGCCATGAGGACTCCTTGAGTAGTAGATGGTGCCAACCCGAGCAGAGCGCGGAGTTGGTCGAGGGTGCCGAGGAAGGCGTTGGCGTCGACTCGATGCCCGGCGACCACGGCCGCGTCGGTGAACTGGAGGATGTCGACGTTCTTGCCGCCGAAGCCGGTCCAGAACGGGGAATCGTCGCCCGGATACAGCACCGAGGCGGGAGCCGAACCGGAGACGTAGCTCGACTGGATCAACCCGGGCACGTTCGACACGTCCGGGCAGCCGATCCGTTGCCAGTACCAACGGGGCAGGTAGGAGAGGTTGATCTGTCGACCGCGCGCATTCACCGCGTTCACGAACGCCCAAAAGGTCGACAGGTCACCGGAATTCGTCTCGACGTCGACCATGGTCGCCGCGTCGCCGAGATGGGCGACATACAGATCGGCCTGGGCTTCGACGTCGGCGTCGCCCCTGAGGTAGTGGTAGCCCGCCACCAGTAATCCGTTGGCGTGGGCGGCAGTTCGATACGCCGGCCACGTGTAGTCGACGAAGCCGTCGCCCTCGGTGACCTTGGCGAAGACGAATTGAAACCCTTCACGGGCGACCCGCGCCAAGTCGATGTCCGGACCGTTGTTATTGGAGATGTCGATCCCGAAGATGGTCATGGAACTCTCCTCGTGTTGTGTGCCGCCGGAATTCGAGTCACCGACCTGGCGAGGGCAAGGGGCTGGTTACAGTCCGAACAGCGGCAGGACCAGCGGAATCAGGTCGCCGATCAGCTTGATGAGATCTTCGGCAATGGTGATCACTTCGTTCACCCCCTCTCCGGATAGCGGTTGAGGATCGCGGCCAGTCGATCGCAGAAGCCGCCGGTGATGTAGGCGGTAGTGTGCTGACCGCCGTTCAGATAGCCCTCCATCAGCGCGGCGGCCTGCGACCACAGGTCCCAGATCCGGATCGGATGCGACCACGAGCCGAACTGCATCGCCTGCCAACGATTTCGACGAATACGGTCGGCCAGGTCGCGGGTCCAGCCGCCCATATCGGCGAAACTGAAGGCGGATACCGTGTCGGCAAGGGTGCGAAGCGGCGAATCCGGAGGACATGAGGTGATTCCATCCGCGGGGTTCGCGACCTCCCAGGTGGGAAACTCGTCGGGCCAAGGCCGGCGCTGACCATTGATGCCGAAGCCGACGGGGTTCGGATCGATCGAATCTCCCCGCATACGCAGCGGGTTGGCCAGATTCGCCGCCCAGGCCAGTTCGCAGTCGGCGTACTCGCCGCGAGCCTTTGCCTCGAGGAAGCGGGTAACCACCTCCGCACCGAGGCTGTAGCCGAGGAGTCCGACCCTGTTCGGGGTGGCGTGGATTGCCCGCACCAGGGCGGTGATGCCCTGGTCGATGGATTGCTGTTCACTACAGCCTCCGACACCGTGCCGCGGATTGGCGGGGCCGATGGCTGCGGGGTAGTCGATGTCGGGGCCGATTTCGTAGATCGCCGGGTCGAGCTGCCGGGTCACCGCGGCGAGCATGTTCGCCGGGGATCCGAGTGGTTCTCCGGTGCCACGACAGGTCAGGACGGTGATCATGCGGAATCGCCTTTCGGTCCGGTGGATAGCGGACGGCCCCACCCGCGGATGAAGGCTGCGGGTGGGGCCGTCGAGGACTGGGTCCCGCCCTCGAGTCCAAGGGATTCGAGGGCGGGACCGTGGCACCCCTGTGCTGCTGCGGCGTCTGCGACCGCGGACCACCTGCGGGAGACGGGCGCACGAGGGGTGAGCATGCGGCGGGCTCTGATCCCGCGTCATACCTGAGAAGGGGTTTCGGGGGCCGGCCACATGGGTCTCGGGAAAGCGCCGGTGGGTGACTTCGTCATCGATATCTGTTGCAGTACAACGACTCTCGCACCGGCTCGGATTCTCAGAAGTGGAAACCGTTGGTGGAGTGATGATTCCCGTGAGTTCGGAAGGAAGGCACAACTGTGGCGCTGCAAATAGCTTCACTTAAGCGGCGCGCAATGTCAACACCCAAGATCAAATCTCTTGAAAAGAGCTGGTAGAGGCCACTTCAGAGATCAAGTGCGGCGACCGGAGTCCGGCACCAGGCGCCCGGCGGCGGCCAGCGAATCGAACGCCGCCGACTTCCGTGGACACCTGCCGGCCGGACATTCACGGTGCAGACGCATGATCTCGTGGGCGCTGTCCACAGACAGTGGCGTACTGGGTGCCGTGTGCGCGGCCATCTCGATCAGCGCGAGCAATGAGTAGTTCATGACGGACCTCCTGATCAGGGAATGCGGGTACGACAAAGGCCGCCGGACCGAGAGTGGAGCTGCGGTCGGCGGCCTTGGAAACGTGACTTCGGCTTCGAGACAAAGGGTCACAGATCTGTGTGGACTTGCGGCGGCACCATCCAGGAAGGAGCCACGGCTATCAGGAGGCGAGTTCGTCCACGATGCGAAGCCGCGACTGGTGTGCAACGACGCGGGTTTCGGCCGATTTCCGACGACGCATCGGATACGCCAGGTGCGCGTCCAGTACCTCACCAAGGATGAACTGCTCCGGCCAATCCGGCGCCCAAGGACCCGGCACCGGGGTCACCCGGCCGGCATCACGCAGCGTCTGGATGCGACGGATTGTCACCGAGCGGAACGGCTCACCCAATTCCTTTGCGAGCGCGACGATTCCCGACACGTTGAGGCGAGCCCGCCGAGCCTTTTCGAGCGCCGTGGCGTCGACCGTGATCTGTTGCGACGGTGGGCATACCACTCGTTCGGCTGCCTCGACGGCCGCGCGAATGTCGGTCGGCGCCGCGTCCACGCCTTCGGTCATGGCGAGCGCGATGAGGTTGGCACGGAGCCAGCCCGCCAAACCGGCCGTCGAAGTCCGGCCGTCGTATTCGATGGCGCGTTGCTCACAAACGAGCCGGACCCACGCAACCAAGGTCGCGTGCAAGTGGTCGCGCACCTTTGCCGCGCCCACACTGAAGGGCAGCGGCTGATCGCTGGATCGGGAACTCACGCGGGTGTTGGCCGAACCCAGACGCGCTTGTCCGTTTACCGCATCCTCCAGATCCTCCGCCAGACCCGGCACCCCATCGAGCAATGTGGCGAGATCACGGAGGGCACCCTCGTCCAGATACAGATGAGTCGAGGAATCCTGACACATCAGGCCACCTCACTCTGGGCGGCAGTGATTCCCGGGATGAAATCAACTGGATCCCGGTCGAGCGCACAGGCGATCAGTACCAACTCGCTGACCGTCAACCGCGCGTTCGTGATGAGTTGGTTCGCGATCGAGGCCTCCGCGAGGCCTGTTTGCGCAACCACCTGCCCTACGTCCATGGGTAGACAACCCAGCGCCCATGCGATCCTGTCGGCGATATGTCGATCCAGAAAGTCCATACGGAACACAATATGGTCCAAACGGACCGTCTACAAGTCCAAACGGACCTGTTACTCGACCGTTATTATCGATCAGGTTTGACCTGAGAAGACGCTGGGAGTGTTTGCAATAACTCCATTTGGACTTCATGATGGTCCATATGGAACTGCGGGACCTCCACGACGGCATCAACCGCGCAGTGGGTGAAGAGCTCCGCGCTGCCCGCGCCCGGCGCGACTACACGCGTACTCAACTCGCGGCGGCGTCAGGCGTCGCAGTCAGTACCATCCAGCGCTTCGAGAACGGGGAGCGCTCCCCCGACATGCATCAGCTGTTCGCGCTATGCAATGCGCTCGACATCTCGCCGCTCGAGGTCATGGACCGTGCCGTTCAGTTCGTCAAGCGAAGCCGGTAGCAGCTCCCCCAACCCCCAACCGACGACCTCCGAGGCCAGGAAAAGGTCGGCCACCGTCGCCTGGCCGCACATGATTCGTTGCACCAACTCGACACCCAAACGACCTGCCACCAGGGTCAGGCTTTCCGCATCGAAAACCTGAATAAACCACGCGACCAATGCTTCTGCGGACACGGCGCAAATACCCCTTCTTACCAGCCCGCGAACAGCGGACCACCAATTCGTCGACCCGACCGGGTCATGAAAACCGCCGACGAGTCGATGGTGGCAACATGGCACTACGCCGAGCCTGCTCGACCCCACGACAGCAACTACCCACCGCTCGGTCCCCGAATGCCGCGCGGTACACAAAGACCTAACGCATACATCCACCTGTCCGTGATGCCCTGGGGCACAACACCTTCGAG
Organism: Nocardia sp. MDA0666; assembly: GCF_003023875.1. Classification (NCBI taxonomy): domain Bacteria; kingdom Bacillati; phylum Actinomycetota; class Actinomycetes; order Mycobacteriales; family Nocardiaceae; genus Nocardia; species Nocardia sp. MDA0666. Next base: position 173,936 of record NZ_PYHT01000004.1, read on the forward strand.
TAAAAGGTCAATGAGCGGAGTATACACATTCCGCCAGACGGACCCGGTTCATCTCTTACACAATGGGTCTGAGCGATCAAGCGCCTGTCAAGAGGCTGCACAGAACTATCGACAGGCAAGGCGTGGCTGCATTGACCTGCGGGAGTGGGACAATGGAATTGCTTGCCATTACCCGCGTTTCGCGTCAACGAGACACATCGGAAGTGACAGCAGACAGATTGACAATGACCATTCGTGCCAATTAGGACCCATCTCGCTAAAGCTGTTTCCGGCGGCTTCTTTCAGCAGATTCGGGCGTCGGGCCAGCGGTCGGCGAAGGTGATCGCGAACGCGTTGACCGCGGGCTTCCGCCGCATGGTCTCTCGTGTCCGACCGGCGCCGGTCGGGTCGAGGAACGAGTCACCAGATACAGGCATTTCAGGGCGGCTTCCTCGGTGGGGAAATGCCCGCATGCCTCGATCGCGCGCCGGTAGCCGCGTTCAAGGACTCGATCGCGTTCGTCCAGCAGACGACCCGCCGGATCGCGAGGTCGTAGTCGAGGAACGGGACGGGTTCATCCCACCCGTTGTTGAGCAGCCCGTCCGGCCCAGTCAGAGACAAGCCCTGCTCCTTGGTCATCCGCAGCAACTCCGCCGCTACCGGCTCCTCAGCCGACGCTTCGGCCTTCTTCTTCGCGACCGCCTCAAGTGTCGTCATCACGGCACCTTCCCGCCGATCATCCGATCAGCGAATAGAGCCGGAAACACCCTTGAATCCACAGTCCCGCCGTCACCGAACAGGTGCAGTCGCCGCTGGTGCGGAGGATGTGGGCTGCCGAGTTTGCGCAAGCAGCGCGCGCCGGTGACATCTGCGCGCGTAGCCTCCAGAACGGGTCGCGACCATCCTGCTGTCCCCGTGTGGCACAGCAGTTCTGGTGCCTGTTCGTCGCCGACCCATTGCCCGAGCACGACCACGTGCACAGTGCGGCCGGCTCTGACGACGGCGTGCACACCAGGATCGCCGAACACGGCACGTGTGGATGCCGCCAGTGAGGCGATATCGGTCATGCGCCAACGATAGAAGCAACCACCGACAGTTTTGGCGGTGTTTCCTACTATTTATTGCGTATCGATGGGCTGGAACGCCCCGTAACATCTTGGTTCCTTCCAGACCCGTGAGGTCTTTCGGCAGGCTGGCGGGGGCGCTGCCGAGTGATCGTTCAAATCAGTTCGGCCGTGGCGAGTTTCGACTGCTTCGGGACCTCGAGTCCTTCCGCAACTCGGGCGTCGTGGCTGAACCAATCGGCGTGCCGGCCATCGCTCGCTGGGTTACTTCTCGGATGCAAAGCTCTTACCGAAGACCTGCGGCGGTGGGCGGCAGACGCTGCAGCCTGGATCCCCGCACACCTCGTGGACCTCGGCCCTGATGCGAGACCGCGGGCGAGGCGGTAGCGCATCGGCCGGCAAGGCATCGACACGGTGTGTCGGCCCTGCCAGGCCGTCGCATTCGACTGGGACAGCATGTCGTTCGAGCCCTCCCGCACGAGCGGAAGCCCCGTTTATCGCGAACCTCGAGTTCCGACAAAGCCCGGTGCCGTGCGCGTGAGATGGAATCGCGAACAGCTCATCGGAGGCCAGCCCGTCGAGGCTAGTAAGCAGGGCGCTGCGCGTTTCCGCTAGGGAATCGAACACCGGAAAGCACATGCTGGAGGGCCAGATTGAGCAACTACTGTGGCGTGGACGGGGCCGAAGGACACCACAACATCGCCATCATCGACCCCAACGGCGCACCGGTCGCGAAGAATCGCATCGGTGACGACCCCACCGGTTTCGCGGAACTCACCCACCTGCTGGTCGAAGCCGGCGATACCGCCGAGGCCCCGATCCCGGTTGTGATCGAAACACCACGTGGGCTGGAGGTCTCTGCGCTGTGAGCCTCGAGCCGGACGGTTTACGCGATCAACCCGATGGCCGTGGCCCTATCGACACCTTGGCCACCGAGATCCTCGAGGGATTGCGTCACCGCAACTGCGCCAGCCCGAGCTGCTGGAGCAGGCGTTCGGCCGACAGGCTCTGGCACTGCTGGCCGCCCTGGATACCGCCTGCACCGGGTCTTCGCCGCTGCATCCCGCAGCGCTGCGACATCTGTTCAACAAGATGCTCGGCCAGTTGCATCACCGCCCACATCACCCGAAGGAGCAGCCGCTTGACTTTTTAGAGGGGTGCCAATCGCGGATGGTCCGCACCGCACCAGGTTCCGGCCGCTGGCATCCCACGCTGGTCGGAACAAATCCCCTGCCGCCGGACGTGGTGATCCGCCTCTGATATGCCGTCACATTCCGACTGCGCGTCGCTGTCATCGCCCGAAGCGGATGTCCCTGGGCTGGAGTCGTTCTCACCGCCAACTGGCCGCGCTGGCCCGTTGGGTCAGCCCGACATGCGGCATTATGTAGAGATATCCATTCTGCTGATAGTCACTTCCTCTCCTACCGGATCACCCTCATCATCGACCGGCGTGTAGTCGATGATGCACTCGAGATCTTTTCCGACGCAGACTCGAATCAGCGCCCTCAATTTCTCTATCGAATCCGACTCGACACCTTCGAGGGAACCCTCGAACAGATAGAACGGGTTAACTCCAGCCCGGACCGTCGCTTCATAGCAGAAGACATAAGTATCTTCGTCCTCGTAGGTTAATTCAAAACCGGACATTCGCTCCTTAACGCTTGTGTTATTAGTTCCTAGCCATTCTTCAAACGCGTCGCGGACAACTCGGTTGTCCGCGATCTTGATATCACCATTGAAGGAAATCATCTCGCTCCTCATCTCATCGGTAAGTTTGGCCGCTATCGAATGCTCCATCACGTAACTGAATCGAGATGGATTCCACATTCTGATGTGGGTAATTTGACGTACCTGATTTTCTTGCTTCCTTGAGTGGTTTCAATATGTCCAGCTTCGAGCTGATAGTACCGTTCGTTATAGCATTTCCAAATGTTTTTGCTTGAGCGGTGTAGGCGTCTTCATTGCTCATGATCTTCTTGCCCAGATCAACTAGTTGCTCATGCGATATTTTTCACCTGGCGTGTCGCCAATAGGTCTGGTAGCAATCCTTCCGTCATACCTCGCGATGAGAAACTTATCGAACTCGTCTCTGCCCGTAGCGAATTTCCCAGCACTGATGGTCAACTTTGCTGTCGCATCGTAGGTGAAATCGATGACAGGGCAAGATGGTCTGCCCATTCAGCAGCTCGTTCGGGAAATTCGAATTTCCGCAGTCTGAGCACGCTTCATTGTTAGATTGGAAATCCGTCGAGCCAGTTTCCATTCAAGACAAGCTCAGGAATATAGCTCGATTCGACATTTAGCGGAATATCCATGTCATATGCAATACAAGCCATCGCCAACGGGGCTAGAGCGATACTACCAGCAACATCCGTAAGACGATCGATATCTGATGTCCAATATATCTTGTGCAGTTCAACAGCATCTTTGAGCGCAGCGTTGAACTGTTCTTCTCCTTCGAACACAAGACAGTGGAAGACATGAATAGGCGGATACAGGACAGTATGAAGCAAGCCTTCAGAGGCAATCTTCACAACCTCGGCGTATGAAGCTTCGATCACCTCTTGAAGTTCGGCATACAGGCCGTCTTCCTGTAGCCAAAATATCTGCAGTACATCCATCCAAAGATACATAAATTCATCAGCCGGGCTGTTGGATCGAAGACTGTCGGATGAAATCTCACAGAGGTTCGTCATCCGAATTTGATCTCGGCATATGACGGCCAGATAGAAGGCTTTCAGCCAGCTATCCACAGTGGCGAATTCATGCGGCATAACTTTCGGTAGCAAACGAATCTTCTGCGCGATCCGAGCTTCTACCGACTCCTCGCCATCGCTTGAGATAGCGAATAAAGCGGAGCCTAGCTGCATTGCTGTGGCGAACGATTCACATGTTTCGAATTCTTGTGCATCCCGGTCGTTCCAGCAATGGTATTGCATTGACCGCACTGCGGTATCGAATGCCAATCCGACCGACTCAGGAATCTCTTCGAGCGAGTCGATAAGCATTTCCAAATCCGACTGGATTTTCTCGCCCGAAGTAGGTCATTGTGCGTCGGTTTTCCATGGCGGGTAACCAGTTCGGTCATAGGGTGCCACCAGGAGTTTCTATCGCAACCTCCAGACCGACCACTGTTCCGGCAGCTCTGAATGTTGCACCTATTTCAAGCCAGCCCATGGCGCAATACCCCGCAAATTCTCAACGACTTCACCGATAAACTCTTGCTGCCGCAGTATGTCAGCCACTTATCATCTCCTCATGCGTTCGGAATTCCATTCCGATTTTCGGTCCAGCAGCTTGCGGTCAGCACGCCCTCTATTCACGAATTTTCTTCAGGATTGGTATTTGGTACTGGAGACGCAGCAGTCGTCGCACCAGAAACCGTAGAGTGTGCCGTCAAACGCCAGGTTGCCGAAGGGCGTGAGGTTGCCCCCGATCGAGGCGAGGAAAGGCATGTAGTTGCCGCATTCGGGGCAGCGTGGATGCCGGTCGACAGTGATCCAGTTGGGGAGACCGCCGACTTGATGTTGATTGCTTTCGTCGGTCGACTCGTCGCTGATACCGGTCTGGTTGGGGTGGTGTTCCAAGACGAGTGAGCGTTCCCCGCCGGGCACCATGGCGGTGCTGTCAGTGGCGGGCGCGGACGGACCGTAATAGACGTGCGTACCTTCAGGTGTGATGCGCAGGGTTGTCGATTCCAATGAGTAACAGCCGCAGGTATACCAAAAGAAGGAGGGGTCGTTTTTCAATGCGAAAGGGAGTGAGTCTGCGGCGAGTTTGAGTACCTGCTCAGCCGGTGTCCCACATGCGAGACACACCGGTACCTCGCCGTGGAACAGGCCGCCGACGGTGTGCGGGCTTTGCTGTCGGTCGGCGATGAATCCCATGCAGGCGGGCCAGAATCCGGAAGGCTGACCGGTGTCCGGTAGTGTGCCGGCCAGTTGCATCAATAGGGTCCAGTCACTGGGTTCGTCGACGGTGTCGCGGGCGCTTCGCACGAGTTCGCGAGCGTGGTCCGTGCGGATCAACGCGAGAGCTTCCAACTTCGGGAGGGTATGGGTCTGTTCCCAGAGTTCGAGGAAGGCATCGGCCAATTCGTCCGGCCCGCCGGACAACAGGGCACGGACCATCAGTGGCTCGAGTCGATTCCCATAGGGGCGCAGGAGCTGTGGATGGAACAGCCCGATGCAGTAGACGACACTGCGAGCTGGTGATTCGCTGGGTTCGGAGGCCGTCAGATAGTCGGTGATGAAGGCGTCGAGGAGGTCATCCGGGAGCCAGGGAACGAGCCACGACGCGGCCCCCGTCAGGGCCTGCGAACGTCGCAGGCGCTCAGCGGCGCGGGTCTTCTCGGCCGTCATTCCGGGGATCAGGGCGAGGTACTGGGCCACATAGTCGGCTCCGGCCTCGTTCTCGGTTTCGGCGAGGTAGCGTGCCGCGACCTCCGCCCCGAGGTGCGGCCGTACATTCAGCAGGTCGAAGATACGTTGACGCTTGACACGGCCGGGTAGAGAATCCTCCTCGAGTACGGATTCAATGGCACTCATCTCACTCATTCCGGTTCCTCACCTGCTCTATTCCACGCATTGAAAAGCTTGGGTCTCGCCCCCGTAGAGATGGCGCAGCACGTGGCCACCCAGGTTCTTGTCTATCGGCTGCTGCTCATCGAGTGGAACGGGAGATCTGCTCACTGGGCTCAGCCTTCCTCATCACAATGCATGCACTCAATCTGGGTTCATGAGGTCAAAGCAATGCTCGCCGCCATCGGCCGAGGCGGGATCTGTATCGAACAGCCTCGGAAAGGTCAGACGTACAGCGCATCCGTCGCCGGTTCAGCGGCCCGAACCCGCTGGGCGAAGCCGTGATAGAAGAACGGGATGTTGTCCCCCGGATCGCCCTCGATCCGCCCGCGGACCCGGTCCCACGTGATCATGGCGATGCGGAAATCCGGCCCTTCAACGACCAGGATCGGCTGCTCGCGCTGGTCGAACCATTGGTATCGCCCGCCGTGGGCCCGCCGGCCGACCTCGAGGACGTAACACCCGACGCACTCGGCGAGGGTCTGCACCTCGGAGTCGGTCATATCCGCTGCATACGAAGGAATTTCGGCAAGCAGATCCTCCACGATCGCGAGGCTGGCTTCCGAGTAGTCGAGTACCTGCCCTTCACGAGCCTTACTCAGGGCCACCGCCCGCTCAGCAACGCTCACGATATCCGTGTTCACATCAACCATCCCACCCGACTCCGAACGCGCCCGACAGACAGCGCAACCGGCCAACGCTACTACCTTGCTGGTTCGCAGGTGGTCGGAGCGGGGCTCCACATCCGCGCACGATCGTCGGATGCACAGTCGACGAACCGAGATAGACCTGGTGCATGCCCTGCATTCGGCATGGGCGGACGTTCGAAAGAGCGTCGGCGTCAGGCGCAGACCACATCAGCCTCGTCGGCGCCATCTGAGGATGCGACAACACCGCCATCTACCGCTGGGAGACACAGGAAAGCTTGGTCGTATGGTGCTTCGTTGGCCATGACCCGATCATGAACGGCATCGGGTCAAGCAGGTTCATGACGCTCCGTGACCCAACCGATTAGCGCGCCCCGCGGCAGATTAGTGCGTTTTCAGGACGCTCGTGGTGAGATCGGGTCGCGAGAAAGGCAAGCATGTCAACTGATCCGTCGTCGTCGAATGTCTCTGTCAGGCAACAGGAGTTAGTGCACCAGATCGTCGAGAACGTCCGCAGCAAGATGGTCGTGAACACTCTTCCGCTGGAGTGGACTCTGATCGACCTGACTTGGACCTTGATAGGCGACGATGGCGACCTGGAGATCGGTGTCGAGACCGCCGATGGTCCGTTCCCCGGATGGCTGGATCAGCGGATCGGCTTCCCGCCCGAGCTGATACAGCTGCGCGATCTCACGCACGCCCACGAAGAAGGGACCTGGTTCACGCTGCACCTGACCATCCCTTCCGAAGGCGAGGTCACAACGCATTTCGGTTACGTTCGGCCACAGGAGGATTCGGATGTCGAACCCGCGGCGCTGTCGCGAAACCGGCAGCCAGAAATCAGCGAAGCCGATCACCGGAGTGCTGTTGCGAAATATCAACAGGAGCGCATCCAGAGGATCGCTGATGCGGTGGTCTACGTCCTCGACGCGAATCGCGAGCGTCTGGACTGGACGCAGATCGAGCTGACCTGGACCGTGCGGGATGGCCGGGCACTCGAGGTCGAGATCGGCATCACCACCACCGACGGTCCGTTTCTGAGCTGGCTGGACCTGCCGGTCGGTGTCCCGCACGCCCTTCGGGACCTCTGGCATGACGCATCGGTATCCGATCGCGGGGCTTGGTCCACTCTGCGCCTGGTCATCCAGGCCGGGGGCGAGGTCACCACGCACTTCGGGTACGAACCGGTGGATTCGAGCCGATATCTCTACACTGCCGCGGACCCGAAATCACACACGTACCCTCGCGAGACCCGTCCGAAGTGGATACAAGACCTGCTACCGGAAAACGCGGAACGCTATCGCCCCCTCGACTGGGGCCCGTTCGCTTCCGGGTGGAGTAGCGCGGCAGACGATTTCACTCCGGATGAACCCGGCATGCGGTACTTCAAGGTCACCAACCCGGGCGCTGCGGGTGACGAAGGGTATGAGATCTTCAGTGAGGTAGACGACGAAGGTTTCGAGTGTCGGAAGGTCCAGAAGTTCCGAGACGGCCGCACAGAATGTGTCGGTGGGTTCGTTCAGACCGATCGCACGTGGCTCGATGATGACCTCGTCGATCTCGCAACGCTGTCGGCGAATCCGAATGTCAGTGCAGCCGAGATCACTGCGTCGCAGTTCCAGACAGAGTGGCTCGCCGGCGGCGGCTGGTAATCAGGGACTCGGCTCATTCGTGAGACATTCGGCATGAGCGCGCACTCCCGGCGGACCGTACGGCCCTCTGCCGGTTGATCTTCCAGTACCACGCGCTGGCCAATTCGGTCAGCGCGGTATGCGGCATGACAGTCCGTTGGTGACACATGCAAGTTTTGTTCGGCGCTGTAGACTCCGACTGAACATCTCTGGGGGCTCCAGGCCGCCAGCACAACTCTGGTGGGGAAACTCCGATCATGACCGAACCGGCCTTTGAGCTCGAGGACGCTTCCGAAATTCTCGTTTCCATTGGCGGGCTTGTACTGCGGGATCCGGAGTACCTGGATACCCCCTGGAGTGCCTTCACCTTGGTGGTCAACCTCGACCGCTGCGAGAGAATGTACGGCTATGCCTACGCCGAGGACGGGAGCTGGGAAGGAGCAAGCCCCGGGGGCGTCGACGTCCTTGATCGAGCGATCCAGCTGCGCGCCGCGATGTCAGTGCCTGGCAAGCGCGACTGGAAGCTATGTCGGATACAGGTCACGCGGGGCGACCATCAGATCAGCGTCGACTTCGAATACAAGTCCGCGAAGCGTTGGCGAGTCACCCCTGCGAATGTCTACGAGATGGCCGAAAGCCTGCGCCCACACCGATTGACTGTTCCGGCTTCCCAAGTCTCACATCGTGCGAGCGCACGATGGTGGCAGCGTCGCAGAATGTCGCAGTGAACTCGGCTACTTGGACACTGGATGGCAGGGCCGGCCGACCTCGAACCTGCTCGGCCAGTTAACCTTCCGCCGCGCCGCGCTGGCCGATTCGGTCAGCGCTGTCCGCGGCAATGGAGGACGTTCGTCCGGCTCGCAGCAAGGGCATCAGATGAAGCCATTGTCTCGGAGGAAGCGGTACCAGCCGTCCTCGTCTTCCAACTCCTCGTCAGGGACGAACTCCCGGTACCGCGGTCCCGTCATACATTCGTCGAAGAAGGCCAACAGATCCGGTGCCACCACCCGTGACGTGTCTTGCTCCCCATATCGCCAAAAGTATTGGTCGGCGAACATCACTTCACCGGTGGTGAGGTTGATCACGAAGTTGTCGTCACCGATCAACCCGATACGCAGCCAGTGCTCGTCGGCGCGATGAACCTCTCCCCCCGCGTTCATGATCGCGCCCTTGTCGAACGAGCCGAACAGCTCGATATCGCCTGCCTGCGCTCGATTGGTGAGGCGATACAGTTCGATCATTTCGACGGGCAGGGCAAGGCCGTCCAACTCGAGCACCGCCGCCGCGGGAACAGTATCGGACGCGACTCGGGCCCGGGTCTGACGACGGTAGACATCGAGGTCGCGACTCGGATCGAGGTCGACCCCGGCCGGGAACGACGCCAGAAGGTCTCCATCCGGATCCTCGGCCAGTACCGCCCGAAGTCGGGCGACCTTTGCCGTCAACACCTCAGCCCGCGTACTCGTATCAAAATCCATGCGCCGCAACCTAACACCGGCCCCCGACTCACTCGCTGCGAAGCTGGACTCGAAGACCAACCTCTACAGACCGCTATAGAGCCTGCCACGCACGCTTATCGGTGCGTTCGGCCGTCTCGAACCGGCTCGGCCAGTTGACCTTCCACCGCACGGCGTTGGCCGGTTCAGTCAGCGCTGTCTGCGGCTAGAAGCGGAAAGTGAAGTTATCGTCCAACGTAATCCACGCTCAGCTCGCCACCCGCCTTGGGTGGAACGGCGAAGTCCAGGATCTCGGACCGCTTCGGCCTCAGTCCGCGATTGAAGGCTGCTCGGCCGAGATTAGCCCGCAACCAATCCTCTTGCCCTTCAACGGTCTCCAACTCAGCAGGGCATTCCTCGAGCTCAGTCCACGTCCAGTCCAGCGTCCCTTCGACAATGTCGAGTAGCCAGATGCCGTCCTGAGTTTCGAAGAAGACGTCCCCGAAGGTTGACGCGAAAATCGGTTCCTGCCTTTCAACCCGATCCACGCCCAAGACTCCAGCGTATGCCGGTACTGCTTGGACGTGAACCGCCGCAGTAGCTCCTCCGCACCGCGCACGGTACCCCAATCGCCCTACCCTGAGACGGCCTCCGGAGGCACTCAACGGCGAAGCGCGCTGTTGCGGGGTCGGGGCTCGATACCGGTGACGTGGTCGACCCGCATTCGAAGTCGATCGATCAAGATTGCCCGTGCCACAACCGATATCCAGCACACGCCGGGCTCCGCTGGCACGCACCTTGTCGGCTACCCAGCTGCCGTAGAAGTCGTTGTGACTCCACGGATGGCGGCTATTGAACCGGTCAATGCGCGAGAGCAAGGTCACGACACCACCGTAACGATCAACGACCTAACCCTGTTCTGCCGATGGCGGCGAATTCTGGCTGACACCTATGTCTTTCAACTCGCCTGCTCGTTCACCGATTCCGACGGCTGATGTCGTGATCGGTCCACGCCCGTGCCAGAGTGATCCGCGTGATCCCCGGACATGTGCCCGACGCGCCGCCTCCCAAGTACGACGACAGGTTCGATGTGCCAGTACTCGTCCGCAGCCATCCCGCCAACAAGCCCAGCCGGAAGCAGCAGCAGACAGCTAAATATCGTCCTTGGATCTGGTCGAAGAAGTTCCCGAACGACGGCTGGTACTCCACGACCACCACTTGGCGCGACATCATCAAAGCCGCGACAGAGGTCGGCCGGGATGTCACTCCGCACCTGGTGAATCAACCCCAGTACGCCCACAGGGAACTGGCTGCCCGAGTCGCCCCGCTGTACGCCTATCTCGGCGCGCTCGACTTCCGCCCACCGTATCCCGTGCCGGGTGTGAGCGGCCGACGCCTCACCCTGAACCCGGTGTATGCCTACGGCACAGAGCGGACCGCGAAGAACGCCGCCGCCTACCGGTTGGGCATGACAATGGCCGAGTGGGCCTGTCGGTCCCTGCTGGGCCTCGGCCAGACAGAGCATCTCGAACTCGGCGGCCCCGTCCCCGCCCTACACGAGAAATTCAAGAATGCGCACGCGAAGTTGCCGGACTTGTGGGGGCGGCACAACGCGGAAGCAACGTATTGGCTGATCGAGGCCAAAGGCGGCGACGTCGGCCTGCCCGCGCTCCGCAAGGGCTGGGCGCAACTACAGGCGGGAAGCAGTATTCTCGCAGCGTACCCACATCGCATTGTCCTGGTCGGAACCTCAGCGCGGCCGAAGGACGACCTGTTCCTCACCATCGACCACAACCTCTGTCAGGACCCGCGGCACCGGGTGTTCATCGGACCCGGCAGCGGTGACGACTTCCCGACCGGCCCGGAAAGCCCGGAGGACGACCTCGGCGACAGCGACGACGCGCTCCTCGCCGCAGCCCGCGCTCAGATGCTTACCTACTTCGCTCTGCGCTACGCACGACCATCGCAACTGCGCACGGCACTGGTGCCCGCCCAGCGCGGCTTCCGCCGCACCGGCCTGATCACGCCCCTGGAACGCACCGACACCGCAGCGATGCGAGCCGATGCCGGCGAGGCAGCGCTGAGCGCCGACCGGAGTGCCCGGCGCAACCGAATTCGCGACATCGGGCTCGACGACTTCCTCACCTGCCGGATCGCCGAAACCGGCATCCACCTGGGCATGTCACGGCAGCTGTTCGCAGCCTGCGCCACACTCCACGCTCGCACCGTCGAGTTGCGCGCACCCAGTCTGCTTGCTGAAGAGGCAGCCGAGCTCGTTGAAGACGAACGGGAAGAACGCGGCCTCGATGACCGACGGAACTTCTACACGCAACTGGAAGAGGCCCTTCCCCGGCTGCAGCGGCAGCTCCGCGAAGCTTACGAGACGGCAGCAGAAGACGAGTGGAGTGACCTGCTGGACTCAAATCAGAACCTCCAAACCGATGCGCAGAGCGACGAAATCCTCCTAGAGGCAATAACGCCGGGAACGTATCTGGCGGTCAGCCGCGACATGTTGCCGGCGCCTGCCTAGGCTGCACTGATCGATTCGTGCCACGGCAGCAGCCATGATCGGATCCGATACACGCACTCAGCCGGTGCCGTGCCGCGACGACTATGTCGACGCCCCCTCGCCACGGCGGCTGTCCACGGGATCGGGAACAGCGGACGTGACGGCGATGTCCGTCTCGGCGCCCGGCGTAGTCGCGGATCGCGGCCGGGCAGTTCCGGATCGGATAGCACGCTCATCGGCATTATGGTGCGTTCGGCCGGACTCGGATCGGCACGGCCAGTTGATCTTCAGCCGCCCCGCGCTGGCCGGCTCGGTCAGCGCGGTATGCCGCATAGAGTGAATCCGCAACGCTCCAAGCCGGACCGAGTGCCACAATCGGGCAGGTGGAAGAGATCGAAAGAATCGCCGAGTCGATCGCCGCCAGTCCTGGCCAGGTGGTCGCGGTGGAAGTCGGTGATCGCGAGCGGGTGGCGGACCTGGTTGCTCGTCTCCAACCGATCTACGACTACGGGTACGACGCCGATGACGGAGCCGACGTTCGGTTGGCGCTCGGGTCTGCCTGCTCGACGCTGGAGCGTGCGCTCGAGCACTTCGCCGCCGCACTGCAGCTTCCCTACGGTGCCGCGCGAACCCTGTGGGAGTTCTTCGAAGCAGTGAGCGAACGCCCTTCCGCGTACCGGAGCTGCCTTGTCGTCGCGGATGCGGCCGAACTGCTCGCCGACGAGGACGAGCTCATGTGGCGCGCACTGGCCGACGAACTGGTCGGTGGACCCCGCTGCATGGGAGGTGGTTGGGACACACTCGTTCTGGTCGATGACCATACTGCTTGGGCACGTTCACGATTCGGATCGGCAGCCGATGCAGAGCTGGCTGCGAAGGCCCGACTTTCCTCTGACGAGTACGCAGCGTTGCAGCGCGGACTGGAATCGCGATACCGAGCCGACTGAGTCGCCAGGAACAGGCCCACACCGACCTCCCATCCGGTAATCGGCAATAGCGGATGCTCTGCGCCGCAAGGGGTCCCGGCCACCGGCCGCTCCGCGCTGGCCGGTTCGGTCAGCGCGGGATGCGGCAGTAGCGGTCGTTCATGGGCAGCCCGAATCTCGTTGTCGGTGTTCGGATCTAACCTCAACTTCCAGCGAGACGAAGATCTCGGCCACGAAACCCAGGGATGTGATGACAGATCACCTGCATGAGATGAGCGTAAAGATCGAGTTGCTACGCCGACGGGGTGCCGTCGATGAGCTCGAGCGCCGATGGGAAGAGGACGACGATTTCTCCGGGAACTACAACGATTCACGCTTGTCGCTGCCTCTGGGCGTCGAACTAGCCGAACATCTGCCAGCAGGACTTCGCGCGCTCTACGCCCTCGCCGATCACCCGCAGTTCGGCGACCTGGAGTTCAACGCGCACCAATTTTTTGGGCCCCAACGGCTGATCGACTCGACAGGCGAAGTCATCGACGCCGGCCACACACTGACCATCGGTCAGGCGCAAGAACAATCGATCGTTCTCGACCTCGATACCGAAACTGTGTTCATCTTCGACTTTCTGTACTTCCGGCATGGTCTGGACAGCGGCTTCGTTCTCCGGTGCGACAGCGTCGCGGAGTTCATCAGCACTGTGGCACTGGGCCCTCGGTATTCGGATATCCACGGCCCTCACGAGACCTGGGGCGAGGCATGGTGGTTGGCCGACCCGGGGTACCTCTACCTTCAAGAACTCGCGTTTGCTTGAGATCGGTCCGATGTACCGCTCATCGGCATTATGGTGCGTTCGTCCAGCTTCGGATCGGAACGGCCCGTTGATCTTTCGATGGCTCGCGCTGGCCGGTTCGGTCAGCGCGGTATACGGCAGGAGAGGACGTTCTGGCGCTGCGTGGCAGAAGGGTCTCCGGTGGGCCGACTCTGACCGCTGTGTGCCGCTCGTGATGTTCGGGCAAGCGGTGAAACCCATTCTCAAGTACGGACATCGAGGCTTGACCGGCACCAGATCGTGAGGTCGCTACCGGTAGCGACCGCCAGGGTGAGCCCGGAGCTGGAGAATCCGGCGGCGCGGAAGGTGGAGTAGTTGGAATGGAAGATATGCCACCAGCCCTGGCCTGGTGGGCCCTTGTAGATGCCGCCGTCCGCTGAGAGCAAGACGCGGTCATTGGGCCAATCGGGAGAGACGACCTCCAAACACCAACCGTCGCGGGTGGTGTGGTGGAGGCCGCCGCCGAAGAGACCCGCGATGTGCACCGGGGTGCCCGCGATCGGTCCGAGCCCGGGGCAGGTCAGGTCCCGGGAGTAATCAGGCGTGCTGGTGTCGGCATCGGGATCGTGGTCTCGGACGATTTTCTCTCCGGTGACCGCATCGAAGAGTCCATGACCGTTGGAGGACACCACCATCACCAGGTCATGTCCGTTGTCGGGATGGATTGCGAAGCCGATGCCCAACAGCCCGCCGACCGGAATCCTACCGGCGGACACCGATTTCCAGGGCGCTGGGGCCGGCTCGACGGGCGCGGCCAGGAAGTGATCGCGCAGCCGTTGCTCATAGTCCGAGAGCAACACATCTCCTATCGGTGGTACCGGAAACCGGTCAAACACTCGACCGCAAGTCGTCGGCCGATGTGAGATCGACATCCCGTCGGAGTTCAAGTCTCGCTGAGCCCCACGATCGCTCGGTAATCGGCTACTTGAGACTGGTCTTCAGACGCTCGTTCATGACGTCAGAATTCTGCGATACTTAACAGGTCTCAGCCGCGTCGGCGCCCGGCCAACCAGCCGCAGCAGTGCGCGTTGCGCGGCCGCGAACCTCTCGGCGGGTGTGGCCCAGTCGAGCGCCCGCGGGGCCGATGGTTGAGTTTCTCGGCGATCTCGTCGAGGTCGTGGTGGGTAAACACAAATAGGTCAACATTCTTGTGCAGGTACTGACGCAAAAGACGGTTCGTGTTCTCGTTGGTGCCGCGCCGCCAAGGATGAGGAGGATCGCAAAAGTACACCGGCATCGCCAGCTCGCGCCATTTCCGGACGCGGTTGGCGTAGATCGGTTCCCGTTCTAGGTTCGGCTTATGGAAACCGTGGTCCAGTCTGCGCCATACGTGAGGGATTGCATCAAGTGCGGATCGCCCGCCGAGGTGACCGTCGTCGAAGTCCTGACGGGTAGCCGGCATCAGTGGGACCTGCACGGGGCATGCCGAAGCTGCGAAACCGATTGGTACGAGTGCGGTTTCGAACCGCCGCCGGCGAGTGTTCGGGCGGCGATCCTGGCAGTCAACGGTTCGAGCGTTCTCGAGCTCAGCGCCGGGACTGCGACGCCGGTATCGGTAATGCGTGTCCTTCGCCAGGCCCGGCCGCTGTCGCTGTCGCAAGCGCGGTCCATGGCCGACGAACTCCTGCGCGCTGGGCTTCGAGGGACTCTCGTGGAAATGGAACTCTTGGCGCGCCCCCTTCGTGCCTCCGGTGCCGTCGTCGCTATTCGGTCGAGCCACACCGACGTCCTTTGAACCTCCTTGTGCCGACGAGTTCGAACGCGGTGCGGCCGTCTCGGACAGCGCGGTATGCGGCAGGAAAGCGTGTTCGGCCCTGCTCGGTCGGACCTCACTACCGGACTGTTCACTACGCCCGATTCCAGGACCCGAGGGCAACCCCTGCTGTCACCTCGGCACTGCCGAGCATTCTGGCGACCTCCGGGGGCCTGGAGCGGCTGAAGTCGTCGTGCACCACGTCCATCGGTGACACGAGGTGATCATTGCCGTCGAGCCCCTTGACGACCAGGACATAGTTCAGCCCTCGATCGTCGGTTATCAAGTCCCAATCCGCTTGGTAGAGAACCAGAATCACCTGAGCGATGTAGGCAGCCAAGGCCGCGTGCAGCCAGAACCAACCATCTTCGTCCAAGGTGTCGTAGTCCTGCACAGCGACGAAGTGGTCGAGAATCGCCAGGAAAGATAGTGGATCTTGGTCCAGGTCAAGTTCTTCCGCTCCGAGCGCCCCTTGCAAGAAGTGGAGATCTTCTCGCCGACTACGCTCCCAAATCGCGATCTTCTCGGCTTTCTCCGACAACGAGCCCTCCAACCAAACTTCACAGACCGAGATGGCACATGCTACGAGTGCACTGAACTCGGCATTACCGCGCGTCAGGCCGGCTTCAGATCGATACCGCCCGTGGATCTTCCGCTGCGTCGCGCTGGCCGGTTCGGTCAGCGCTGTATGCGGCTTACTTAAGACTGGTGTCAGGGTTTGGTCCCGGCCAGGATCGAGCCCAGGTACCCGGTGGGAGGCTCCCTATGCGGCTGCCCGCCGATCGTTTGGTGTGGCTCACTCATGGCTTGCGGCCCACCGGGTTACCGTGCGGGCGTGGCTGGAAAGGGGTCTGCCCTGGCTCGAAGTAGCGGTGCCTTCCTGCACGGACACCTGTTCGTTCGGATCGAGGAAGGACGCTGGTGAGAGTCATCATCGGGATGGACCCACACAAACGCTCGGCCACCATCGAAATCATCGACAAGTCCGCCACCGTGCTGGCGACCGGCCGGTACGGCACTGATGCTGCCGGCTACAGCGAGATGGTCACCGCGGCACAACAATTCCCGGATCGTGTGTGGGCGGTCGAGGGCTGCAATGGTGTGGGCCGTCATGTGGCCCATCGGCTGATCAACGACGGCGAAACGGTGATCGACGTCCCGGCGAAGTTGTCGGCGCAGGTGCGGGTGTTCGCGACTGGCAACGGCCGCAAGACCGACCCGGTCGACGCCCATTCAGTCGCCCTCGCTGCGCTTCGGTCGCCGAATCTGCGGCGGGTGCAAGCGGATCCGGAACTGGTGGCATTGGGGGTGCTGGTCGACCGGCGAGATGAACTGGGCCGGGCCAGCACCGAGTTGCTGAACCGGATCCACCGGCTGCTCACGGAGTTGGTGCCAGGCGGCACCAAGAGGTTCCTGTCAGCCAAGCAGGCGCGTGTGCTGGCCGAGGCCATCACTCCGGTCGATCCCGCGGCTCGGGCCCGCCCGCGCTGGTGCTGGAATTGATCGACGATCTCGAGGTTGTCGATCGGAGAACCAAAGCTGCGGATAAAGAGTTGAAGCAGTTGGTCCTGGACCGTGGGTCTACGTTGATGGACTTGCCCGGCATCGGCCCGTCCGGCGCCGCCCGGCTGCTGGCTGATACCGAAGACATCCACCGGTTCGCCTCACGGGACCGGTTCGCGTCCTGGAACGGCACCGCCCCGCTGGATGCCTCATCCGGACAGCAGCAGCGGCACCGGCTTTCCCGGGCCGGGAACCGGAAGATCAACCGCGTCCTGCACATCATGGCGATCGTCCAGCTGCGTCACCAGACCGCCGGCCGCGTCTACTACGACGGCAAACGCGCCGCCGGGAAGACCTCGATGGAATCGATGCGGGCGCTCAAACGCCGATTGTCGAACGTGGCCTACAACCGGATGCTCGCTGACTAGCGGCGGCGAGACGCGGCAGGCCCGGGAGGGCATTCGGGAACGACAACTGACTCCAGCGTGACCGGCACGACCCCGCACACCGATCCTTCGGACAAGCCACAACCCGGACCTACCGACAACCAGCCTAACGCTGAACTCCCAACCGCCTCTTGACATAAAGGGGAGCCATGTCAGTGCATTCCACACTTCAGACGGATGAGGTGTCCGACTCGTAGGAGAAGCGCCCCACCATGTTCCACCTCCCGTCCGAGTTCTTGACGAATCGATAATTCGCCCCGCACAGGCCGGACTCGAAGCGTTCGTGCAAGTCGACCAGATCGCAGATTGCCTGAACGAGATCGTCGTCGGGGATGTTCGCTGACTGAAGCTCAGAGACGAGGGAGTACTGGATCATTCTGTCTCGCACAGTGATCGACAGTTCCGCGTGGGTCTCGCTCCAGTAGAGATGGCGCAGCACGTGGCCACCCAGGTGCTTGTCTATCGGCTGCTGCTCATCGAGTGGAACGGGAGATCTGCTCACTAGGCTCAGCCTTCCTCATCACAATGCATGCAACACCAGCTAACCCGAACCGGCGAAATCTGTTGAAACACTTGCTCTCACACTGCCCTGTCCGGCCCATCTCGGCGGCAACGTGCGCGATCGGCCGCACCTGGCAGCGTTGCACGAGCCGGTAGCAGCCTAGGCCGAATCGCACCCAAATCGCCGAAGATCTGCTGCTGTCCGAACCCGTTAGCAGCATCGATAGATGCGCTCAATCACGCGACCGATCCAGCCGTAGCGCAGCGGGGCGACGAAATCCCCCCTCGCGCACCATTTCCGGTCAACGGTGACACATCCGGGTGGGTGGGTGTTCAAGTGCACTTGAACACGGAGGATGAGCATGGCTTTTCCCTATGACCTGCACCCGTTTTCCGGCATACGTGCCAGAAGTGACATGCGCGACCGGCGGCCTCGGCTACCCGAGGACGGCGCGCGCCGTTTTACCGGTGATCCCGCTCCAAGGCCCACTGCGATCACGATCGGCGAACAAGTCCTCATATCGCGCCGCGAGTCGGCCCACAGACTGTGCCGTCTCGATCAGCGCGGACGCGATCCGCAAAGCCGCAGCGGACCTGAACCGAGCGTCCGTGCAGCAACCGGCTCGGACCGCGGGCTACGACCTCCCCATCGAATCGTCGAGGTCGACGCCTGCTGGAGCTACTGGCTCGACGACACCGGCCAGAAACCCCGACTGAGAATCAGCCCCGAAGCGCCCGCTTCACTCAGGTAGTAGCCGCCAGTTCGTAGAAGACGTAGAAAGTGTTGTCGGCATACAGAACGTCGCATCGGTGACACCCAGATCGACTGACACACACCCGGAAAACTGACGGCGGACAGCGAGTTTGGGATCACTCGGCAGTGGTGAACATGATCGACAGGCCGATACCGGGAACGCGAAACCACCCGAGCCGCCGGTGCCGTTGCGCCGGAGGCCGGGTGGTGGTCGACCCGATGGCCGCAGTGACCTACGAGGTCACGGGGATCGAGGTCACGGGGATCGAGGTCGCGCGGGCACCCTTGCTGGCGAGGGCGGACACCGGGAGATCGAGGATGGTGCGGAAGCCGGGTTCGGCCGCGGCGACCGCGGACACCGCGTTGCAGGCCATGGCCACTGTCGACAGGAAACTCTCGTAGCCGCCCGGTGCGCTCACCTCGATCGTCTGCTCGCGGCCGACGATGGTGAGGGAGTCACCGCGGGCCACAGGGTCGTCGGTTTCGAAAATGCCGAAGTGCGTGGCGAATTCGATGACCGGCTCGCCGGCCCGGATTCCCCGCGCCCGATGGACGACGCCGGCGACCGTGCCGGCCGGGACGGCGACGTGCTCGCCCGCCCTGTCGTCGCCGGCGACGAGGTGACGCTCCACGGGGTCGACCTCGATGCTGTCGAGGGTCCACTCGAGGCCACGTGCCAGCGCGGCGATGCTCTGGTCGAATCCGACATGCCCCATCACCCGGCCCGACCGCTGCCGCGCGTCGAACTCGTCCGGGGTGAGCCCGAGGCCGAACTTCTGCAGAATGGCGCCGTAGCGACTCATATCCGCTGTGCGCCGCACCGCCACGCGCCGGACCTCGGTGGTCAGCCCGCTGAGCACCAGCGGCAGCGTGTCCATGAGCATGCCCGGGTTGCAGCCGGTGCCCAGTACGGAGACGCCGTGTTCCCGCGCGACCCGGTCGAGCCGAGCCACGATCTCGGGGTGGCTCAGGCTCGGCTCGCGAAGCTCCTCGCAGATCGACACCACGTTCATCCCCCGCTCGAGGAGCGCCGTGATCGTGGGCTCGATTCCCTCCAGCCACGACGACGTGGCGACGACGGCCACGTCGGCGCGCGGCAGCTCCTCGGCCGACGAGACGACCGGCACCGCGGGTGCGTGCGCGACCAGCGACGCCAGATCGGCCCCCAGCGCCGGCCGGATGTCCAGCGCACCCACCAGCGCGCAATCCGCACGAGGGAGGAGGGACTCGACGATGGCGAGACCGGTGGCGCCGAGACCTACGACCGCCACCTCGAGCTTCGGTGGCACGTCCCGCGTCGCTCCCCGAGGCGCGGCAGCGTAGCCGGACGCCGGGTCGAGGGTGTTCGGAGTGCGCATCGCACCGCCTTTCCGGTAGGGGCTGGTTCGAAGGGCACGACCGGCGGACCGCTGCTCGAGCGCATCGGCGCTCGCCTCGATCTCGGCGTCGGCGGGGTTCTGCCCTGACCTTCTGCGATCAGAAGACTTGTTCAGATGACTTTATCACTTGATCAACCCTTGAAACATCTCCTTCCGCGATAGAACTCCCGACGGCCCGGAGTGTTGACCTGCCGCATCGCCTTGGATACGCTCTGGATCAAATGACTTAGACGTATGAATTGTCGCCACTCGTAGGCGAGACCGGCGATCCGTTCACCGATCGACCGACACGGGACTACTCAGTCCCTGCGCGCCGACCATCGTCGCTCGGCGGAATGAACCGAGCGGTGTGGTGACCGACCAAGGGCGTCATCCGCGACAGAACGATGGGCAAGGGAAGCTTCGATGCACTTCGCAGATCCGCAGCCACCGGTCAGGGATGTGCAGCTTCGGATTTGGCTGGGCGGCATGGCTTTCGACTTCCGCACCACCCGTACGGCGGCCCTCACGTTCTTCACCGAATGGGGACGTCGGCGCCGGGAGGCGATCGAGCTGGTCACCGAAACACCTTCCGATACGAGCCTTCTGCCGCGTCTTCCGTGCGAGCGGTTGTTCCACGATCCTGCGAGTTGAGCTTTCGCCCGAGTTCGCGCGATGTGCGCGAGAACTCGGGCGGTCATCGAGAACACGAACAACGAGGGATATCGATATGGAAGACCGCAGCCGGGCGGCCGGTGCAGCATCCACACTGCCGAGGCTCGTCGTACAGCAACAAACGCGGGAAGTGCTCGATCACTTCGGCTCCTGCCCCGAATGTGGTTATGCCGCAAACGCATTCATGAATGTCACCTACTATGCGGACGGCACGGCAACCGTAACCACACGCGGGACATGCGGGCTTCCCTGTGGTTGGTCCGGCCCCACCGAGGTCACCAAGATGACCGGACCTTCCTCGTCACGAGTCGATTTCGCCTGAGCGACGTCTCGACCTCCGTGGCCTGCGGCTACGCAGCCAGAAGCCGCGAGACGAGCGCCCGATCTCGAACGGCGGGATGATGCCGGCCGGGATCGGCGCGCCCGCCCCTGCGCGCAGGAGCCGGTCTCGCCCGCTCGCCGCGGGCGATGCGGCTCAGTGGGCGAAGTGGGTCCGGAGATGGTGCGCCGCGTCGGCGACAGCGCGCCTGGCCTTGTCGATAACAGCCACCTCGGTGAAGAAGCCGTGCGGGACACCGTCGTACCGGCGGATTTCCACCGCGGCGCCGGCACGCGCCGCCGTTGCGGCGAAATGCTCGTAGTCCGACCTCAGTACGTCCACCTCGGCCGCCACCAGCAACGTCGGCGGCAGCGCGTGGAGGGTATCGGACAGGATGGGCACAGCGCGCGGATCCGCTTCGCTGTCCGCGGCGTAGTTCGACCAGAACCACAGCGCGTCGGTCTTGCAGAGGACCGGCGCGTGCTCGAAGGCGTCCCAGGACGGGCCCGCGTGAGCATTCGACGTCGCGGGATAGGCCAGGACGAGCGCCCTCGGCATGGCGCGGCGCGCTTCGGCCAACGAGGTGCAGACCGACAGTGCGAGATTTCCACCGGCGCTGTCACCGGCCAGCGCGATCCGGGACGGGTCGACGCCGAGCGACTCCGCCTCGTGCTCGACCCACTCGTAGGTTCGCAGGCAATCGTCCGCGGCCGCGGGAAAGACGTGTTCGGGGGCCCGCCGGTACTCGACGGAGATGACGACGCACTCCGCCTCGGCGCACAGCGACCTACAGACGTCATCGACGCCGTTCAATGTCCCGACGACGAACCCGCCGCCGTGGATGTAGATCACCGCCGGCAGTCCGACCGCGGACGAAGGGCGGTAACAACGCACTCGGAGTGGATCACCAGGACCCTCGACGGCCCGCTCCTCGACGCTGTGCACCGGACGTATCGGCTGTCGAGCACCGTCGGCCGTATCGAAGATCGACCGCACGCCTTCCACCCCGTACCGGGCGTACGGAGGCGGCGGCGCCTGACTGAGCAGCGCTTGCGCGAACGCGCGCGCGTCCTCGTCGAGCAGGTCGAGCATGGCGGTTTCGGACAGGCCCATCCGAGCCTCCCTTCCAGGTCACCTATCACCTCGCGCAGGAACGAAGCGGGTCTCGGGTATTGACAGAGCACCCGATTAGATCACATGATTAAGTCACATGACCACAGCTGCAGAGAGGCAGACATGTCCGAATCAACGAGTCACGCGGTGACAGGCAATGTGGCGGTGATAGACCGCCCCACCCCGATGGTTCTGTCGGTGGCGCGTCGTCTTCGCGACGCGTTCGCCCGGGGTGCGACATTCACCGCGACCGACGACGTGAGGACGGTCCGCCTGTCTTCGACCACCGACGCCCAGAAGGCCTTCGTCACCTTCACCGGCTCGGAGATCACCGTCGCCGCCGACAGCGGCGCGGAGCCGGTCCTCGCCTGGGATGTGCGATGGCCCGATCCGGCGCCGGCCGAGGTCGACGGCGAAGCGCTGGGTGGCTTCGCGAAAGAGGTCCAGGTGTTGCTGTCCGGACCCGATGTCGACTGGCGTTCGGCGGCGGAGACGTTCTGGGAGCGCGTGAGCGCGGGCCGGGGCATGCCGCCCGGCCTCAACCTCTACTGCTTCGATGCGAACGAATTCGCGTCCTTCGGCGACGCCGCGACCGGCTATACGTTCGTCGGTTCGTCGGCCGCCCTGTCACGCATGTTCGGCGGCCGTTCGCTGGTCGTAGAAGAACTCGAGGGCGGTGAACTCGCGCTGCAGGGTTCTATGTCCGATCTCTCGGCGCTGATCGGTGCCAACCTGAAGGTGGTGTGCGGTGAGCTCTGACCGTTTCGAAGAATTGACCTCGGTGACGCGCGTGCGCGTCGAGGCGACCAACCAGGACGGCGTCCTGATCGGCAAGACGCTCTCGCCGGCGAAGTACCGCTCGTGCCGGGAGAAGGGCATCGCGCTGCCCGACTTGGCCCTGGGTCTGGACCTGAACAACAATTCCGCGCTCGGGTTCGGCTTCCCGGAGTGGCGGCGCAACGGCACGATGACCGACATCGAGCTCCGGCCCGACGAGAGCACGCTGGTCGAATGGAAGCCGGGCCTGGCATCGGTGATCGGCGACCTCTGGACCCTGCAGGGTGAGCCCATCGGTGCAGACCCCCGCCAGGCGCTCAAGCGCATCACGGCCGCGTACGCGGAGCGCGGTCTGAGCATCCTGGCCTCCGTCGAGATCGAAGCGACCGTCTTCCAGGAGTCCATCGATCAGGCGCGCGCCCAGCAGTACCAGAACCTCACACCGCTCGGCGGCAACGCCGGAGCCGCGCTCGTGCACGCGAAGTCTCCTGATTACGTGGAGTACGTGGAGGCCGTCGTCGCCCGGTTCGACGAGATCGGAATTCCCTGGGAGGCATATTCCGACGAGGCCGCCAGCGGTCAGATCGAATTCAACATCGCCCCCGCCGATCCGGTGACCGCCGCGGACCGGTGGGCGCGCGCCCGCCAGATCATGCGCGAGGTCGCCTACTCCCTCGGCCGGTCGATCACCTTCATGTCGAAGTGGTCCGCGGCGTACGGCCAAGGCGCCCACCTCAACGTCTCGGTCAGCGACGAGAACGGCAACATCTTCTTCGACGCGAACAAGCCCGGCGAGCCCAGCGAGCGCATGCTGCACTTCCTCGGTGGCGTGATGGCGACGCTCGAGGCGTCGACGAGCTTCGCCCTGCCGACCATCACCTCCTACCGGCGGCTGATGGAGCTCGAAGGGCCGCCGACCACCCAGACGTGGGGCGTCGCGAACAAGTCGTGTGCCGTTCGCGCGGTGCCGGCCGACAACTCCGCGACACGTCTCGAGTACCGCCTGCCGTCCGCCGACTCCAACATGTACTGCACGCTGGCCGCGTTCCTGGCCGGCGGCTTGCTGGGACTCGACGAGAAGTCGACGCCGCCCGCGCCGTTCGAGCAGATGGCCTGGGCGCTGGTGCCCGGCAGCGTGCCCGCGGTCCCGAAGAACCTCTACGACGCGGTCGCCGCGCTGGATGCCGACGATCAGCTGCGCCGGTACCTCGGTGACGAATTCGTCGACTACTGGGTCGGTCATCGCCGCTGGGAATGGCTGTCGTTCCACACCGAGGCCGAGCGTGACGACGCCCAGCTGTCGGTCTGGGAGTTCCTGCGTTACTTCGAACTCGCATGACCGGCGACGAACACCTGCGTGCCCTGGCCGCCGCCGTCCCCACCTCCTTCGGGATGTGGGAGGGCGGGGCGTGGGCCGATGCGGCCGACTCCGAGACGCTCCCGCTGCGCGATCCGTGGACGGGCGAACAGTTCACCACCGTGCCGTCGGCCGCCTCCGCCGATGTGGATCGCATCGTCAAGAACGCCCGTGCCGCGTTCGACAGCGGTGTGTGGTCGCGGATGGCGCCGACGGCACGGGGTCGCATCCTGATCGCCTGGGCCGACCTGATCGAACGTGATGCCGATCGACTCGCCGTGCTGATCTCCCGGGAGATGGGAAAGCCGGTCCACCAGGCCCGCGACTTCGAGGTCGTCTCCGCCGTGCGGAACCTCCGCTGGTACGGCGAGCTGGCGGACAAGCTGATGGACGACTCGCCGCGTGGCCTCCAGGACGCCGTGGCGTTGGTGACGCGCGAGCCGATGGGTGTCGTGGCAGCCATCACGCCGTGGAACTTCCCGATCAGCCTCGCCATGCTCAAGCTGGCGCCGGCGCTGACTGCCGGAAACAGCGTCGTCCTCAAGCCGGCATTGCAGACCTCGGCCTCGTCACTGCGGCTGGCCGAGTTGAGCAGTCTCGCCGGGCTTCCCGACGGGGTGCTTCAGGTCGTCACCGGACGCGGCGCGACCGTCGGCACGGCACTGAGCCGGCACCACTCCGTGGCGTGTGTGACGTTCACCGGCTCGACCGAGGTCGGCCTGCGGCTCCTCGGCGACTCCGCGGTATCCAACGGTAAGCCGGTATCCCTCGAGCTGGGCGGAAAGTCGCCGAACATCATCTTCGCCGACGCACCCGATCTCGAGCAGGCCGTTCGCACCGCGACATGGGCGTTCACCTTCAACACCGGGCAGATGTGCACCGCCGGGTCGCGGCTGTTCGTGGAGCAGTCGGTGTACGACGAGGTGGTCGCGGGCGTGTGTGATCAGGTCTCGACGCTCACGATCGGCGATCCGCTCGACCCGGGTACGGCGCTCGGCCCACTGAGCAGCCGCAACCAATGCGACACCGTCCTCGAATTCGTCAAATCCGGTGTGCGCGAAGGGGCCACGCTGTTGACGGGCAGTGAGCAAGCCCTCGACGAGGAGCGCTCTCTGGTCTCGCCGACAGTGTTCGTCGACACCGACTCGTCGATGCAGATCACCCGCGCGGAGATCTTCGGGCCGGTCGTGTGCATCCAGCCCTTCCGGGACGAGGACGAAGCGCTCCGGCTCGCCAACGACACCGATTTCGGGCTGGGCGCGTCGGTGTGGACGCGCGACGTCTCGCGAATCCACCGGATGGCCCGCGGACTCGACGCCGGGAACGTCTGGGTGAACTCGTACGAAGAAGGCGTGCCGTCGACTCCGTTCGCGGGCCGGAAGTTGTCCGGCAACGGTGCCGACAAGGGCACCTACGGGCTGGAGAAGTACACCCAGCTGAAGACGACCTGGATCGCCCTGTAGGGCGCTCCCCGTCGGCCGTCGGCGGTGCGGGCCGAAGCCACGAGCCTCGGCCCGCGCCCGCGGCCAGATCCGAGAGACCTGATGCCAACGAATATCACTGCCGCAGTGCTCAACACGGCGCCGGGCACGCTGGAACTGGAAACGCTCATGCTGGACGACCCCGGCCCGGACGAGGTGCTCATTGACGTGCACTACGCGGGACTGTGCCGTTCGGACCTGCACGAGATCGAAGGCGTCTGGCCGGCCACCTGCCCGACCCTGCTCGGGCACGAGGCGTCCGGAGTGGTTCGGCGCGTGGGTGATCGGGTCAGCACCCTGCGCCCCGGCGACCATGTCGTGACGTGCCTGAGTATCTACTGCGGAGAATGCAGGTTCTGCCTGTCCGGCCGGATGACCCTGTGCCCCCGCCGCGGCTCGCTGGGAAGCCGGTCGCGGCCGGTTCTGGTCAACGCCCACGGCCGGTCGGTCCACCCGACCGCCCGGCTCGGCGCGTTCGCGGAAGCCATGGTGGTGCACGAACATTCGGCCGTGCGAATCCCCGACACCATGCCCCTCGCCGCCGCCTCCGTGCTCGGCTGCGCGGTGGTGACCGGGTTGAGTTCGGTGTTCCGCAGCGCCCGGGTGGAGCCCGGGTCGACGGTCGCGGTCCTCGGCTGCGGAGGAGTGGGGATCGCGGCGATCCAAGGCGCTCGTCTCGCCGGTGCTCGCGAGATCATCGCCGTCGACGCCGTCGAGGCGCGGTTGACCGATGCCGTGAAGTTCGGCGCGACCGCGACCGTGCAGGCGGGGCAGGTCGACACGGTGGCGGCGGTGCGTGAACTGACCGACGGCGGTGTCGACTACTCGTTCGAGGCGGTCGGTTTCGCCGCCACGGTGGAGCAGGCCTTCGCCATGGTGGGGCCGGGCGGCACCGCCACCGTCGTCGGCCTGGTGCCCGACAACCAGCCCGTCTCGATTCGCGCCTCGGAGCTGTTCATGCTCGAGAAGCGGCTCCAGGGAGCGTTGATGGGCTCCAACCAATTCCCGGCCGACATTCCCGGCTACGTCCGGTATTACGAGCAGGGCCGGCTGAACCTCGACGACATGATCTCGGCGGTCGTGAGCCTGGAGCAGATCAACGAGGGATTCGAACTCATGAAGAACGCCGGGGGCACCCGGGTGGTCGTACGCATCGGAGACAACTCGTGAAACCCCTCATCGCCATCACCGGCCGGCGGATCTCCGCCACCACACTCGTGGGCGTCGACGGCCGTTGGGCAGCATGCCGGGCCGATATGTTCTGGGCCGAGTTCGGCATGAAGATCGCCGAGGCCGGTGGCATTCCCGTCCTCCTCCCCTACGAGTCCGCGGGCCCCGATGTCATGTCGCGTGTCGACGCACTGGTGCTGACCGGTGGCCAGGACGTCGACCCCGAACTCTGGGGAGGACCGCCGCCCACGCCCAACTCGACCGGCGGAGAAGTGCTGACGATCGACCGGCGCCGCGACGACTACGAGATCGCCCTGGTGCGTCACGCCATCGCACGAGGGAAACCGGTACTGGGGATTTGTCGTGGCCACCAGGTCCTCAACGTCGCCCTCGGCGGCACGCTGATTCCGGATCTGCCCGACCAGGGGATCGAGCACTATTCCCTCGCCGCCGTCCCCGACCGGCGCCCCGACCGCGAACACCCGGTCGACTTCGACGCGGGAACCCTCGCCGCGAAGCTCTACGGACCGCGCAGCGCGGTCAACTCATGGCATCACCAAGCGGTCGATCGCCCCGGCGAGGGCCTGGTGGTCTCCGGGCGGGCCCCCGACGGCGTGGTCGAGGCCATCGAGCTGCCCGGCCGGCCGGTCCTCGGCCTGCAGTGGCATCCCGAAGCCATCGTCGAACTCGACCCCTGCTTCCCCTGGCTTGTCGAGCAGGCATTGCCTCAACGTTTAGGAGATGGAAAGTGAACGGCCCGGCTGAGATCGACGTCGTCATCGTCGGCGCTGGTATTTCCGGAATCGCCGCCGCTGCCGAACTGCAGCGGAAATGTCCCGGCAAAAGTTTCGCGGTACTGGAGATGCGCGAATCCCTGGGTGGCACCTGGGATCTGTTCACCTACCCGGGGATCCGCTCCGACAGCGACATGTTCACGTTGGGCTACGGCTTCAAGCCCTGGACCGAACGGGAGGCGATCGCTTCCGGCGGGGCGATCAAGAACTACCTGCAGGAGACCGCCGATCAGTTCGGCATCACCGAGAAGATCCGGTTCGGAACGCGTCTGGTCTCCGCGTCGTGGAGCAGCGCGGACGACACCTGGACCCTCGGGTTGCGCGACGCGGACGGCGACACACAGCTGCGCTGCCGGTTCCTCCACCTCGCCACCGGCTACTACAGCTACCGCGGCGGGTTCAATCCCGAACTCCCCGGCGAGGATTCGTTCGAAGGCCGGGTGGTCCACCCCCAGGAGTGGCCGGAGGATCTCGACTACCGGGACCGCAAGGTCGCGGTGATCGGGTCGGGGGCCACCGCCATCACGCTCGTTCCCAGCCTCGCGGGCGAGACCGCGAAGGTGACCATGGTCCAGCGGTCGCCCACGTACGTGGCCATCGCACCGGCCGTCGATCCCGAAGCCGAGCGGTTGCGGGAGGAGATGGGTCCCGAGGAGGCGTTCAGCCGGATCCGCCTGCGTAATCTGCACGCCCAGCAGGAGATCTACCAATACGCGCGGCAGCACCCGCAGGAATTCAAGAAGGCGATATTCGACGCCATCGACGATGTCGTCGGCGTGGAGGTTCGCAAAGCCCATTTCACTCCCACGTACGAGCCATGGGATCAGCGCGTGTGCCTGGTGCCCGGCGCCGATCTGTTCCAGGCGATCCGCAACGGATCCGCGGACGTCGTGACCGGCCACATCGACCGGCTCACCCCGACCGGCGTGGCGATGCGGGACGGGACGCATGTCGACGCCGACATCATCGTGAAGGCGACGGGTCTGAACCTCGTCATGGGCGGGGAGGCGATATTCGACGTCGACGGTGAGATCGTCGATTTCGGGCGCTGCTGGACCTACAAGGGCCTGGCGTTGTCCGGAGTGCCGAACCTGACCTACGCCTTCGGGTTCGTGAATTCGTCGTGGACGCTCCGTATCGAAGCGGTCGACGACTTCTTGTGTCGCGTTCTCGCGCATATGGACGAAGTCGGCGCACGCCGAGTCACGCCGACGCTCGCACCCAGCGACGACGCGATGCCGCGACTCCCCTATACCGCGGGTGTGACCTCCGGATATATGCAGCGAGCTGCCCCGCGCATGCCGGCCCAAGGCGACCACGAGCCCTGGCTCAATCCGCAGAACTATGCCGAGACCATGCGACTGCTGGAATCGGTCGACGACGACGTCCTCCGTTATGCCTGAGGCGAATACGACAGCGGCGACGCACGCCTGGGCGGCGCTGACGCCCACGGCGTTCCTCGACCGCGCGGCGGCCGCGCACGGATCCCGCATCGCGGTCGTCGACGGCGACCTGCGCTGGACCTACACCGAATTCCGGGATCGGTGCCGGCGGCTGGCGGGCGGGCTACGAGAGATCGCCGCGGGGCGGCCGGTGGCGGTGCTGGCGCCCAACACCCACGAACTTCTGGAGGCCCACTACGGCGTGCCCTGGGCGGGAGTTCCCCTGGTAGCACTCAACACTCGACTCGGCATCCGGGAATTGACCTACATCCTGGAGCATTCGGGTAGCGGTGTGATCGTGTGCGATGCCGGGTACGCGAACCTGGTCCGCGAGGTCTGCGCGGGCCTGGAGAAGCCCCCGGTGGTCATCGGCTCGGGAGGTGCCGACTCCGACTACGAGAATCTGATCGCGAACGCCACGCCCTTCCAGGAACAGACCACCGACGAAAGTTCGCTGCTGGCAATCAATTACACCTCCGGTACCACCGGAGCACCGAAGGGGGTCATGTACCACCATCGCGGTGCGTACCTGCAGTCACTGGCCATGGCGAGTCACTTCGCGCTCGGCCCGCACTCCGTCCACCTGTGGACGTTGCCGATGTTCCATTGCAACGGCTGGTGTTTCACCTGGGCCGTCACGGCGGCCGGCGGTACGCATGTCTGCCTGCCCAAGGTCGAGCCCGCCGAAATGTGGCGACTGATCCGGCAGGAGGGCGTCACCGGCCTGAACGGCGCTCCGGCCGTGCTCGACATGATCGCGCACTCCGACGATGCCTCGCGGCTGTCGCGCGCGGTGTCGGTGGGCACCGGAGGTGCGCCGCCCGCACCGGCCGTGCTGCGCCGGATGACGCGCCTCGGATTCGACGTCACGCACCTCTACGGGCTGACCGAGAGTTTCGGCCCCGCGCTCATCTGTGAGCCGGTGCCGGAGTGGGAGGGTCTCGACGACGAGGCCGTGATCCGGCTGAAGGCGCGACAAGGGGTCGGCAATATCGTCTCCCTGCCGCCTCGGGTGGTCGACGATGCCGGCCGCGACGTACCCGCCGATGGCAACACCGTCGGTGAGATCGCGCTGCGCGGCAACAACGTCATGCTCGGTTACCTCGACGACGAGGCCGCCACCCGGGAGGCGATTCCGGACGGCTGGTTCCGAACCGGCGATCTCGCGGTGCGCCATCCCGACGGGTATGTCGAACTTCGCGATCGGAGCAAGGACATCATCATCAGCGGGGGCGAGAACATCGCCAGTGTGGAGGTCGAGCACGTGCTGGCGGAGCACCCCGCGGTGCTCGAGGCGGCAGTCGTCGGGACCGCGGATCCCCGCTGGGGAGAGATCCCTGTCGCGTTCGTGCACCTCGCCCCCGGATCCGGTGCCACGGCCGAGGAACTCGTGGAGCACGTCAAACGGACCCTGGCGCGCTACAAGGCTCCCCGCAAGGTTGTCTTCGGTCCGCTTCCCAAGACGTCGACGGGCAAGACTCAGAAGTACCTGCTGAGAGCACGAGCGGCCGAGGAGCATTTCCCGGCGACGGAGGGTACGGGCGGCAACCGCGAGATCTGAACCCGTTCGGCCGGAACGTATTCAGCCACCGACTACGAAGCCCACCGCTGTCGAAACCAGGCCCCGGAGCTCGCACCCACGAGCGCCGGGGCTGGAAGGCGTTGTCACCCAGCCGATTCGACAACCTCACCCCGACCACACGTCCTACCGAGGGCCCTCGGGGTTGCCGAGCCACATGGATCTACTCGACGACGGCAATGACCAGCCGACCGGATCCGAGCGTGTTCACACCGCCGAACGCGGCGCGATCCATCCGGCGCGACCCTACCCCCGAATCCCGCTGCACATCGCCGGGATTCCCGCGCAGATCACATCCGCGTAGGCATCGGCGCGCGCCCGATCCCGATCCGAGGCCCACTGCAACACAAGCCCGTCGGTGGCACCGATCAGCACCGCGGCGAGATTCGCGATGGCCTCCGCGCGCGCGGACGGCCCGGCCGCGCGCTGCAGCACGTCGGTGACCGCCCGCAGGAAGACGTCGTAGGACTCCTTCGCGAGCGCCGGGCGGTGACGGGTCATCCACATGTACAGGTCGACTTCCGCCAGCGCGTAGTCCGGATGGTCCATCAGCCAGCGCACCGAACGCCGGATGACTTCTTGCGCGGTCACTTCGAGCTCGGCCGGCTCGATGGCGGTGGACTGCTTGGTGATTTCGGCGGCGAGGTGCTCGAAGACGGCGAGGAAGAGGCCGTCCTTGTCCCGGAAGCAGTAGTGCAGTGAGGCGAGGGGAGCGTCGGCCGCTTCGGCGATCCGACGTGTCGTCGCGCTCGCGACCCCGCGGTCGGCGATGACTCGGACCGCCGCATCGATGAACTGGATCGAACGATCCTCTGTCGACACGTGGGGCAACTGGTTCACCTCATTCGTTCGTCGGCGCACGTAGGCAGCCTGATTAATTGATTAAGTCAAGCGTACAGATCGCAGCGTCGGACGAGCACGCCCGACCCTCGCGCAAGTGACGGCAAACACCCTTTCTCCCCAATTATTCCGCTCGCCTCTTGACACCGGGTGTGGCGCGCCCCACAATCAGATCATTCGATCAGATCAAATGACTAAAGCGTTTGATCGAACGTGGAAATGGAGAGTTATGACTACCGAAGCCAAGGCCGCTCTACGATCCGTCGCGGCGACGACCCCTCTCGCCGAGATCCTCGACATCGTCGCCACGGACGGCGGCGTGATCATCGAGAACTTCCTGTCGGCGGACCAGATCGCCCGGTTCAACGCCGAGGTCGAGCAGCCCATGGCAGCGCTGGCTCCCGGCTCGACCCATGAGAACGAGATCGTCGCGGAGTTCCATGGGGCCAACACCAAGCGACTGACGAATCTGGTGACGCACAGCAAGACCTTCCGCGAGGAGATCCTCGAGCAGGACCTGATCCACGAACTCTGCGACGCGCTGTTCCTCGAAGAGTCCGGTACCTACTGGCTGACCACCGCGCAGCTCATCGAGATCGGCCCCGGAAACCGCGCGCAGTTCCTGCACCGGGACCTGGAGAACTGGTACCCGTTCATCGGCATGGGCCCGCAGGGTCCCGAGGTGTGCGTGAACTTCATGATCGCGTTCACGGACTTCACCGAGGAGAACGGCGCCACGCGGGTCATCCCGGGCAGCCACCTCTGGGACGACTTCCAAAACCGCGGAACTCCCGAAGACACCATTCCCGCGACCATGAAGGCCGGAGACGTCTTCTTCTACAGCGGGAAGACCGTGCATGGCGGCGGCGCGAACCTGACGACCGACCAGTTCCGCCGTGGTCTGGCCTTCGCCCTCAACCCGGGTTTCCTGACCGGCGAGGAAGCGTACCCGTTCCTCGTCGACCGGGACATCGCGAAGCAACTCTCGCCGCGCGTCCAGCGATTGCTCGGCTTCCGTTCCCAGTACCCCACGGGCTCGCCCGGCCTCTGGCAGGTGGACTACAGCGAGCTCGGGGACTACCTGAAGCTCTGAGGTGCCGGTCGGCACATCTCTCGCCTCGCGACCCGCCGGAGAGGCGACGAGCCCTCTCCGGCGGGCCAGCCCGCAGCCCTCCAAGGAAAAGTATGGGAATCGACTCCTCCAGAACCGCATTCGAGCGGACCCGTCGCAGCGTCGGCGGCGGCGTCAGCTCGGGCCTTCGTGCCGCGATGCGACCGGTTCCGCTCTTCGTCGAGCGTGGCCACGGAGCGCACCTCTGGGACCTCGACGGGGACCGCTACCTCGACTACGTGATGGCCTGGGGGCCGTTGGTCCATGGACACAGCCACCCGCACGTCGTCGACTCGGTGGCACGAGTCGCGGCATCGATGCAGGTGGTCGGAATGGGCCATCGTCTCGAGTACGAAGCCGCCGAGGCGGTACTCGAATCGGTGCCCGGCGCCCAGCGTCTCGTGTGGACGAACACCGGAACCGAGGCCGTGCAGGTCGCGCTGAGGTTCGCACGAGCAGCGACCGGCCGGCACCGCATCGTCAAGTTCGCGAAGGCCTACCACGGCTGGCATGACAGCGTGTACGCGAGCATGGGCGCGAACGACACGGGTGAGTCCCCCGTTCCCGCCGCCCGCGGGCAGAGCCCCAATGCGCATGCCGACCTGATCATCAGCCGGTTCAACGACACAGCCGCGATCGCGGAGCTGCTGGCTCACGCCGAAGAGCGCCGAATCGCCGCCGTGCTCGTCGACCCGATCATGAGCAACGCCGGCGTGCTCGCACCGGCACCCGGCTTCCTCGAAACACTACGCAGCCTGTGCGACCGGCACGGCGTCGTGTTGATCTTCGACGAGGTGATCACCGGGTTCCGGATTGCTCGCGGCGGCGCGGCCGAGAGATTCGGTGTCCGCCCGGATCTTTCGGTGTTCGGCAAGGCGATCGCCGGTGGGTTCACGCAGAGCGCGGTCGTAGGACGCGCGGACATCATCGATCTGGTGGAGCACGGCCTCAACCATGCCGGAACATTCAACGGCAATCCGGTGGCGCTGGCAGCGGTGAAGGCCGCGATGGAGTTGTCCGCTACGCCAGGCGTATTCGACAAACTGGAAGATCTGGGAGACGCCTTCGAGCAGGCGATCACCGACGTGCTGGTCTCGACCGGCGCGCCCGGCAGTCTCCGGCGCGTCGGGTCGCTCGCGCAGTTCGTGCCGCGCGATCAGGCGACGAGTCTGCACGGCACGGACGGACTGTGGGCCGAGATCGCGGCCGGGATGCTCGAATCGGGTGTCGTGTTCATGCCGTCCGGAAAGATCTTCCTCAGCACCGCGCACTCGCTCGCCGACATCCAGGAAACGGCCGCGCGCCTCGAGCGGGTCCTGCAGCAGGTCAGCGCCCGTTCCGCATAGCGAACAGCAACGATCCGATCCCCCAGCCGCGACGCGGACGGGTCTATCGACCGGACGGGTGGTCGCTGTGCCGCCCGTCCACCACGCCCCGTCACCCGTTCCGCATCACGACTCTGCTCGATGCGGTTGGGCGAGTGCGGCGTACCTACACCGAATTCTGTTGAATCGAAGGAATTCTCGATGAATACGCTCGCAATGGCGTTGCTTCTGGCCGCCGATTTGTGGATGTCAGCAGCCGGCCTCTACTACGGGGTGCAAATCATTCGCCGCTACCGCAACTATCTGCTCGGTCTCGAGTGGCTGGTGATCGGGGTATCGGGGGCGAACGTTCTGTTCCTGGCCGCCACCGGGGTCGATCATTCGAGCGTGAGCTACCACCTGATGGTGTTCTTCGACGCGTTCTCGCGTTCGTTCGGCATGACGCTGGTGTTCGTGCTCGGCATGATGGCGGTGACCCGTGGGTACCGCGCCTCGCCTCTGGTCGAGGCCGCCGCATTCGGGGCGGCGACCGTGGTCGGGCTGTGGCGAACGATCGACGTGCGGCCCGTCAGCCCGCCATGGTCGCTGTTCTACCTCGCGCTGAATCTCGCTGTGGCGGTGTTCATGGTGACGGTCGCCGGTCGACTCTGGCGAATCGGTGAACGACGTTGCGCGGCAAGCGTTTTCATCGCAACGATACTCGGGGCGATCGTCGCGTCGACCTATGACTTCGTCCATATTCCGGGCGACGACGCCGACCACACATTGTTCTACATTCCGGCATGCGCGATCTGGGCGCTCATGGTCACGACCTACTACTACGGCTACCGGGCACTCGATGATCACAATCGGCGCAATCCCCGCAAGGCCGCGGTCACTGTTTCCGCATCGCCGGAATAACGCACGCCGATATCCATCCACGGCTGCGTGAGCATGCATCACCGCGCAACGACGCGCACATTCTCGATTCGCAAAGTTCGGAAAACACTATGACAGCTCAAGATTCGCCCACCCCAGCGACGGATACAGAAACCGGTTCCGCCGTCTCCAGCGACGCCTCGCCCGCGGCCATCACTCTCAATCATGCCGGAAACGCATTCATCTGGACGTATGTCCTGGCGATCTTCGGTGTATGGACGGCCGTTCTGACCCCGACCATGATCACTTTAGCACTCCGGGTCGCGCAGGCCGTTCCGGCCCATGCCTCCGTGGCCTATTCGGCGATCGCGGCCACGGGCGCTCTGATCTCGCTGCCCGCGGGCCCGTTCTTCGGGCGCCTGGCCGATATCACCATGTCGCGCTTCGGCCGACGACGGCCATGGCTGGTGGTCGCGGCCACCACCATCATGGCGGGCAACGCCATCGTCGCGGTTTCCGGCTCCATCGCCGGACTTATCGTCGGGTGGATCATCGTCTCGGTCTCCGGCACCATCGGATTGACGGTGTTGTGGTCCATGCTCGCGGATTCCATTCCGCCGGAGCGTGCGGGTTTCGTCGCCGGTCTCGCCGGTGCGGCGCAGGGCGTGGGGCTCATCGCAGGGACCTTCATCGTCCGCATCACCCCGGGAATGACCGCACGCCTTCTCATTCCGGCAGCTCTCGGCGCCGGTCTCGTCCTGATATTCGTCGCCGTTCTCCGGGAAACCGACTTCGCGGGACATGTCCGGCCGGTCTTCAACGTCCGTGACTTCGCCCGGACTTTGTATTTCGATCCGAGAAAGGCACCCGATTTCGCCTGGTGCCTGGCCTCCATCTTCGGTATCACGGTCGGCGCAGCCGTCGTAGCGACCTTCCTGGTCTACTTCCTGCAGAACGCGTTGAAGCTCGACGACGCCGCCCTGGTTCCCACCGTCTTCGAGGCGACGCTGATCATCAACGGTACGGCGTCGATCATCAGTCCCCTGGGCGGCCGCCTCGCCGACCGGATCGGCAGGCGCAAACCCTTGTTCGCCGCCGCGGGCGTCCTCGTCGCCGTCGGATGCACCGTGATGGATGTCGTCGGCACCGTCCCCGAATTCCTCACCGGCTGTGTGTTCTTCGGCATCGGATACGGCCTGTTGCTCGGGCAGATGCTGGCCTTGGCGGCGTCGACGATGACCTCGTGGGAAAACGCGGCCCGCGACCTCGGCCTGGTCGTGCTGACCCAGTCGGCGGCGTTGATGGTCGCACCGCTCGTGGCCCCGGCACTCCTGGCCATCGACGGCCCGAACAACTACCGCCTGCTGTACGCGTTCGGCGCGGCCGCCGCGCTGCTGGCGGTGCCGGCGCTACTCGGCATCCGGCGACGGTGCTGACCCGACTGATCCTCGAAAGAATGATCCGCACAACAGAAATCGGATGACATGAAGATCACCAACCTGGTCGCGACCACCTGCCTCACCGCGCTCACCGTCAGCCTGACCACCGCTGTCGCCTGCGCCGACCCCGCACCTGCGAACCCGGCCACTCCCCCCAATTCGAGTATCCGCACGACCGTCCTTCCGGGTATCCACTACACCTCGAGCATCGTCGACGGATCGGTGCGGATCAGCACCGACAGCGGCTCACTCACGGTGCGCGGCAACCAGTTCCAGGTCCTCGACGGACAGGGGAACCTCGCCGCCGGGTTCCCGCTCACCTACCGCAAGGACGACAAGGACTGGCCCATCGCGGCACGGATCGACGGCAACACCGCGACCCTGTCACCCAGTACCGACCCCGCGTCGGCCCGGCCCGCCACCCCGGTGGAGCTTCCGCGTCCGGTCGCGTCCGAAGCACAGTTCCAGAACGCGATGGCCACGGCCGCAACCGAATTCGGTTTGGCGATCAGCGTCGGCACCTTGATCGGCACCCTCATCGGCCTCCCGCTGGGCTGTATCGCGGGCGCGCTGACCGTGGGAACCATCACCTTCCCGGTCTTCTTCGCCGGTGCGCTCGGCGGATGCCTGGCCGGCGCCGCGGTCGGTGTCGCCCTGGGGTCCGCCGCCGGAATCATCCTGGTCGGCGTGCCCGTCGGCATCGCCGCCCTGATCGACTTCACCAACCAGGTCACCGCCCCCGACCCGGCGACCACACCCGCCCCATAGAAACAGCAACAGACACAAACCGATTGCCGTTGCGGCCGCGCTCGCAGCGGCAATCGGAATCATTCCTGCCCGCCCCGGCGGCGGGCCGATCGAGAGGCAACGGTCCGGTGGGCCACTACAAGAGCAACGTTCGTGATCTGGAGTTCAACCTGTTCGAGGTGTACGGCCTGGAGACCGTCCTCGATTCGGGGGCGTTCGCCGAACTGGACGGCGAGACCGCACGCACGATGCTGGCCGAGGCCGCCCGCCTGGCCGAAGGACCGGTGGCCGAGTCGTATGCCGAAACCGACCGCCACCCACCGGTTTTCGACAGCGACTCGCACTCGGTACGGATCCCGGAGCCGTTCAAGCGGTCCGTTCGCGCATGGCAGGACGCGCAGTGGTGGCGGGTAGCCAAGAGCGAGGCGATCGGCGGCGTGCCCGCGCCGTCGATGCTCGGCTGGGCGATCAACGAACTGGTCCTCGGCGCCCAGCCCGCGGCCTACATGTACCTGAGCGGCCCGATGATGGCGGACGTCCTCGCCGGCATCGGCACCGAACAGCAGCGGCGATGGGCCGCTCGAGCGGTCGAGCGCGAGTGGGGCGCGACGATGGTGCTGACCGAACCGGACGCCGGCTCCGACGTCGGAGCCGGCCGCACCACAGCGACCGAACAGCACGACGGTTCCTGGCACCTCGAGGGCGTCAAGCGCTTCATCACCTCCGCCGACTCCGACGACCTGTTCGACAACATCATGCATCTGGTGCTGGCTCGCCCCGCCGGGGCCGGGCCCGGCACCAAGGGACTGAGCCTGTTCATCGTCCCCAAATTCCACTTCGACCACGACACCTGCGAGCCGGGCGAACGCAACGGTGTCTTCGTCACCAACGTCGAGCACAAAATGGGCCTCAAGGCCTCGGCGACGTGCGAGCTGACCTTCGGCGGACACGGCATCCCGGCCGTCGGCTACCTGGTGGGCGGGGTCCACAACGGAATCGCCCAAATGTTCAAGGTCATCGAAGAGGCCCGGATGATGGTCGGCACCAAGGCCATCGCGACACTGTCCACCGGATATCTCAACGCGCTCGACTACGCGAAAACCCGCGTGCAGGGCAGCGATCCGGCTCGGGCCGCCGACAAGGCGGCACCGAAGGTGACCATCATCCATCACCCGGATGTGCGCCGGTCGCTGATGATGCAGAAGGCCTACGCCGAGGGATTGCGATCGATCTACCTCTACACCGCCGGCCACCAGGATCCTGTGGTCGCCCGCCACATTTCCGGTGCCGACGACGATCTCGCCGCACGGGTCAACGACCTGCTGCTGCCCATCGTCAAAGGTGTCGGCTCCGAACGCGCCTACCAGTACCTCACCGAATCCCTGCAAACCTTCGGCGGTTCCGGGTACCTCCAGGATTATCCCATCGAGCAGTACATCCGTGATGCCAAGATCGACTCCGTCTACGAAGGCACCACGGCTATCCAAGCTCAGGACTTCTTCTTCCGGAAAATCGCCCGCGACAACGGTATCGCGCTCGCGCACGTGCTCGGGCAGGTTCGCGCCACCGCCGAGTCCGACGCCGACCGCGGCCGGTTGAAGAACGAGAAGGTTCTGCTCTCGCACGCCCTCGAGGACGTCCAGGAGATCATCGGCAGGCTCACCACCCATCTGCTGGAAGCTGCCGAAGAGCCTCGCCAGGTGTACAAGATCGGCCTGAACGCCGTCCGGTTGCTCCTCGCCGTCGGCGATCTACTGGTGGCCTGGCGCCTCATCGTCGCCGCCGAAACAGCGCTCACCGCAATCGAAGCCGGGCAGAACACCGCGTTCTACGCCGGCAAGGTCGCAGTGGCCTCGTTCTTCGCCAACTCCGTGCTCCCCCACATCACCGCCGAACTCGCCGTGGTCTCCGGGACGGACACGACCGTGATGGAGCTCGAGGAGGCCGGCTTCTGACCGGCGGGCTCACCGGTCGTTCGCGTCCTCGAAGGGGCCGGGAGTCAGGCGAGCGCCCAGTTCGGGGAAGGTGCGTATCGCTTGCAACGCGGCCGCCAGCTCGGCGACGGTCGCCGGGTCGTCGAGGTCGCCGTCCAGACGCTCCTCGAGCCGGCGCATCCGATAACGGACGGTGTTCTCGTGGCAGTACAGCACACGCCCGGCCTCGGCAGCGGAGGAGCGAGCGTTCAGCCACGCCTCCGCCGTCGTGATCAACGTACTGCGATCGTCGTCGGCCAGCGTGAGCACGCGACCCAGCACCCGCCTGACGAAACGGCGAGTCGTATCGAGGTTGCCCATCACGAGCTCGGCCATGGGGGTGTCAGGTAGCTGCCGTACGCCGGTGGCGTCGGATTCGAACGTTTCCACTGCGATTTTCGCGAATCGCAGCGCGCGCGGTGTCCGGTCGAGCCGGCTGTACGGCGGACTCATCCCGACCCGCGCGGACGCGAATTTGGCGATCAGCGAACGTACTTCGTCGGTGCGGCGCCGGCCGTAGGACAGGATGACGATCTCGTGTTCCGGCCCGGTCCGCCACGCGGAGGCCACATCGAGTGCACGCAGCCGCTCCTCGAGGCCGGGCAGCGCGGGCCGGCCGAGCTCGGGAGTCTCGGCGACGACGACGAGAAATGAGCCGTCATACGGCATGTCGAGCAACTTGGCGATTTCCCAGGCGGTGTGGTTCTCGTCGGAAGGACCGTTCAGCAGGGCCGCCACCAGCGCCGAACGCCGCCGATCCGCGAGAATCATGGCCTCGCCGACCGCGGCGCGATAGGACTCGGTGAGCGCGGTCGAATAGTCGTCGGCCATGGCCCAGATGTCGGTGGCGACGGTGAGCAGGGCATCGAGCGAACACTGCCCCGAGGCACGCGCGGAATCGAGCAGTCGCTGCCAGAGAAAGGCGGATCCGAGCCGGAAAGCACGCAATACCTCGGGCAGCGGCGCCCCTTGTCCGGCGCGCTCACGGCCGGTCGAACGCGGTGCCAGAAGTTCCAGTCTCCGGCCGTGCGCCAGCCGATGCAGCATGTACTCGAGGTTCGATCGGACCGACCGGCGCAGTTCCGCGCGCGGCACCACGCCCGGCTCCCGGTAGATCTCGATCTCATCGACGATGCGGCCGACCAGGTCGTCGGTCAGCTCGTCGAGCCGCCCGGTCAGGCCGTTCGCTATCGGCACGATCAAGGAATCGGGAACGCTGCGGGGCACGATGCGAGGCTACGGCCATGCGGGATCGGCGAGAATATCGCCGGGCACAGAATTCCCGCTCGTCCACTGTCGCCCGCCATATGGGCCCCGCGCGGTCGGGTGCCGACGATTGTGGATGTGACCAACCTCGCCATCAACCTCAAGGACGCCGCCGGTCAGTTTCCGGACCGTGCCGCGATCCGCCTCGACGATCAGGTCCTGACCTACGCCGCGTTCGATGATCTGAGCGCCCGCGTGGCCGGGCGGCTGCGCGACCTGGGCGCACAGCCCGGTGACCGAATCGCGATGATGCTGCCCAACGTCACCGCGTTCCCGATCATCTACTACGGCATCCTGCGGGCCGGCCTGATCGCGGTGCCGATGAATCCCCTCCTGAAGGAACGCGAAGTCCGGCATCACCTCGCCGACTCGGGCGCTCGGATCCTCTTCGCGTGGCATACCGCCGTCCCGGAAGCCACCGCCGGAGCGGGCCAGACGGAGGTGCGCGTTCTCACCGTCACCGACGACGCGGCGACCGAGTTCGCGTCCTGGCCGGACTCGCCGGAAGTGACGGTCCGCGACGACGAGGACACCGCGGTACTGCTCTACACTTCCGGCACGACCGGGACCCCCAAGGGCGCGCAACTGACCCACGCCAACCTACGGGCCAATGCCGCCGTCGCCGCCCGCACATTGCTCACCGCCACCCCGGACGACGTGATCATGGGCTGCCTGCCTCTGTTCCACGCATTCGGGCAGACGTGCTGCCTCAACGTCGCCGTGCTCAGCGGAGCCGCCATCACATTGGCCCCGCGCTTCGACCCGGAGCTGGTGCTGAAGCTGATCGAACGCGACGGCGTCACGATCTTCGAAGGCGTGCCGACGATGTACGTGGCCATGCTCGGCGCGGGCCCCGGCATCGCCGACACCGGCACGTTGCGGCTGTGCCTGTCCGGCGGCGCGGCGCTCCCGGTCGAAATCCTCCGGGGATTCGAGGAGCGATTCCGCATTCCCGTTCTCGAAGGGTACGGACTGTCGGAGACCTCGCCGGTCGCCTCGTTCAACCGCGTCGGCGCCGCGCGGCCCGGGTCGATCGGCACCCCGATCGAGGGCGTGCGGATGCGGGTCGTCGATGCCGACGGCTACGATGTCGCGCCCGGTGACGCCGGCGAGATCGCCATCCGCGGCCACAATGTCATGAGCGGCTACTGGGATCGCCCCACGGCGACCGCCGAGGCGATCAGGGACGGCTGGTTCCACACCGGCGATATGGCGAAACAGGACGAAGACGGTTACTTCTACATCCTCGACCGCAAGAAGGACCTGATCATCCGTGGCGGTTTCAACGTGTACCCGCGCGAGATCGAGGAGGTCCTCTACGAACACCCGGCCGTCCTCGAAGCCGCGGTGCTGGGCGTGCCCCACTCGACCCACGGCGAGGAAGTAGCCGCCGTGGTCGCGCTCGCACCGGGTGCCGAAGCGACCGCCGACGACTTGCGCGACTACGTCAAGGCCCGCGTGGCGGCCTACAAGTATCCACGCCGGGTGTGGCTGGTCGACGCCCTGCCCAAGGGACCGACAGGCAAGATCCTCAAACGCGAAATCGTTGTCCCGCAAGGATTGTGACGACAGAACTCGAAATCGCCCAGATGTTCAGGGTCATCGACGAAGCCCGGATGACGGTCGGCACCAAGGCCATCGCGACGCGAACTACTCGACCGCAGAGGCGTGAGCGGCAATGACCCGCCAACCACGCGAGTCGTCGTGCGCCCAGGTGCGGGTATAGCGCATCCTGGCCGCGAATGGTGACCCGTGCACGCTTCCCTCGACGAGGCCGAGGAACCATGTGACCCCGGTTGTCCCTTCCACCAGCACAGTCAGCTGTTCTTCCTCGAGCTTGCCGACAATCTGAGCCTTGGTGCGGTGCAGCTCGAGATCGTCGGTCTTGGTGTACGTATCGGCGCCGAGCGTGAAGATCAACCGATCATCGAGTAATTCGTCCAGCGCCTGGATATCCCCAGCCAGCTGCGCGGCCTGAAGTCGCCGTTCGGCATCCCGCAAGTCCTTCTCCATGGCCCTCATCCTGCCAGCTGGGACGAGGCCACCACTCCCGCTACGAATCCGGCGGCCGGTGAGCTGAGCGAGAACGCGTGAGGTCCGGGACTCGTCAGCCGGGCCATTCACCGGTCAGGCGACGGGTCGCGGTCGCGCCGGCGCGGTCGACGGCGGCTTTGACGCCGGCGAAGATCGCGCCCTGAACAACGGCGGCGATCAACACCTCGCGCCAGGTCCGGTCCTCGTCGGTGGCGTCGGGTGCGTTCTCGTCGTGACCGAGCATTTTCCATGTCTGCTTGAACACCAGTCCGGCGAGGAGGCCGCTGATGGCTCCCAGGACGAGACCGACTGGCTTGTAAGCAATCTTGACCGCTGTCATCGGCTCACCTGTTCCCCCGGTTACGGACGAGCATCACGGCACCGGTCGGCGGGTAGGAACTGGTGTTGTGCCGTTGTGCACTCGACACGACGATCACCTCCGTCTTCTCGTTCGTGCCCGGGCAAACCACGCGGCGCTGCTCCGGTCTTCTGTGCGATGCGTACCCCGGATCAGTCGGCTCACACCGACGCGGCGTGGCCCGGCGGTGGGGCCGATGCCGGTCAGTGGCCCTCCAGGTCCGCTGCTAGCTCAGCGTTTTCAGCGCCGCGGCATCGTAGGCCTTCAGCTCGTCGATCCGGCCGCTCAAGACCTTGGCCGCCCATTCCGGGTCCTGCAGGAGGGCGCGGCCGACGGCGACCAGGTCGAACTCGTCGCGCTCGAAGCGGTCGAGGAGGTTGTCGAGGCTGCCGAGTTCGGCGCCTCTGCCCGTGAAGGCGTGGAGGAAGTCGCCGTCGAGGCCGACCGAGCCGACGGTGATGGTGGGCTTGCCGGTGAGCTTCTTGGTCCAACCGGCGAGGTTCAGGTCCGAGCCGTCGAACTCCGGAAGCCAGTAGCGGCGGGTGGAGGCATGGAAGGCGTCGACACCGGCAGCGGCGAGCGGCGCCAGAATGGCATCGAGCTCCTGCGGGGTCTCGGCGAGCCGCGCGCTGTAGGCCTCCTGCTTCCACTGCGAGAAGCGGAAGATCACCGGAAAACCTGGCGATACGGCCGCGCGGACCGCGGCCACGATCTCGGCCGCGAACCTGGTGCGCGCCACCGGATCTCCACCGTAGGCGTCGGTACGGCGGTTCGTGTGCGCCCACAGGAACTGATCGACGAGGTAGCCGTGGGCGCCGTGCAGCTCGACGCCGTCGAAACCGATCCGCTCGGCGTCCGCGGCGGCCTCGGCGAACGCGGCGATGACGTCGTCCAGATCGCGCTGCGTCATCGCTTCACCGGTCGGCTCGGTGCCGTCGACGCGGATACCGGAGGGGCCCATGGCCGGGGCCTCGGGGTAGGGCT
Organism: Nocardia sp. MDA0666; assembly: GCF_003023875.1. Lineage (NCBI taxonomy): Bacteria > Bacillati > Actinomycetota > Actinomycetes > Mycobacteriales > Nocardiaceae > Nocardia > Nocardia sp. MDA0666. The sequence goes on from NZ_PYHT01000004.1 coordinate 217,494, forward strand.
GTTCGCCGCGATTGCGGACCATGCCGATATGCCACAGCTGCGGCACGATCGTGCCGCCGGCGGCGTGTACGTCCGCGGCGACCTTCGCCCAGCCCGCCAACTGCTCCGCACCGTGGAATCGCGGAACCCGATCACTCTGACCGGCCGACTCGTGACCGACGTAGGTCCCCTCGGTGACGATGAGACCGACACCGGCGGCGGCCCGGCGCGCATAGTAGGACCGCACATCGTCACCCGGAACGCCGCCCGGGGAGAACATGCGCGTCATCGGCGCCATCACGATGCGGTTGGGGACGGTCAGGCCGTTCAGCGAAACGGGCCGAGAGAGGATTTCCGCTGCGCGGGAGGTGTCGGACACGGTGACGGTCACTGGGTACTCCTCGTAGAAACTTGACAACTTTGATGGTTGATAACCTCAAGCATTGCCCACGGTAGGGGTGAATAGTTGAGATGGTCAAGTTTCAGGACGTAGGATGAATTGCATGGCCGAGGTTCCGCACATCGACACCGCCCAGCTCATGGAGCTGCTCTCGGTGTCGCTGGGCGTCTACTACAGCGAATTCACGGTCGCGGCGGCGAGCGAGAACCTCACGGCAAGTCAGGGCAAGACATTGACGGTGCTGCGCCGGGGCCCCGCCGCGATGCGCACCCTGGCCGAGACCCTGGCGTGTGACGCGTCCAACGTCACCGGGATCATCGACCGGCTGGAGAAGCGGGGCCTCGTGCGCCGGGAGGCCAGCGCAACCGACCGCCGCGTCACCAATCTGGTCATCACCCCCGAGGGCGAGCGTGCCGTCGACGCGATCCGCGCGAAAATGCATCAGACGCGAGAAGGCCTGAGCAGACTCGGCGACGAGGACCGCGACCGTCTGTCCACGCTCCTGGAACGGGTCTTCGTCCAACCCTGACACAGACCGGCCGTGATCTGTCGTCGTTGCCGCCGGTAGCGATGAGGTGTCGCCAGAATGCGCCGTGAACTTGCCAGAAATCGGATGTGTTGGCGGCTAACGTTTTTCGTGCGCCCAGGGCGGTCGTGGCGGGTGAACGCGGATCTGCACGTAGGAGGGGAGATCCGCGCTCAGGCCGGGACCCACCGTGCCCGCCTTGTAGTTTGAAGTCGTTCTGTGGCTGGGCGCGAAAGGGAATTTCTGTTGGATTCGGAGTATCGGACGGCGTCCCTTGGTGCGATCGCTGGTGCGGCAGGTCGGTGAGCTGCACGCCGGCCACGGCGACTGGACCGCAGTGGATTTCGCCGTCGCGTATTCCAGCGCCCTCGTGTTGCTCGACGGAGCGCTCAACCACGACCGCACCCGCGTCGCAGCGGGCGGCAGATACGCGAATCTGGCCGCCCGCGCCCGCGAGGTCATGGAAATCCACGCCGGTGACAGCAGATTGACACCGGACGCTGTCGCCGGTCTGTGCGGTTGCTCGCGACGAACGCTGCACAGCGCGCTCACCGAGGCGACGGGCCTGGCCCCGGCGGCACTGCTGCGCACGATTCGCCTCGACCGTGCGCGCCGGCGCTTGTCGTCACCCCTGCCGGTGGACATGGACACGGTCGCCCACCAGGCCGGGTTCACCACGACACGCCGCTTCCGCGAAGCCTTTCAGCGCCGGTACGGCCGGAGTCCGGAGCAGATGCGCGCCGAACTGTACGGACCGTAGCGGATCCCGCTGGTGAGCCGGCTGCCGGCGAACGAAAACATCAGGCGCACTTGGCGTTTACGCCTGGATGACCTCGACGCGCACCAGCGCGTTCGGCGAGTCACAACTGGCCCACGACTGGTTCTGACCGTACTGCACCGGGCCGTACTTCCAGTAGGTGAACGGAACGGGCCACGCGACACAGGTGAGCTTCACCTGCTGCCAGGTAGGCAGCTCGCAATTGGACATCCCACCGGTGTTGAAGATGTTGTAGACGTGGCAATTCGCCTGCCACACCGGTACATCGGCATTGGCCACACCACCACCGACAAGCGCGGCGGCAGCGGTCGCCCCGGTAATGACCGCACTGGCTGCGAGTCGCTTCGCGAAAATCATGTCGAAACCTCCTGAGCAGTTGTGCCTGAAAGATCGCTGAAGATTCGCGGACGTTACGCCCGTCGGTGCGCGACTGATGAACACGGCAGCGGGAATTGCCCTCAGCCGACCAGTACCCGCTGCCGTAGGTGCTCTCGGCGCGGTCGCCAGGAGTTGGCCCGCAGCGGGTTCCACCACACGCGGATCTCGACGATCCCGCCGGATCGAGGGCAGTGCCACCGGCCGATACCCCGCGTGCCGCGGGTCGAATCGCGAAGTGAGTACGGCGCATCGGAAAGCGGAGAGGGCGGCGAACGTATTGCACGCAAGGGCATCGGCGCGGTGGCAGTTAAATGCCAGGCCGGCTGCGGCGGGGAGATTCGACGCTAGGTTGAAATCGACCCGATCACCTCTCTTCGATCGGAGCGTTCGGAAAGGAATCCATCCATGCCTGTGCTCGCCCCTGCGGAAAAAGATCACATCAAGGAAACTGTGTGCACGATCCTCGAACTGGAACCCGAGGAGGTTTCCGACAGCAGTCTGTTCAAAGACGATCACGGCGCCGACTCGCTGCTGGCGATCGAAATTCTCGCCCAGCTCGAACGGACATTCAAAATTACGATCGATCAGTCCGAGCTGGAGCGACTGGTCAATCTGGAGGGCGTCTATTCGGTTGTCGCCGAGGCCAAGGCGGCCTGAAGACCGGGACGAGTGGCGATGACGAAACCGGAAACCTCATGACGCGCAGGGTTGTCGTTACCGGTCTCGGCGCGATAACAAGCGTGGGTATCGGAGCTGCCCAATTCCTCGACGCATTGCGCTGCGGGCGGCAGGGAGCGGCGCCGATCACGGCATTCGACACCGACGGGTACCCGAAGAAAATGGGCTGCGAGGTCGCGGATTTCGCGCCCGAACACTGGCTGGGCACCCGCGCCGAAGAATTCGGCCGGGCGACACAATTCGCTGTCGTCGCGGCTCGGATGGCACTCGCCGATGCCGGCCTGCACGGTGACCGGCTGCGCAATCGCCGGGGATTGGTGGCGGTGGGTACGACCGACGGGGAGTCGCGAGATCTCGACCGGATGATGTGGTCCTGGATCGACGAAGGGCCGGACTCGATGGCGCCCGGGCTCGCCCGCCGCATCCCCGTCAGCCGCTTGTCGACCAGCATCGCACGCGAGCTGACCTTGACCGATGTGGAGGCGGTGACCATCCCGACAGCCTGCGCTGCCGGCAATTACGCCATCGGATACGGCGCGGATGCCGTCCGTGGCGGCGATGTCGAATTCGCTCTGGTCGGTGGCGCGGACGCGGTGTGCCGCAAGACCTTCTCCGGCTTCTACCGAGTCGGTACGGTCGCCGCCGAGCGTTGCCGCCCTTTCGACGCCGACCGGGACGGGATTCTCACCGGTGAGGGCGGCGGCATCCTCGTACTCGAATCCCTGGATTCGGCGGTCGCGCGCGGGGCGCGCATTTACGCGGAAATTCTCGGCTACGGCATCAATTGCGATGGCAAGCATCCTGTCGCGCCGGACCTGGACAGTTTCGGACGTTGCATGCGGTTGGCGCACGAAGACGCCGGAATCTCGCCCGAGGATGTCGATTTCATATCCGCGCACGGGACCGGAACCCGCGCGAACGATGTCACCGAAGCGGGCGCGATCCGGCACGTGTTCGGAGACCGGCCGCCGCCGACGACGTCGATCAAATCGATGATCGGCCACACGATGGGAGCGGCCAGCGCGTTGGCGGCCATCGCATGCTCGTTGGCAATCACCGAAAAATTCATACCGCCGACCGTCAATCATCGACACACGGATCCGGAGTGCGCATTGGATGTCGTGCCCAATCGCGCGCGCCCCGCGGACCTCCGGGTCGTACAGAACAATGGTCTCGCATTCGGGGGAAACAACGCCGTGCTGATTCTGGGACGCCATGAGGAACGGTTATGACGACCGCATCGTGTCGCGTTATCCGACACAGGGAGCGAGACCCACGATGAAATTGGTATTCACCGGTTGCTCGGTTCTGTCCCCGTACGGAACGAGTACCGCCGAATTCGGGAACGGAATTCGATCCGGTATTTCGGCGTTGCGTCCGGTCGGCACCGGATCCGGCGAGCTCCCGATCCGGCAGGCCGGGCTGGTCGCCGACTTCGATGTTCGAAAAACCCTCGGCGCCAAAGGCACCCGGTCGATGGACCGCGTCACCGGGCTCGCCGTCGAGGGCGTGCGGCAGATACTCGATCGGCTGCCGGGGTCCGCCTGCGGCGCGGATACCGCGGTAGTTCTCGGCACCACGACCGGCAGCGTGCGCAGCATGATGGAGTTCGTGGGCGACTCCTATCTCCAGGACAAGCCCTATCAGGTCGATCCCGCCCGGTTCCCCAATGCGGTGATGAACCGCGCCGCGGGGCAGTGCGCGATCTGGCACGGTGTGCGCGGACCCAACGCCACCATCGCCGGTGGGCGCGCGGCCGGGGCGGCGGTATTGCAGTACGCCGAACGGCTGTTCGACCGAGACCGGGCCCGGACGGTGCTGTGCGGGATGGTCGAGGAGTTCTCTCCGCACCGCACCTGGGTGGAGTACCTGGCCGCGGGGCGGGTGGACCGCCCGATCGGTGAGGGCTGCGCGGTCTTCGTACTGGAACCCGCCCATTCGGCCGCCGCCGCAGGTCGCGGTGTGCTGGCCGAACTCGTCGGGTTGGAACACGGTGTATGGGGGCGTGCCGCACCCGTACGCGACGTGTTGTCGCGACTGCTGCGTTCGGCGTTGGCCTGCGCCGGTATCAGCGGCGAGGAGGTCGCCCTGATCGCGGTGGCCGGATCTCCCGGCACCGACCCGTGGGAGGGCTTCTCCGCCGGGGAATACGCCGCCGCACGGGATGTCCTCCCGCACACGACGATTCGTTCGATCGCGGATCTCGTCGGCGATTGCGGTGCGGCTACCGGCGGGCTGCAACTGGCGGCCCTGCTGGGCGCGGACTACCCGCCCGGCAAACCGTACGCCTTCTTCACATCGGTCGATCTGGACGGCGCCGTCGGCTGTGTGCTGATCCGCCGCGACGAACCAGGAGGGGAATTCTGATGACCAGTGATCCGGACCGTGATCGTCCGGCCGACGATGCGCCGGCCCGGCCCGTGGCATTGGTGACCGGCGGTTCGCGCGGTATCGGCCGCGCGGTGGTTACCCGCCTGGCAGCGGATGGATACGACGTGGCGTTCTGCTATCGGAGCCGATCCGAGGCGGCACAGAGCTGCGCCGACGCCTCCCGTGCGGCCGGCGCCCGGATAACGGCCACACCGCTCGACGTATCCGATTCCGACGCCGTCCGGGATTGGGTGGAGAGCACCGAACGGCAACTCGGCCCGATCTCCGCGGTGGTCACCTCGGCGGGCATCGTCCGCGACAGCCCGCTCATCCGAATGTCGGAAAGCGATTGGCACACCGTGATGAACGTCAACCTCTCCGGCGCCTTCGCGGTCTGCCGGGCTGCCGCCTTCCCGATGCTGAAGCGGCGTTCGGGCAGCATCGTCACCATTTCGTCGATATCCGGAATCCACGGCAACGTCGGACAGGCCAATTATTCCGCGGCCAAGGCGGGTGTCATCGGCATGACCAAGGCGTTGGCCAAGGAGGTGGCGCGTTTCGGCGTGCGGGCCAACGTCGTGGCGCCCGGATTCATCGACACCGACATGACCGCCTCGCTCGACGGCGAGGTGCGCGAGTCGGCGGTGCGGCGAATTCCGCTCGGGCGCTGGGGAACTGCCGAGGAGGTGGCGGAGATGGTGAGTTTCCTGGTATCGCCGCGATCGGCGTACGTCACCGCCGGCGTCTTCCGGGTCGACGGGGGGATGTCCTTGTGAGGGCGGAGCCGAAGTTCTACTTCTCGCTGCGCAGCCCGTATTCGTGGCTGGCGCTGGAAGATCTGACGGCGCACCACGGCGAACTCGCGCGATCGCTGACGTGGCTGCCGTTCTGGGATCCGGAGGCCACCATGCTGGCCGAGTTGGAGGATGCCGGTGGCGGCTTCTGCTACGCGTCGATGTCGCGGGAGAAGCATCTCTACATCCTGCAGGACGTCCGGCGCGCGGCGGCCGCTCGCGGTCTGCCGATGACCTGGCCGGTCGATCGTGCACCTCGGTGGGAGGTGCCGCATCTGGCGTGTCTGGCCGCCGACCGAGAGGGGCGTATGCCCGATCTCGCGGTAGCACTGACGCGGGCCCGCTGGCACCACGGCCGCAACATCTGCGATCCCGGCACGGTCGCCGCGGTCGCCAGTGAACTGGGGCTCGACGGAGCGCGAATGGCCGCGGCGGTGTCGGTGCCCGAGGTGCGTGCCGCCGCGGTGCGCACACTGCTGGCCGCCTATCACGACGGAGTTTTCGGCGTGCCGTTGTTCGTCCGCGGGCCGGCCAAATACTGGGGAGTGGAACGGCTCGATGCCTTCGCCTCCGCGCTGGGCATCGCCCCTGCAGCGCCCACCGATGTCGCCCCACCGGCCACCGACTCCACCGAACCGCCCACCGACTTCACCGCGCGGCTTCCCCTCGGCAGCGATATGGGTCATGCCGGTGGCTGCGGCTGAGCCGGCGCGCTGGGACGCGGTCGTCGTCGGCGCGGGGATCGGCGGGCTGGTCTGCGCCGGCTACCTGACTGCCTGCGGCTACCGGGTTCTGGTGGCGGAGCAACACGACGTCGCCGGCGGCAACGCACACGCCTTCCGGCGCCGCCGCGCCTACGAATTCGATGTCGGCGTGCACTATCTCGGCGACTGCGGGCCGGACGGGATCCTCCCCGCGATCCTGCGCGGACTCGGTGTACGGGATCGAGTCGATCTGCGGCCCATGAACTTTCGAGGTTTCGATCGGCTCGTTCTGCCCAATCGGACCATCGACGTCCCGGTCGGATGGGAGCCCTACACCGCCGCGCTGTGCGCGGCCGTGCCCGGCGAGAGTGCGGGGATCACGGCGTGCACGCAGGTACTCGCCTCGGTCGCGGCGATCTCACGCGCCGCCCTCGTCGACCCGAATCGCGCGGTGCAACTGGCCAGGCGGTACCCGGACGGACCGAGGTGGGGGCGTCGCTCGCTGACGCGACTGTTCGACGAATGTCGGCTGTCCCCTGTGGTGCGTACGGTGCTCTCGGCGCAGGCGGGCAATTACGGCGCGGGTCCGGCGCAGGTCACGGTGGCCACGCATGCCACCGTGCAGGACCATTACCTGCGCGGCGCCTATTACGTCGACGGCGGCGGACAGACCCTGGTCGCGGCGTTGGTGGAGGCGATCGAGGCATACGGCGGGCGCGTGTCGACGCGAAAAGCAGTGCGCACCATCCACACCGACGGCGGCGTGGTCTCGGGCGTGAGTTTCGCGGACGGCGACCGGGCCGATTCGGACCTGGTGATCTCCAACGCCGACTTCCGCCGGACGGTTCTCGAATTATGCAGCGATACCGCAGCTTTCGGCGTTCACGAACTGCAACGCACCGCGTCGGCGCGTATGCGTCATGCGTGGTCGGTCCTCTATCTGGGGCTCGCCACCGAGCCGCCGGGACTCGACGGCGCAAATCTGTGGTATTTCGATCACGAGGACATAGAGCATGCCTATCGCCGGTTCGAGACGGGTTCGGGCGGGCCGCCGTTCGCCTTCGTCTCCTGCGCCTCGGCCCGCCCCGCCCAGCGGCCGTGGGCCTGTCCGCCCGGGCATGCCGGCGTGCAGGTCATGGTGCCGTGCGCCGAACCGATGATGCGGTGGGGCAACGACATTCGCTACCGGCGGGATCCGCAGTACCGATTGTGGAAGCGGCATTTGACCGCCGAATTGCTGACCGCGGCCGAACGCGCGCTGGGGCCGATCATCGATGATGCGGTGCACGTGGAGGTGGCCACGCCACTCACGCACCGGCGCTATCTCCGCTCGACCGGAGGAACGCCCTACGGCGTGGCCGATTGGGGCGGGATCGCCCGTCGCCCGGAGACCGAGACGGGCGTGAACGGACTTCACGTCGTCGGCCAGAGCACCCGCTACGGCAGCGGTGTCGCAGGTGCGGCGATCAGTGGAATCCGATGCGCGGGCCGGATCGTGGGCAGCGATCTGCTGGGTGAGGTGTATCGCGGCGCCGTGCCCGCGGATCGGACGCGGCTGCCGCCGCGATCCGTCGACGCGGACCCGCTGGCGGTGTCGCGGGGCAAGTCGCGCCGCGATGCGCCGGGCCTGCCCAAGCTGCCCCTGACCCGATCATGACCATCCGGGAATGGTCTCCGAATGCCTTGTGAGAGTTGATGAACGCACGAATCGACACCAGTTGGCCGATCACCGGAACCGGAGCCGTCGCCGCGATCGGCGACACCGTGCCGGAGCTTTTCGCGGCACTGTGCGCCGGCCGTACCGGCGTGGCCGAAATCCGGCGCTTCCCCACCCGCGACTATCGCACCCACCACGGCTATCCGCGGCACGAGCGTGGATCCGACACCGCGGCGTATGCCACCCGGTTACTGATCAGGGCGGTCGCCGAGGCGATGACGCAGTCCGGGCTCGACGACCTGACCGATATCCCGGTGATCGTGGGCACCGGCCTGCGTGAACTCCGTTCGGTGGAGTTGGCGTGGCAGGCGGGACCGGACAGCGGAGTACCTCGTCTGGACTTCGGGCCCGCGTTGCGAGAACGGTTCGGCTGCACCGAAGTTCACACCCTGTCGAACGCCTGTGCGGCATCGCTGCACGCGCTGGGGCTGGCCGAGGATCTGCTGGCCGCCGATCGCGCCGATGCCGTTGTCGTCGCGGGAACCGACACGATCGCGGTGAGCATGTTCGCGGCGCTCGATCTCGTCCAACCGGCGATGACGACGTTGCGGCCGTTCGACGCGCGCCACAAAGGAGTGCTCATGGGGGACGGGGCGGCCGCTGCCGTGCTCCAGCGCGGTGGAACGGCCCGTGCGGTCCTGCGGGGTGTCGGCATCAGCTGCGACGCGGGCCATGTCACCGCTCCCGACCCGGTCGGGATCGTCGCGGCGATGCACGACGCTCACCGCCGCGCGGGGGTCCGCCCGGCCGATGTGGACCTCGTCCTGGCGCACGGCACCGGGACGGCCCTCAACGACGCGGCTGAGGCCACCGCACTGACCACGATCTTCGGCACCGAACAGCCGATCGTCACGGCGGTCAAGGCGATGACCGGGCACACCTCGGGCAGCTCGGGCCTTGTGAGTCTGGTCGCGGCGATCGAGTCGTTGCGCACCGGAGCGGTGCCGGCCATCCCGGATCTGGCGGTACCGATCGACGAGGCCCGGTCCCTCCGGCTCGCCGCCTCACCGATCGACGCCGCCGAACTCCGGGTGGCGCAGGTGAATTCGTTCGGCTTCGGCGGCGTCAACGCCGTCGCGATCGTGGAGCGGGTGGCATGACGGAAACGGTCGCGGGCAGTCCGGTGATCGTCGGCACCGCTGTGGTCGCGCCGGGAATGCCCGCACACGACCCGGTGGAGATACTCGGCCGGCGCGGTTTGCGCTACAAGGACGAGGCCACGCGGCTCGGTATGGCGGCCACGCAGTCGGCGTTTCGGGACGCCGGTATCGCTGATTGCTCGGGCGCGGTCACCGCGGTGATCGTCAGTTCGAACTTCGGCAATCTCGACACCGTCTGCCGCATCGTCGGCGATCACATCGGCCCGGGTGAACGCAGCCCGATGGATCTACCGAACGCGTCGAGCAACGTCGTCGCCTCCTCGATCGCCATTCGCTTCGGCCTCTTCGGCCCCAACCTCATGCTGTGCAGCGGTGCGAATTCCGGACTCGACGCGGTGGACTGGGCCACGGTGCTGCTCGGTTCCGATCGCGCGGCCCGCGTGGTGGTCGTCGGCGTCGAGGTAAGCAATGCGGTCGTGCGGCGATTCGCGCCGGCTCGCGCCGCGTCCGGCCTGTTTCACGGCGCGGCCTGCCTCGTCATCGAACGTGCCGATCCGGCGATCCGCCCGCCGCGTGCGGTCGTCGGCGCCTGCGCGCGCGGCCGGGCGGGCATCGAATCGCTCGTCGCGACGGCCGTAAATCGTTGGTACACACCAGATTTCGGCGCGGCCGGCGAGCTGGCGCGGGTCGTGAACACCCCCGAGACCGTCGACCTGGCGGCGCGTTTCGGCGCCGCCTCGGGCGCTCTGGGAGTGCTGCAAGCCGCCTACGCCGCGAACCGACCGGGCCGCTCACTGCTGACCACCGGCGGCGGCGACACCGAGCCGGCCGCCTGCCTGATCACCTCGAAAATCGCTACTACCGCAGGAGAATGACGATGACCACATCGGTGACGCCGATTTCGGCACCGACTACCCGGGTCGAGCTGCGTCCACGATACGAGGGCGCGAATATCGGCCCGTGGATCGGCTTCAAACATGTGAACTATCTGATCGAAGAGGCACTCATCGATCATTTCCGGAGCATCGGTCACGATGTGCGCGCGTTGTATACCGACTGCGGACTGTGCTGGGAGATAGTCGATATCGACACACGCATCATTCACGTGTTCAACCTCGACGAGGCGGTGCGGTTGATCGTGCGACCGCGCCCGGCGCACACGGAGGGGGAGCTCGCCTACGAGGTCGCCGTCGTCGGCGACCGTGACGGAGCGGAGATCAAGGTGGCCCGCTCCCGGGTATCCGTTGCGTTGCGCCGTGATTCGCGCTGGTCCACGCCGTACGCGGCGGCCGCGCCGGAACTGGCGAGTGCGATTGTTCCCCAGATCCGGCGCGCGGCACCGGACACGGGCTTCGGCGCTCCGCCGGGGGTGGACCGGCCTACGGATGCGACGCGACTGCTCGAGGGGCGCGACGGGTTCGCGTGGACTTTCCGAATCCCGTACTTCTACTGCCATTTCACCGAACGCCTGCAGATGTCCGGATATCTGCGGGTCATGGAGGACGCCGTCGACCGGTTCCTGGCCGACCGCGGAGTGTCGATCCGCATGCTCCTCGACGATCGGCAGCTGATCCCCGTGGTGCCGCGGTCGCGAATCACCATGCTCGCGGAGGCCTATATGGAAGAGGACCTGCAGGTCGTCCTGGTGGTCGAGGACGTGTTCAAGAACCTGACCTTCACGTTGGGGATGGAATGCTTCGTGCAGCGTGGGGCGGACCTGGTCCCCGTCGCCTCCGGTGCGATTACGCACGGATATGCGCGACTCGAAGATCGTGCACGTTGGGGACTCAGCGACCTCGACGATCGGCTGTGCCGGGCGCTCGGACGATAGCCCTCGGTCGTCGCGCCGAATGATCGGCGGCGCGGGTGCTTCCATCCCGTGCCGCCGATCCGGAACTTCTACAGCCGGGCAGTCGACGACAACGCGTCGGCCAGAAGCAGCAATTGCTCCGTGGCCGCGCCGAACAGGAATTCACTGCGCTTCGCGGCGAGGAAATACCGGTGCACGTCGTAGTCCAGGAAGATGCCGATACTCGCGTGCACGTGCACCATGGTGTGCGCCACCCGGTGGCCGGCCTCTGCTGCCCAGAACTTCGCGGTGGCGATCTCGGCATCGGCCGGGAGTCCCTCGGTCTCCCGCCAGACCGCCTGCCACAGTGTCAGTCGCACGGCTTCGACATCGATGTACGCATCCGCCAGGCGTTGCCGGACGGCCTGGAAGGAGCCGATCGGCTTGCCGAATTGCTCTCGGGTCACAGCGTATTCACCGGTCAGCTCCACGGCTCGCGCCAGCACGCCCAGTTGCAGCGCGCAGGTGGCGATGGTCGCGCGGCGACGTGCCCAGTCGGAGGCACCGTCTCCCGGCGCCCCGAGCACGGCGCCGGCATCGACGTCGACGCCGTCCATTTCGATCAGGGCCGCGTCGGTGCCGTCGACGACGTGCTGGCCGGTGATGCGCATACCGGCCGTGTCGCGGCCGATCACGAGGAGCAGCGGCCCTCGATCGGTGTCGGCTTCGATCAGGAAGGCGTCGGCGAAGGCGCCCGAGGGAACGGTGGTGTGGACGCCGGTGATCTGCCAGCCGGTGGCTGTGGGCTCGGCCCGGAATCGGTTGTCCTCGTCGGCGAGTGCGATCGCCAGCGTCGCGGTTCCGGCGGCGACCGGTGCGACCCAGCGGTGCTGCTGTCGCTCGTCGCCGAAGGTCGCGATCGCGGAGGCGGCGACGGCGACACTGGTGAGATACGGGATCGGGACCACGGCCCGGCCGATTTCGGTGAGTACGGCACACTGTTCGCTCAGGCCGAAACCGCCGCCGATCGGGGCCGGCAGCGCGGCCTCGAGTATTCCCGCGTCGGCGGCCGCCGTCCACAGCGCCCGGTCCAAGCCGGTGCCGTCCGGGGTGTTCTTCGCCGCCCACTCGGTGAACAGGGTGCGCGCCAAGCCCGCGAGGTCGTTGTGCTCTTCGGTGAAACTGAAGTCCATGACGGGATTCCTTGATCAGAGTTCAGCGGGTGACGGGCAATCCGAGAGCGGCTTTGGCGATGATGTCGCGCTGAACCTCGTTGGTGCCGCCACCGAAGGTGAGAATCAACGACGAACGGTGGAAACGTTCGATCCGCCCGCGCAGCACGGCCCCCGCGGAGTCGCTGCGCACGACCGCCGACGTGCCCAGAACCTCCATCAGTAATCGGTAGGCCTGCGTGGCGAATTCGGTGCCGAACACCTTGGTGGCGGAGGCGTCCGCGGGCCCGAGTTCGCCGGAGTCGGCCGCCCAGGCGATTCGCCAGTTACGCAACTTCAGGTACTCGATGTGGGCGTGCACCCGTGCCAGATGCATTCGAACCCATTCGGATTCGATGACGCGCCTGCCGTCGGCCCGCGTGGTGCGTTCGGCCCAGCCCCATACCTGGCGCAGCGATTCCTGCAGGGGCGCGGCGGACGTCAGTGCCACCCGCTCGTGGTTGAGTTGATTCGTGATCAGTGACCAACCGGCATTCGGTTCACCGACGACGCTGGTCGCCGGGACTCGTACATCGGAGTAGTAGGTCGCGCTGGTGCCGGGGCCGGCCATGGTGTGAATCTTGGTCCACGAGAACCCTTCTGCCGTGGTGGGCACGATCAGGATCGACAGCCCTCGATGCTTGCTCGCCTGCGGGTCGGTCCGTGCCGCCAGCCAGATGTAATCGGCGTATTCGATGAGACTGGTCCACGCCTTCTCGCCGTTGACGATGTAGTGGTCGCCGTCGCGCACGGCGCGGGTGCGCAGCGATGCGAGATCGGTGCCGGCCTCGGGTTCGGAGTAGCCGATGGAGAAATGCAGCTCGCCGCGCGCGATCCGGGGCAGGAAGTACGACTTCTGCTCGGGCGTACCGAATCTCATGATGGTGGGGCCGACGGTGTTCACGGTGAGGAACGGGAACGGCACCCCCGCCGCCGCGGCTTCGTCGTTGAAGATGAGCTGCTCCATCGCGGGGCGATTGCGGCCGCCGAACTCCTCGGGCCATCCGAGTGTCAGCCAGCCCTCGCGACCGAGGGAACGAACGACCTCCTTGTACGCTTCGGGGGCCCCGTATTCCCCGCCCGGACCGTCCAGCGCCGTGCGAATTTCCGGTGTCATCAGGTCGGCGAAATACGTGCGCAGATGTTTCCGCAGTCGTTGTTGTTCTTCGGTGAAATCGATTCTCATCCGCACTCCTCGCTTCGCTGTCGGTTGATACCAAAACTAGAACACGTTACTGATCAATATGAAGCGTCGGAGTCAGCAGGAAAATGTCTGCGGAATGGCAACAAGATGTCACATGGGCAGGCAATTTCGAGGTAATCGAGATTTTCGACGAAGACGATTCCCGGCCGGCAGCCGACGGTCCACAACCGGGGATATCCTGAAGTGAAACAGGTTCATCCAGAATTTCGGTGTCGGCGCGAGGCGCGGAGGCGGCGCGGGCGCCCGCGGTCGGTAACCGAACTTCCACTGAACCTGTTGTGCGACAATGCGTTTGATCGTGTGACCAGTAGCGGCAGCGCCGGCGCGAGAGCACGGGAAGTTCGAAGGGGAGGCAGAGGGTGAACTACGACGTGGCGGGGTCCTCACGATCCGAGCCGAGGCATGTCGACGGCGGCGAGGGGATCGTCGAACTGCTGGCGAAGTCGCGGCAGTTGATCGACCGCGCGATGGACGAATGCCGGGACGACCGTGCGGGAGGCCAGGACATCGTCCGGGTTCGGCCCGGGGAGGGCTGGGAGCAGGAGTTGCAGCGGCTGCTCCAGCAGTCCCGCAAGGAGGCGATGCTGGTGGTGTCCAGCCCACTGCGTATCCAGCCGCACTATCAGTCCAGCCGGACGGTCGTCGAGGAACTCCTCGCGGCGGGACGCCTGGTCCGCTTGCTGTACTCGTGCCACTACGTGGAGACACGAAGTCCGGACATGCTGCTGCGCCACCCCCAGGTGCACGCACAGACCAGGGTCGTCGACGCCGACTTCTACAACATGATCATCATCGACAAGCAGGTCGCCGCCATCTGGGGCGGACTCGGCGAACAACGGCCCCACGGTTTCGTGGTCCGCGAACCCGCGCTTCTGCGGGTGATCCACCAGTTGGCGAGCATTCTGTGGGATTCGGCATCGGATCTCTCGGTCTACCTCGAACTGCGATCGAACGAATTCGACGAGACGGCCCTGGCCGTGCTGCGCGCACTCAACCAGGGCCTCAAGGACGAGGTCGCCGCCCGGCAATTGTCGGTGTCGCTGCGGACCTACCGACGATACGTCGCCGACATCATGATGCGCCTCGGCGTCACCACCCGCTTTCAGATCGGTGTGCGCGCAGCGGAACTCGGATTGCTGGACTCGCCGTAACGGTCCGCGCGATCGGCCGGCCCGGCGGAAGCCGGCCGGCCGCCGCGGACGATGGTCGGTGATGCGTCGATCCCCGGCAGCGTCGCGCGGACGATTCCCGTCAATGCGTCGCGCGCTCCACATTCGATGAAGGTACGCACGCCTCGATCACCGAGGTACCGCAACCCGCCGGTGAAACGCACCGGCAGTACCAGATGACGCGCGAGAATCTCCGCGAAGTCGTCGTCGTCGGTGTAGAACCGCTGCATGATCGGCGAGTAGACCGGCCGCAGGCAACGCCCGGTGGTAGCGAGTTCGGCGCGTAGACGTCGCGTGAATTCCTCCGCGACCGGCTCGAGCAGCGGACTGTGGAACGGATAGGGCGAGGAGATCCGCGCCGCCGCCACGCCATTCGCGCGCGCCGTCCGTTCGGCCGTTCGCAGGGCCTCGGCTGGGCCGGCGAGGACGGTTTGACGCGGGCCGTTCTCGACGGCGACGACAAGTTCCGCGACCTCGATGCTGTCGACCAGGGCCTGGGCGCCGCGCGGCTCGGTGCGCAGGACCAGCATGCCGCCCGACCCCGCCGCGGCGCGCAGGCACCGCGATCGGATATGGACGATCCGGGCGCCCTGGCCGACGGTGAACACGCCGGCCGCCACCAGTGCGGCTATCTCGCCGAGACTGTGCCCGACCAGCGCATCCGGCCGCAACCGGGTGGAAACCACGATGCGATATGCGGCCACGGCGGTGCCGAACAGGGCCAGCTGCAGCACATCCGGATCGTCGGCGAGGAGATCGTTCAGGCTGGGCGGGTCCCCGCCCAACAGGATCGGAGCCGTCGCCACGCCACCGATGGCCGCGATCCCGTCATCGATGTCCCGGAAGGTCCGCCCGATCTGTGGCCACCGCTCGGCCCAGTCCAGAAAGGTGTCCTCCAGATACGCGCCCTGTCCGGGGAATACGCACGCGCTTCTCATATCGCCGGACGAGACGCGGCGGTGGTCTTCACACAGACCCGGCCTTGGGTATCGATGCGATGCAGCAGTACCGGCTCGTTCAGTTTCGCGAAGTATTCGTCGACCGCTCGCGTGGCGCCGCTGTATTTCCCGTAGTCGTCGATGATCAGCACACCGCCGACCGACAGCAGCGGATACAGATGTTCGAGTTCGTGACGCGTCGAATCGTAGAGGTCGGTATCCAGTCGCAGAATCGCGATACTGCCGGGCGCATGTTCCGGAATCGTCTCCTGTACCAAGCCGGCCACGCAGCGAATCCGCTCGCGCGGATATCCGGTTCCGGCGACCGTGCCGAGCACCGACTCCTCGTCGGCGCCCTCGTCCTGCACACTGTCGGTGACGCTGGCAAGCAGGTCTTTCAACTTCGTCGCCCCGGACGGCAATTCCAGCTGATCCAGATCCGTCGGCTCGTCCCAGGTCCAGGTGAAGGTGTCGTAGAGCCAGATCGTGCGGCCCAGATCCTTCGCCGCGACCAGAGTGGCTGCCGCGATCGCGGCGCTACCTCCGCGCCATACACCGCATTCGACCACATCGCCGGGAATGCCCGCCTCGGTGACGTATCGGGTCGCGAGGCGCAACGCGTAACTCATGGCCACCGACGTCTGTGTGGTGTGCTGCACGCTTTCGTACAGATCGATGAAGTCCGGATCGAGATGTCTGATATCCGGGAACGTCCCCAGCGCGCGGGGCACCTCCATAGCGGCCACCCGCAGAGACGGATCGGCGGCGCGCGGATCATCGCTTTCACACAGCAGTCCGGCGGCGACGAGATGGTCGATCGCCGCACCGACGGCCTCGCCCGCATCGTTCACACCGAGTTCGGCGACGACGTCCTGGTCGCGGGCGGGCCGGGAGAACCGGGACAACACGTCGACTGTCGCGGGCGTCACCTCACGCAAATCGAGCGGACTGTCGCTGTGCCCCAATCGGACTCCGTCGATTCCCCATGCGAGGAACGTTCCGGGCCTGGTCTGGTAGGTCGTCATGGCTTCTCCCGTCGTCACCGCGGCCGGCCCCAACCGGCCACGAGCAGCGCACCACCGCGCCGATCCGAGATCTACCGGCGAGCGTGGGCGGAATTCGGTCACTCGCAGGAAGCTGTCGCACCGCGACGAGAGGCGGCGCGGGCCGCTGGCCGGTAGCTGCCACGCGAGGCCGAGACGACGCGTCGGGCGCTTACATTCGGCTCGCGCCGATACCCGTTCATCCGACGGTATCGCTCGAGCTCAACCCTCAGGAGGCGGGAGAACATGCCTGTTCTCGACCACGTGCACCATGACGTGCCGGCCGCGAGTCCGGTTCGCGCATCGATAGATTGGCTGCAGCACACCGACCCTCAGGAATTCCGTGCATCGTGGACGGTCCCCGCCGACGAGGCGATCTTTCGTGGGCATTATCCTGGATTTCTGATCTTTCCCGGGGTATGCCTCGTCGAGTCGGTACATCGGGTCGCAGCGATACACGCTGCGGCACACAGCAATTCGATACTGCTGACCGGGATCGAACACACGCGCTTCCTGCATCCCGTATTTCCCGGCGACCGCATCGTCGTGGCGGGGCGCACGATTGCGGTCGGTGCCGAGCTGCGGTGTACGGCCACCATCGCCGCGCGCGGCGGAGACGAGGAACCGGAATTGGCGGCCCGGATCCGCCTGCGCTACCGGAGGTCCGCGCGATGAGCGCCGCCGTGGGCGCCCCCGATCGCGGGAATGTGCTGGGCCCCGAACAGATCATGAGGCTGCTTCCCCATCGGCCACCGGCATTGCTGCTCGACAGAATCGTCGAATTGGTACCGGGCGAGCGGGTGACCGGCATCAAGGCGATCACGGTCGAGGCCGTGTGGTACGAAGGTGTCGACGGATCCGACTACTCGTACCCGAGTTCCCTGCTGGTGGAGTCGTTCGGCCAGGCCGCAGCGGTACTGCTGGCCGAGGCGTGGCGTCCCGCACAGGGCATCGGGGACGATGTGCCGATACTCGGCGGCGTGACCGGTGTGCATTTCGACAAAGCCGTCGTCCCCGGTGACGTTGTGTACCACCACGTACGAATCGACCGAGTCATCGGCGACAACGCGATCATCAGCGGACACAGCACCGTTGGTGACAGCACGGTGATGCGGATCGAACAGGTGATCCTGGCACTGCGCCCGCGGCGAGCGATCACCTGATGCGCGGCCGAGCACGTTCGTTCTCCCGAGAAGGCTGGTAATGGATTTCGGATTCGATGACACACAGCTCGCCGTGGACGAGGCGGTCCGTGGGGTGCTTTCGCGGGAACCGGCCGACGCGACCGCATGGCAGTTGCTGCGCGACGCCGGACTCCACGCTCTGGGATTTCCGGAGGAATTCGGCGGTGCGGGACTCGGCGCGGTCGAGGTGGGGATCGTGGCGCGGGCGTTGGGTGAGGCCGCGCTCGCGACACCACTGCTGGGGACAAGTATCTCCGGGCTGGTGGCGTCGCGGGCACCGGGCGCGGTGGTCGGCGACTGGTGTGCCGGCGCACTCGCCGGCCATGTGACGGCCGTCAGCCCGGGGAGTGCGGGCGGGGCGGAACTGCCCGCTCCGACGACCCCCGGTACGAAAGAGCCCGCGATTTCCGGCCGGTTCGCCGCCGCGCCCCAGGCCGAGGACGCCCGATGGCTGGTCGCGCCCACCACTGCGGGGCCCGTCCTGGTGGACCTCGACGAGCGGAACTCGACCGCGACGGTGGTGGAAACGTCGCTCGGCACAGAGCAATCCGATACCCTCGCCGATCTGCGAATTGATCTCACCGATGCGCGGTGCGCCGTCCTGTGGCCGGAGTCCGCGCACGGGCCGGACCTCTATGCCGACCTGTATCGCGCGGTCATCCTTTCCTATGCGAGCGGGTTGCTCAGTGGCGCAATGAAACTCACCGCCGCACACCTCGGCGCGAGAACTCAGTTCGGGCGCCCGCTGGCGACATTCCAGGCGGTATCGCAGGAGATCGCCGATATCTACGTGTTGGCCACGGCACTGGAATCGGTGTCGTTGTTCTGCAACTGGACTATCGACAATGGTGATCGGCCCAGCACCGAACTGGACGCGGCATTCTTTCTGTTCGCCGGTGAGGGTCGGGCGGCGATGCAGATGTGTCATCACCTGCACGGCGGCCTGGGAGTCGACATCACCTATCCGATGCACCGGTTCTTCTCGCTGGCCAAGGATGTGGTCCGGCATTGTGGCGGCGAGCGGCACAATCTCAGGAGGCTGGGTACTCGATGTTCATCGCTCTGACACCGCAGCAGCAGGCGCTGCAACGTGAAATCCGTGCGTATTTCCGCTCTCTCGTGAGCGACGAGGACGCACGCGCACTTCTGGACGATCGGCACGGACCCGTCGCGCAGCGGATCGTGCGCCGGCTCGGCGCCGACGGCTGGCTCGGTGTGGGATGGCCGGAGAAGTTCGGGGGCAGAGGTTTCGGCGCTCTCGAACAGCAGATCTTCGAATCCGAAGCGGTGCGGGCGAGTATCCCGCTCTCGTCGGTCACGCTGCAGACGGTGGGTCCCACCCTGTTGCGGTACGGCACCGAGGAACAGAAGCAGCGGTTTCTCCCCGGAATTCTGCGCGGTGACATCGAATTCGCGATCGGCTACACCGAGCCGGACGCCGGGACCGACCTCTTCTCCCTGACGACCACGGCGAAGAAGCAGCCCGACGGTTCCTACCTCGTGAACGGCCAGAAGACGTACACAACCGGTGGGCACACCGCCGACTACATCTGGCTGGCGGCCCGGACCGGTACGCGGGAGTCGCGACATCGCGGCCTGTCGATCCTGATCGTCGACACCACGGACCCGGGATTCAGCTGCACTCCGATCATTTCGCTGGACGGGGCGCACCACACCAATGCCACCTACTTCCATGACGTCCGGGTGCCCGCATCGATGTTGGTGGGCGAGGAGAACAACGGTGTCGAATACCTGATTTCCCAGCTCAATCACGAGCGCGTGATGCTCAGCCCGTCGGGCCGGATCGCCGCCGTGTACGACCTGGTGTATCGCTGGGCCGCCACGGCGGGACACCTCGAGCGAGACGACGTGCGCGAAGGACTCGGTGAGATCCTCGCGGTGCTGCGGGTCAACGACATCATGAACTGGCGGGTGGTAGCGTCCACCGGCCCGGACGGACCCAGTCAGGCGGATGCCTCGGCGTCCAAGGTGTTCCACACCATCCGGGTACAACGCGTCGCCCGCATCGCGGAGGACATCGTCTACGCGTGGGGAGATCCCGCGGACCCCGTCACGGCCCGAACACTGAAGGCGCTGGACGTGCATGCCAAGCGGAACGTCGTGATCACCTTCGGCGGGGGCGTGAACGAGGTGATGCGCGACATGGTTTCCGAGGTCGGCCTGGGTCTGCCGAAAGTCGCTCGCAGGTAAGGGCGTGCCCGTCGGCGGAAAGGCGCGATCACCCAGCAGGATTCGGCGGGCGGTTTCACACTGGTGCGGTGACCGACTACCTGCTGCGCCCGATCGGAACCGTCGAATCCGAGCTCACGGACCGCGCTACCGCACCGCGCCAGGCCGACGAGGGCGCCCCACCTGCCTGGGTGGTGCTCGACGACCGTTACGCCGAAGCGCTGGAAGGCCTAGCGCCGGGTATGGACCTGGTGCTGCTGACCTGGCTCGATCGCGCCGACCGGGACACTCTGGCGGTCCATCCCCGGGGCGACACGAGCAGACCGCTCAGCGGTGTCTTCAGCACGCGCGCACCACACCGACCCAACCCGATCGGGCTGCACGAGGTCCGGATCCTGTCCATCGCCGGCACCCGGATCCGCGTCGCCCACCTGGAAGCCTTCGACGGAACTCCGGTTCTCGACATCAAACCCGTTCTGACCGCATCCGCGGCAAACCGGTGAGATGAGGTCGTCCGCCGCGATCGCCGGCAGGTTCCCGGCGAGGCGCCGCGGTCAGTCGTTGTCGCAGAGCGCTTTCAAGGTGCGCGGGACTTCTTCGGCCGGCAGATAGCATCCGGTCTGCTCGAAACCACCGATGGTGTGGGTGGTGTAGTCGCCGTAGCCGATGCGCAGGAAATCGTCGCCGCTGAGGCCGTGCACGGTCCAGTCGAAGGCCACCCGAGCGCGGGCGACCAGCGTGCGCAGGGCCATCAGATGATAGCCGCGCGTGACGAATTGTGCTGGGATACCACGCAATCCGATCTTCAGCGGGCGCGCCACCGCATCGGCGCCGCCGAGGTCGACCACCATGCCGAGGTCCTGATGCCGGTACGGCGTGGGCCGTCCACCACGCAGCGCGGCCACCAGATTCCTACCGAGGTGGCGGCCCTGACGCATGGCGTGCTGCGCGGTGGGAGCGCACAGCGTGCCCGCATCGGCGGTCAGGTCGGGAACCGCCGCCGCATCACCACAGGCCCACACACCGGTGAGTCCCGGCACGGTGAAGTCGGCCTCGGCGACGATGCGGCCCTTCGTCGTCGCCGCGCCCAGATGTCCGGCGAGGGGGCTGGGGACGACACCCGCGGTCCACAACACCGTCCGCGTCGGGATGAAGCGGCCGTTGGTGAGCTGAACACCATGGGCGGTAACCTCTTTCGCCGACGCGCCGGTGATCAGTTCGATGCCGCGGTCGGCCAGATTCCGCTTGGCCTGTTCCCCGAGTCGCTGTCCGAGTTCGGGCATGATCCGGTCGCCGTGCGTGACCAGATGCCAGCGCACCATGCCGGATTCGAGCTTCGGGAAATACCGGCGCGCGGCGGCCCGGGTGACCTTGTTGAGTACGGCCGCGGTCTCGGTGCCGGCGTATCCGGCGCCGATGGTGACGAAGTTCAGGCGCTCCCGGTCTTCCTCCTCACCGCCGCGCACCGCCGCGATGTCCAACTGCTGCAGGACGTGGTCACGCAGGAACATGGCCTCGGCGAGCGTCTTCATCCCGAATCCGTACTCGTCCAGTCCGGGCACGTCGAGGACGCGGGTGATGCTGCCCGGAACGAGCACCAGATGGTCGTAGTCGAGGGCCCTTTCGGTGCCGGCGGATCCGCGCACCACGACCTGCCGGGTATCCGGATGCACCCCGATCGCCATGCCCGGAACCACCTCGGTGCGGCGCAGCACCCGTCGCAGCGACACCGTGATCGACCGCGGATTCAGCACACCCGAGGCGACCTGCGGCAGCAGCGGCAGATAGAGCAGCCCCGCATCCGGTGTGACGAGTTGGATGAACGCTTCCTCGGCACCGAGATGACGTTCCAGGTAACGGGCACATTCGACGCCGGAGAAACCACCGCCGATGATCACGATCTTCGCGGGACTCACGAATTCACTCTACTGATCGCACAGAAGACGCAGGTCCGAGTTCATCGGCCGGGCCGAGGCCGTGGTCGTGACGGCGAAAGTCGAATCGGCTCAACACATCACCGGCGACAATCGATCGCCGGGGCGGTTCGCTCGCTACGCCGTGGCGTCCGGGACCGGGCGGGCCGGGGGCTGCGGCGCCAGCTGAACACCGGCCAGACCGGTCCAGCACAGGCTGGCGGTCGTGGCGACGGCCTCGTGTTTGGGCAGGGGTTTGCCGGTCGCGACCCAGTCCCGCGCACACGACTGGGCGATCGCGACCAACTCGGCCGTGATCAGCCAGCCGTGTTCGGCGCGCGGCAGCGGATGCGGCGCCAGCGCCCGGGCGAGCGTCTCGATACAGATGGTGGCGGCCTGGTGCGCGATGCGCTGTGCCGACGGTTCGTCGGCCACGGCGGCGCCGGCCAGCAGGGCGGCACTGCGTGGCCGGATATCGGCGAAGTCGAACACCGCCGCTACCGAGGCCTCCACGATCGATCGCATGCCCTCGGCGGGTTCGAGTGCGGCGGTGAGCGTCTCCTCCAGTTCCTGCATCGCCTCGTGCAGCACGGCCAGATACAGTTCCAGCTTGCTCGAGAACGACTTGTACAGGACGGGCTTGCTGATCCCGGCCCGGCAGGCGATCTCCTCCATGCCCGCGGCCCGATACCCGCACGCGGCGAACAAACCCGCCGCCGCGGCCAGGATCACCCGCCGGCGTTGCTGCCTGGCCTGCGTCATCTGTCTGTCCACCACCTGGCACCTCCTGCGCCCACGGTACCGACGCCCCGGTTCGGCACAACCGCGACCCGCACTGCGCGCTCGCAGCCGAGGCTTCACCGAAGCCTTCACGGCCACCTTTCCGCACGCGCTGGATTTCACCACCGAACGCGAATACGCACTGAAAGCCGTTGCCACGCTGGCACATCGAGCGAAGGAAGCCGGCCGGCTCCGGCCCGACTTCGTCGTCGACGACCTGATCCTCATGCTCCTGGCCAACCGAGGCATTCACATCGGCTCGCCGGCCGCCCGGGTCGCCGCGTCGCGCCGCTTCGCCGCCTTCGTGATCCGAGCCTTCGCCACCACCGCCGATACCGCGCCACTTCCCCCCGTCGCGCGCGTAGCGCCCGCGATCATCTGACGCGCGCCGATACCAGCGGTGGCGCGGGTCACTGCTTTCCGGTCGCTCACCGGCCGATTGCCGGGCGGGCGGGCGGCGCATGTAACCTTTCCTCCCAGGAACTCGCACCTGAGGCGGGTTCACCCCAGCCTGGTGTGGTGAGAAGGGAGATACCGATGGGTAAGCGTGGGCGTAAGAAGCGCAGCCGCCGTAAGAATGCGGCCAACCACGGCAAGCGGCCCAACTCCTGAGCCGTCGCGCCGTGCGCCCCGGGACCGCCCAGCGGACTCGGTGCACTGCTGAAAACGACAATGCGGCACGCCATCTTGGATGGCGTGCCGCATTCGTTCGTGCGGTCAGGACTCGCGTTCGACCCGGGTTTCGGTGATGGTGATCGACCGCCGGATGTCGAGAGTGAGCCGCTCGCGCAGGGATTCGGGGGCACGATCCCCACCGCATTTGCGACTCAGCAGGCGCTTGAGCTTCTCTTCCAGACCGTATGCCTCGATACACGGCGAGCAATGGTCCATGTGGTGCTGCAATCGCGCCCGCGTGGCCTCGTCGCATTCGCCGTCGAGAATCAGCCAGACGTCGGTGAGTACCGCCGAACAGTCCAGTTCCATCTCGTCCCCGGCACCCCGATCGTCGTGCTCGTGCCCACTCGTGCTCACTGGGTTACCTCCTG
The DNA here is from genome assembly GCF_003023875.1 of Nocardia sp. MDA0666. Taxonomy (NCBI): domain Bacteria; kingdom Bacillati; phylum Actinomycetota; class Actinomycetes; order Mycobacteriales; family Nocardiaceae; genus Nocardia; species Nocardia sp. MDA0666. The sequence continues at coordinate 241,385 of NZ_PYHT01000004.1, forward strand.
ACGCGCCCCGTTGCCCGTTCGGTTCCGGTCGAACCCCCGCTCGTGCGCGACATCGGCCAACAGCCCCTTGAGCTGTTTGCGCCCGCGGTGCAGCCGCGACATGACGGTGCCGATCGGGGTCCCCATGATGTCGGCAATCTCCTTATAGGGGAAGCCCTCCACATCGGCGTAGTACACCGCCATCCGGAATTCCTCCGGCAGCGACTGCAGTGCCGCCTTGATGTCGTCGTCGGGCAGCGCCTCCAGCGCCTCCATCTCCGCCGAGCGCAGACCGGTGGAGGTGTGCTCGGCCGTGGCGGCGAGCTGCCAGTCGGTGATCTCGTCGGTGGGATACTGCGCGGGCTGGCGCTGCTTCTTGCGATAGGAGTTGATGTAGGTGTTGGTGAGGATCCGGTACAGCCAGGCCCGCAGGTTGGTGCCCTCCCGGAAGGACCGGAAGCCCTGGTATGCCTTGGCGAAGGTCTCCTGCACCAGATCCTCGGCGTCGGCCGGGTTGCGGGTCATCCGCAGGGCCGCACCGTAGAGCTGATCCAGCAGCGGCAGCGCGTCACGCTCGAAACGCCGCGCGAGTTCGGCCTCGTCGGCCGTGGAGCGCACGGTCGAATCGCCGTCGATCTCCGCGTCCTCGGCGTCGCGAGCCTCGGCATCCTCGGACGCCGTGTCGTCGTCCACCGGGTCGTCGGGGATCTCGATATCCTCCGGCCGGGAACCGCCCGCGGTGTCACCGCGGGGGCGATCGGCCGCCAGTTCGTCGTCGCTCGTCACGGAAGTCCCTTCGGTCGCCGTAGCATCTGAATCTACCGCGCGCGAGGGCCGCCGATCGAACCCGGTATCCGGGACGATGATGTCGATCAGCGGGTACGACAGCGAGTCGCCGGTCGTTACCGGGCGTTCGTCGACGAGGACGGTCACCGGCATCTCCTTCGAACTTTTCCGATCTCGAGCGGCTGCGAAGGCAGCTGCGCTGTGCTGGCGGAACAGTGCAACATGCACGACCCCGACTGTGTTCCCGCCGGACGGGTCACACCCGGCGCACATGCGATTGCCGGGTGTGAACCGGCGCCGCTAGGGTGACCGGCATGGCCGCATCGACACCCGCGATCCGGGCGCTGACCCAGGCGAAGGTGCCCCATGTGGTGCATTCCTATCCGCACGATCCGCGCAGCGAGTCCTATGGCGACGAGGCCGTCACCGCTCTGTCGGAGCGGGTGGGTGTGACGGCCGCTCAGATCTTCAAGACGCTGGTCATCGAACTGTCGACCGGCACGCCCGCGGTCGCGGTGCTCCCGGTTCCGCAGTCGCTGTCGCTGAAGGCGGCGGCCGCCGCGCTGGGCGCGCCCAAGGCGGCCATGGCCGACAAGGCGAAGGCTCAGCGCATCACCGGTTACGTCCTGGGCGGTGTGTCGCCGCTCGGACAGAAGCGCGCACTGCCCACCGTGCTGGACGAATCCGCCCTGAGCTGGGATCGCATCCTCTTCAGCGCCGGCAAGCGCGGGCTCGAGATCGAACTCGCCCCCGCCGAGCTGATCCGGCTGACCGGCGCGGTCACAGCGCCCGTCGTCGCCTGATTTCTCGCAGCCCGAGAGATCCGACCACGCAGATCGGAAATATTTGCATGTAACAACTAGTTGGTGTATACAAATAGTTGATTGATACAAGTAGTTTTCGGCCGGTACGCGGTCGAGCGGGCGACAGCGGGAGGTCCGATATATGGACAGCGAGCAGGTGATCGATCAGATCGCCCAGCAGCTGATTCGTCTGGGGCGGATCCGGGAGCGGACGAACGCCCAGGTGGCGGCGACCTCGCACGGCGAAGTCGACCTCTCGGCCTACCGCATCATCTTCCGGCTGCTGTGTGACGGCCCGATGCGCTCCGGCGCGCTGGCCGAAGCCATGTACTCCGACGCTTCCACGATCAGCCGCCAGGTGGCGGCCCTGGTCAAGCGGGGCCTGTTGCGCCGCGAGGCCGATCCCAGCGACGGCCGCGCCAGCGTCCTGATCGTCACCGACGCCGGCAAGGAGATGGCCGCCCAGCTGCGCGCGCGGCGCAACGAGATGATCGGCCGCATCCTGACCGACTGGAACGACCCCGACCGCGAGCAGTTCGCGGTCCTGCTGCACCGCTTCGTCGACGACTACGAATCCGCGCGACCGACGATACTCACCCTCCCCTCCCCCACGGAAGGCCCTGCGACGGAGAAGAATTCGTGACCACGACCACCACCCCGGCCGCAGCCGGCACCACCCCGAACGCCGCCGGCTTCACCCACCGGCAGGTGCTGGTGATCATGAGCGGCCTGATCCTCGGCATGCTGCTGGCCTCACTGGACCAGACCATCGTGTCCACGGCCATCCGCACCATTTCCGACGACCTCAGTGGCTATTCGCTGCAGGCGTGGGTCACCACCGCGTACCTCATCACCGCCACCCTCAGCACGCCGCTGTACGGGAAATTGTCGGACATGTTCGGGCGCAAGCCCTTCTATCTGGCGGCGATCGCCATTTTCGTCGCCGGATCGCTGCTGTGCACCATGGCGCAGTCGATGTACGAACTGGCCGCCTTCCGCGCATTCCAGGGGCTGGGTGCGGGTGGGCTGATGTCGCTGGCGCTGACCATCATGGGCGATATCGTCTCGCCGCGTGAGCGCGCCCGCTATCAGGGCTACTTCCTGGCCGTCTTCGGCACCTCGAGCGTCGTGGGGCCCGTGCTGGGCGGCCTGTTCGCCGGTCAGCCTGCCATTCTGGGCATCGACGGCTGGCGCTGGGTGTTCCTGGTCAACGTCCCGATCGGACTGCTCGCCTTCGCCGTGGTCACCAAGGTCCTGCAGCTACCGCGGCGCCCGCATCCCGGTGTGCGGATCGACTGGTGGGGCGTGCTGATGCTGGCGGTCGGCATCGTCCCGCTGCTGGTCGTGGCCGAGCAGGGCCGGGAATGGGGCTGGGGCAGCCCGGACGCCATCGCCTGCTATCTGATCGGCGTGGTCGGCGTTCTCGGCTTCGTCGCGGTCGAGGCGAAACTCGGCGATCTGGCCCTGATTCCGCTGCGGATGTTCAAGAATTCGACCTTCGCTCTGGGCGTGGTCATTTCGTTCGTGGTGGGCGCCGGCATGTTCGGCGGGATCTCCCTGCTGCCGCAGTATCTGCAGGTGGTGCGCGGATCGAGTCCGACGGTCGCGGGACTTCAGATGCTGCCCATGGTGCTCGGCATGATGACGGCCTCGGTCATCGCGGGCCAGACCATCTCCCGCACCGGCCGCTACCGCATCTTCCCGCTGATCGGCGCCGGCCTGCTGACGCTCGGACTGTTCCTGCTGCATCTGATCGGCGCCGACAGCCCGCTGTGGCTGGTGATGATCTTCATGGCGATCATCGGATTCGGCCTCGGCAACCTCATGCAGCCGCTCACGCTGGCATTGCAGAACGCATTGCCGCCGAAGGATATGGGCGTGTCCACCGCCGCGGCCACCTTCTTCCGGCAGATCGGCGGCACCTTGGGCGTGGCGGTCTTCCTGTCCATCCTGTTCGCACAGCTGACACCGCATATCAGCGACGAATTACACAGTGCGGCAACCCAACCTGCCTACCAGCAGGCGGTGATCGACGGTGCGCACAGCAGCAATCCGGCCGATGCGGCGCTGTCGAAAGGACTACTGTCCCACGATGTTTCGGCAGCGGGCCAGGTGATGAGCGACAGTTCGGTGATCCAGCAGTTGAATCCGACGCTGGCCCGCCCGTTCCAGGTCGGTTTCGCCGATTCGATGGATACCGTCTTCCTGGCCGTCACCGCCATCGCCGGGATCGCGCTGCTGCTGGTCGTGTTCTGGAAGGAAGTGCCGCTACGCACGGCGGGTGGGCTGCAGGCGAGTGCGGAGACGGATCCGGCGGCGACTCCGCAAGGGTGATCCGGCGCGGGCGGCAACACTCCGCCGGACACGCTGCGCCACACCCGCGATTCCCGCCAATTACCCGAAGCTCACCTGTCTCTGTGCGTTACTGGTCGAGCAGTTCGTTCTCCCCCGATTCGTTCCGAACCGAGGATGTGATGCGAAATGATTCATCGTCCGCGCGTACGTAGCCTGCTCGCCGCGACCGCCGGCGCCGCACTGCTCGCCCTGGGATCCGGTCTGTTGACGGCAGCGCCCGCCGGCGCTGCTCCGAGCGCGCCGGTCCCCGTCCACGATCCGAACTATCCGCTCGGCGGCGACGCCGAACATCCGGGCACACCGGAGCAGGATCCACAGGCGGAGAAGGCCGAGAAGCTGGGTGGCCACGCCACCACCGACATCATCGAACTGGCCACCGACACCACCACGAAGATCGTCGAGATGGGCGCCGACGTCCTGAAATGTGGGCTGAATATCGCGATGCCATCCGTGAAATGTGACTAGCGGCAAGCGAACAGCGCCGGGCCGGGTTCAGATCAGGCTGATCTGCCCGGCCTGTTCGCTGCCCGCGCCCGGCACCGGATCCAGCAGCTGCGGACCGTTGTTGCGCACCGAATTCACCAGTGGCGAGACCGGCCGCGCGACGATCGACGAAATCACCTGCGGCTTCGGGGTTTCCAGTAGTTCGTGCGGCGCCGGGTGGTCGGGGTCGAGCCAGGCGTCCCAGTGTTCGCGCGGCATCATCAGCGGCATCCGATCGTGGATGCGGGTCAGATCGCCCACCGCATCGGTGGTGAGGATCGTGCAGGACATCAGCGGGGCCATATCCCGCTGCGCCGGATCCCGCCACACCGACCACAGGCCGGCCATGTACAACCGGTTCCCCTCCGTATCCGACATGTAGTACGGCTGCTTCACGGCCTTGCCGGACCCGGTGGGGTGCGGTTCGGTGAGCCACTCGTACCAACCGTCCATCGGAACCAGACAGCGGCGCTTCTTCACCGAATCCCGGAACGAGGGTGCGGTGGCGGCACGGTCGGCGCGGGCATTGAACAGCGGCTTGCCCTTGGCCGGAACCCCCGGTTCGGCGGCCTTGGTCCATACCGGGATCAGACCCCACCGCATGCGGCGAATCCGCAGGGCGGGGTCGTCGTCGGGGTGGTCGTGGTCGTGGCGGCGGACGACCGTGAGGATCTGATTCGTCGGGGCGACGTTGTAGTTGGCGCCGTCTCCGGATCTACCGCCCTTGTCACCATCACCGCCGGGCGCCGCTTTTCCTCGGGCGGAATCGCCACTCGGCGCCCCGTCGGCGGTCTCGTCGAGGGCGTCGAGTTCGACCGCCAGCCGGGCGGGATTCGCCGTGGTCGCATATCTGCCGCACATATCTCCATGCTGCCATCGCGGACCGACAGAATCCGTAGGCTCGGCCTTACCCGCACAACGAGACGAATCCAACTGAAGGCGATTGACATCACATCGCGAATGTGAGAACTTTTTGCCACCACTCTCTCATTAGGGGTCGCCGCACCATGTCCACCACCGAGTCCACCGCCACCACCGCGTCGGCGCAGGCAGCCGAATCCGCTCGGCCCACCGAGCTCTCCTCACTCAATCCGGCCACGGGCGAGGTCATCGCCACGCACCCCATCGCCGACGACGAGGCGGTGCGCGCGGCCGTCGCCAAGGCCCGCGCGGCCGCCGCGACCTGGGGCGGCCTCAGCTTCGCCGATCGCAAGCGAGCGCTGCTGCGCTGGTCCAGCCGCCTCGTCGCCCGTGCCGACGAATTCTGCGATCTCATCCACGCCGAGAACGGCAAACCGCGCGACGACGCGTACCTGGAATTGATGCTGGCCCTCGAACACATCGCCTGGGCCGCCAAGAACGCCGAGAAGGTCCTCAAACCGAAGAAGGTCTCACCCGGTGCCCTGATGTCGAATTTCGCGGCGTCGATCGAACAGCGGCCGCTGGGCGTGGTCGGGGTGATCGGCCCGTGGAACTACCCCGTCTACACCCCCAACGGCTCGCTCGCCTACGCGCTGGCCGCCGGCAACACCGTGGTGTTCAAGCCGAGCGAATACTCCACCGCGATCGGCAACTTCGTCGGCCAGGCCTTCGTGGACGCCAACCCCGACCTGCCCGAGGGCGTTTTCGTCACGATCAACGGCTTCGGCGCGACCGGTGCCGCGCTGGTGCGCGCCGGGGTCGACAAGATCGCCTTCACCGGCTCCACCGCGACCGGTAAGAAGATCATGGCCGCCGCGGCCGAAACACTGACTCCGGTGCTGCTGGAATGCGGCGGCAAGGACGCGGTGATCGTCGCCGCCGATGCCGATATCGCGGCGGCAGCCGACGCCGTGGCCTACGGCGCGACCATGAACAGCGGCCAGACCTGCGCCGGCGTCGAACGTGTGTACGTCGACAAGTCGATTCGCGAGCCGTTCCTGGCCGAGGTGAAGAAGATCCTGTCGAACGTGCACGCCGGGTCCGACGACAAGGCCTCCTACGGTCCGATGACCATGCCCTCGCAGGTCGACATCGTGCGCCGGCACATCGAATCGGCTCTGGCCAACGGCGGCACCGCGGTGCTGGGCGGCCCGGAATCGGTGCACGCGCCGTATATCGAGCCGGTGGTGCTGGTCGATGTCGACGAAAGCTCGGACGCCGTCTGCGAGGAAACCTTCGGCCCGACCGTCACCATCCGCACCGTCGAGAACATCGACGAGGCGGTCGACCTGGCGAACAACTCGAAGTACGGCCTGGGTTCGGCGGTCTACTCGCGCAAGCACGGGCTCGCGATCGCCCGCCGCCTGCGCGCCGGTGCGACCTCGGTCAACTCGGTGCTCGGCTTCGCCGCCATCGCGTCGCTGCCCTTCGGCGGCGTCGGCGACTCCGGTATCGGCCGTATCCACGGTGCGCCCGGTCTGCTGGAGTTCACCAGCCCGCATTCGATCGCGGTGCAGCGCTTCGCCATTCCGGGTATGGCGCTGCTGAGCTATAAGCGCACCGACAGCACGATGAAGCTGCTGCGCAAGGTGGTTCCGCTGCTGCACGGCCGCAACAAGTAGAAGCCTCTCGATCGGGCCCGCACCCAATGGTGCGGGCCCTTTCGCGTGCCGAAAACGGCTGTGGCTACCGGCGAGATCCCACATGAGGCCGCAAATGTCCGGATCCAGCAAATAAACGAGCATACGTCGGAGATCACAAAACCGCGCTCCCTGCACACGGGGTCGGCTCTCATGCGCGAAGATGGTCCGGTGAGTTTCTGGCCCGCGCCCCACATCGACCATGCCGTGCACGCGACCGTCACCCTGCCCGGGTCCAAATCGATCACCAACCGGGCATTGATTCTGGCCGCGCTCGCCGACCGCCCCTCGACGATCACCGGCGCCCTGCGCAGCCGGGACACCGAGCTGATGATCGCGGGCTTGCGCGCGATGGGCACCGAAATCACCGGTGACGGCGACACCCTCGCCGTCACCCCGCCGACGCACTTGCACAACGCCACCGTCGATTGCGGATTGGCCGGCACCGTGATGCGGTTCCTGCCGCCGGTGGCCGCGCTCGCGCACGGCGATGTCGCGTTCTTCGGTGACGAGCAGGCGCAGCTGCGCCCGCTGCACACGATTCTCGACGCGCTGCGCAGCCTCGGCGTCGACATCGACGGCAACACCCTGCCCTTCGTCGTCCACGGCGCCGGGACGCTGCGCGGCGGGTCGGTCACCATCGACGCCTCCGGTTCCTCGCAGTTCGTCTCCGGGCTGCTGTTGTCGGCGGCGCGTTTCGAGACCGGGATCACCGTGCAGCACGAGGGTGCACCGCTGCCGTCCATGCCGCATATCGAGATGACGGTGCAGATGCTGCAGCAGGCCGGGGTGCGGGTGCAGGCGCCGGCCGACCCGCGCAAGGAACAGGTCTGGACCGTCGAGCCCGGGCCGATCCACGCCGTCGACTGGGACGTCGAACCGGATCTGTCCAACGCCACTCCCTTCCTGGCCGCGGCGGCGGTGACCGGTGGTGAGGTGACGATTCCGCACTGGCCGCAGCTGACCACACAGGCCGGTGACGTGATCCGCGAAATCCTGGTCCGGATGGGCGCGGAGGTGCGGCGCTTCGACGGCAAACTGACCGTGCGCGGCCCGCAGTCCCTCGCCGGTATCGATATCGACCTGCACGATGTGGGCGAGCTGACGCCGACCGTGGCTGCCCTGGCCGCACTGGCCGACTCCCCGTCGCGGCTGCGTGGAATCGCCCATCTGCGGGGACACGAAACCGATCGGCTGGCCGCGCTGACCACCGAGATCAACCGCCTCGGCGGCAATGTCACCGAAACCGAGGACGGGCTGAGCATCGAGCCGGCCCCGCTGCAGGGCGGCCAGTGGCATTCCTACGCCGATCACCGGATGGCCACGGCGGGAGCGATTCTCGGCCTGCGCGTACCCGGCGTGAGCATCGAGGACATCGGCACCACCGCCAAGACACTGCCCGAATTCGTCACCCTGTGGGAATCGATGCTGGCGGGCGCCGGCGCCTTATCGGGTGAGGGAGCGGCCCACTGAGGCGCCGGGAGTACGACGAATCCGATGTCCGGGTCCGCCCGGGCAGGGGTTCGCGACCCCGCACCAAGACCCGGCCGGAACACCGAGACGCGGTGGCGGCCATGGTGGTTTCGGTGGATCGGGGACGCTGGGGGTGTGTGCTCGGCGACGATCCGGATCGCCGCGTGGTCGCGATGCGGGCACGCGAACTGGGCCGCACGCCGATCGTGGTGGGCGATCAGGTGGATGTGGTCGGTGACCTGACCGGCCGGCCCGACACCCTGGCGCGAATCGTGCGAGTCGCCGATCGCCGAACGGTATTGCGCCGCACCGCCGACGACACCGATCCCTTCGAACGCATCGTGGTGTCGAACGCCGAGCAGTTGTTCATCGTCGTCGCGCTGGCCGATCCGCCGCCCCGCACCGGCTTCGTCGAACGCGCCATGGTGGCCGCGTATGCCGGTGGGCTGCAACCGATTCTGTGCCTGACCAAACACGACCTCGCCGCCGACTCCGAATTCGCCACGGAATTCGCGGATCTGGATCTGACCATCGTCTACGGCGGCCGCGACGATCCGCTGGAACCCATTCGTGACCTCCTGCGGAATTCACTGACCTGCCTGCTCGGCCACTCCGGTGTCGGCAAGTCGACGCTGGTGAATCGCGTTGTCCCCGAAGCGGAACGAGCCGTGGGGACGGTCTCGGGCGTCGGCAAGGGCCGCCACACCTCGACCCAGTCGGTGGCCCTGCCCCTCGAGGGCGGCGGCTGGGTCATCGACACCCCGGGCATCCGCTCCTTCGGCCTCGCCCACATCTCGCCCGACGACGTGATCGCCGCCTTCCCCGACCTGTCCGAGGCCATCGAGGACTGCCCCCGCGGTTGCACCCACCTCGGCCCACCCGCCGACCCGGAATGCGCACTGGACGAACTACCCGGCAAGGAACGACGGGTCGCGGCGATCCGGCTGCTGCTGACGGCACTGAATTCCAACGATCCGTGGGTCATCGGCAACGGCTGAGGTAAGGTGCTCACTCGGCGCGTTCCGGGCGCGGAGTCGCCGCCAGGCTCGCCTGCCCGATCCAATGCGGTACCTGCCGCCGAATCGATGCCGGGCCCACGATCTCGGTCGTTTCGTCCCGTAGCGCCGCCGCCCAGCTCCGGTCGCCCCGCCAGATCTCGGTGAGCTGCCGCAACGTGCTGCGCACGGTCGCCGCGACCTCGAATCCGGGGTCGTAGTCGCAGATCGCCGCCGTACCGCGCTCGACCAGCAGCCACCAGTGCGCCTCCTTGCCGGGGACATCGGTGAACTCGACCGCCAGAACCGTCCGCTCGTCGGGCCACGCCCGGATCGGTATCGTGCGACGGATATCCCACAGCAACAGGTGCGGATCCAGATCACGGTCGCCGAGATCGCCGATCCAGCGCACGCCCCACGCTCCGAGCGCCTGTACGACGGTCGACAGCTCTCGTCCGGCGTCGGTCAGGATGTAGGCGGCGCGTCCATCGACACCGATCTCGCGACGCAGTACCCCGGACCGCTCCAGCGAGCGCAGACGACGGGAGAGCAAAGCGGGTGACATCTTCGGATTGCCCCGCCGCAGCTCGTTGAAATGTGTACTGCCCAAGAGTAGTTCGCGCACGACCAGCAACGTCCACCGCTCGTCGAGGACATCCATTGCCTTGGCGATCGGGCAGAACTCCCCGTAGCCGGACACACAACCAGTAGACCACTCGGCGCGCCCCGGGTACAGATGTTGAACTGGCCGACGCTACCGCCGCCGCCGGATGCTAGCGATATGACAGCTATCCATCACCCCCAGCAATCACCCGTCGACCTCACCGAACGCACACACGCACTCTGGGCCCTCGGCGACTATCCCCGCGTCGCGGACACCGTCATCCCCGGCCTGGGCCGGCGCCTGGTTCGAGCCTGCGATATCCGTCCCGGCCGGCGAGTGCTCGATATCGCCGCCGGAGCGGGGAATGCGGCCATTCCGGCGGCCGAAGCCGGAGCGGACGTCATCGCCAGTGACCTGACGCCGGAAATGTTCGACGCGGGCCGGGCCGCGGCGGCCGCCCGCGGTGTCCGCCTCGCCTGGGAGACCGCCGACGCCGAGGCGCTGCCGTACGACGACGGCCGATTCGACGTCGCCATGTCCTGCGTCGGCATCATGTTCGCCCCGTCGCACCGGGCGGCCGCCGACGAACTGCTCCGCGTGACCGCGCCGAAGGCGACGATCGGGCTGATCAACTGGACACCGGAGGGATTCATCGGCGAAATGTTCGCCATCGCGAAGCGGTTCGCGCCGCCTGGTGCGCAATCGCCGCTGCTCTGGGGCACCGCCGACCACCTCCGGGACCTGTTCGGCGACCGCGTCACCGACCTGCACATCGAGCGCGAATTCGCGACGGTGGAATGTTTCGCCGACGGGGACCGCTTCCGTGACTTCTTCAAGGCCAATTACGGTCCCACGGTCGCCGTGTACAAAGCTCTGGCCGGCGACCCGGATCGCATCGCCGAACTGGACCGCGCCCTCGCCGACCTGGCCGCTCGCCACGACCTCGGCGGCGGGCGGATGCGCTGGGAGTACCTTCTGGTCACCGCCCAGCGGGCGTGACGCGGTTCCGATCCGCCCGGCGAGTGCGGAGACCGGCCGCGTTCAGGCCGAGGTCGGCAACCGGCGCTCGCCGTGCGTGATCGCCGCGACCAGATCGTCGTAGCCGTTGACCAGTTCTGCCACCCGGAACCATGCCGCGTGCAATGCCAGATCGTCGGTGGCGGTTTCCAGTAGATGTGCGGCACGGGCGTACGCCGCCATGAGCCGATCGATCACGGAACCGACGGTTTCGGTGTGGATCGCGGTGCCGTGCCGATGCTGCGGCACGTGAGCTTCGATCCATCTGTCGATCACACGCACGGTCTCGCGGCGCGATGCCTCGGCCGCGCGGCGATACTCGGCATCGTGCGACTGGGCCACACCGGTGTGCAGTTCCGCGAGTTGCCGCGCGAGCGGGTCCAGGGGATGCGCGGCCGGGCGCGAATCACGCACCATCCGCAGCAGCATCTCGGCCGTGGGGAGGCCGCCGATCACCTCGGCGCCGCCTCCCTCCAGCACCAGCAGCGGCGATACCGTGGCCACCCGGGCGCCCCCGGTATCTGCGAGGTCACCGGTCACCGCGAGCACCGCCTCTGGGCGCGGTGGCGGATACCGCGCCGGAGGCCGCGGTCACGGCGATCTCGGTGACGCGGTGCGGTGAGAATTGCGGCGTCGAACACATGGGCAGCTCCTGGTCGGTGTCGGCCTTCGATGAAACCGACCGTATGCCCCGTATTAGCTGTTCGCCTGCCTCCCGGTTCCCGCTGTTGAGAAGTCACAGACGAGATCGCCGCGGCGTGCTGACGAAGCACATAACCAGCGGGTGACTACGGCGTGAGCACCAGCCGTCCGCGCAACCCACCGGCGGACAACCGCTCGTGCGCCTCGGCCGCGTGCTCGAGCGGAAGGACGTCGGCTACCCGCAAGGTCAGGCCGAGCGCCGCGAGTTCGGCGAGCTCGGTTCCGTCGGCTCTGATCCATTCCTGATGAATTCTCATGCCGCGCAACGGAACAGGGGCCGGACCACCGGCCACCCCGGCGTACGCGCCGCCGTTGCGAACCGCCGCCGTGGCACGCACACCCAGGCCCGCGCCGTCCAGCGCGCCATCCACACCTGCCGGAACCAGCGCACGTACCGCTTCGGCGAGGTCGGCGCACGTGCGAGGCACGGTCCATTCGGCGCCGAGTCCGCGAACGAATGCCGCATCCTCGTCGGCGACCTGCGCGACCACCCGCAACCCGCTACGCACGGCCAACTCGACCGCGAAACCGCCGACCGCTCCCGCGGCGCCGGTCACCAGCAGGGTGTCACCGGCGCGAAGGCCGAGCAGCGCGAGCGCCTGCTGCGCGGTCAGCGCATTCAGCGGCAGGGTGGCCGCCTCCGTCGCATCGACGTCCGGTGGCGCCGGCGCGACCGCATCGGTATCGAGCACCAGATACTCGGCGTAAGCGCCCAGCGACCGGTCGAGCAGATCACGCAGCCCGATAACCCGTTGCCCCACAACGAATGTCGTGACGCCGGGGCCCACACGGTCGACGATTCCCGCGACGTCCCAGCCGATTCCGATGGTCTCGCGCGGCGCCATCAGACCCGCGTCGATCAGGGCGCCGCTGCGGGTCGCGATATCGACCGGATTGACCGCCGCCGCCTCCACCCGGATCCGTACCTGCCGCGGTCCGGGTTCGGGCACCGGCACCCGCACCACCTCGAGCGCCTCCGGGCCACCCACCCGCCGAACGACCACTGCCCGCATGTTGTTTCGAGAACTCATGCTGCACAACCTATGGAGAGCTACTCTCCATAGGGAAGTACGCACTCGAAGGTGCCTATCCCACCTGGAGGAGACCCGTGGCCACCCGAACCGCCGCCCAACGCCGAGCCCAGGCGAGCGCAGACTACGACGCGTACCTGGCACAATGCCCCGCTCGGCAACTACTCGACCGCATCGCCGACAAATGGGTGAGCCTGGCCGTCAACGCCCTCGCCGACGGCCCCCAGCGCTACAGCGACCTGCAACGCCGCCTCGCCAGCATCAGCCAGAAGATGCTCACCCAAACCCTGCGCAACCTCGAACGCGACGGCCTGGTCTCCCGCACGGTTACCCCCGCGGTCCCGGTCCGCGTCGAATACGAACTCACCCCACTCGGCCACTCCCTGCTACCGGTGATGCGCGCGGTCAAAGACTGGGCCGAGCAGAACATGGACCGGGTCCACACGGCCCGCGAACGCTACGAGCAGCGAACCGAAACCTGACATCACGACAGCGGCCGGCCCACCTGATCGGTGGGCCGGCCGCTGTCGTGTGCCGGAATTACCGGCGGCGCTTGGTCTTCGCCGGCTTGCCCTGCTTGGCGCGGTCACGCTCGGCCTCGCGGCGTTCGCGGCGAGTCATGCCGGTGGCGGGGGTGTCGCCGTATTCCTGGGCGGCGCTGCGGACTTCGGCGTGGCCGCCCTCGTCCGGACCGGAGAAACTCAGACCGCGCGGGCCGGATTCGTCGATTCCCTTGGCGCGCAAGGCCGCCGGGGCGTTCTCGGCGGCGCCGTTGCCCTGGGGCACGGCCGGAGCGGGATGCATCGCGCCCACCGGGGAACGCAGGCCGGGGTCGACCGCGGGCTGCTGTTCGGGGGCCTGCTGGACCTCCACCTGGAGGTTGAACAGGAAGCCGACCGACTCCTCCTTCAAGCCCTCGAGCATGGCGGCGAACATGTCGAAACCCTCGCGCTGGTATTCGACGAGCGGATCGCGCTGCGCCATCGCGCGCAGGCCGATGCCCTCCTTGAGGTAGTCCATCTCGTAGAGGTGTTCGCGCCACTTGCGGTCCAGGACCGACAGCAGGACCTGGCGTTCGAGGTTGCGCATGCTGCCGGGACCGGCCAGATCGTCGATCTCCTTCTCACGACGCGCATAGGCGTCGTGGGCGTCTTCGAGAACGGCCTCGAGCAGTTCCTCGCGGCTCAGTTCACCGATCTCGCCGTCCTCGGTTTCACCGGTCAGATCCTGGTATTCGATGCCGACCGAGTACAGCGTCTTCAGCGCCGTCCACAGCTTGGCCAGATCCCAGTCCTCGACGTAGCCCTCGGAAGTGGCGCCGTCGACATAGGCGGTGATCACGTCGGTGATCATCGACTGAACCTGGCCCTCCATATCCTCGCCGGCCAGGATGCGCTGGCGCTCGGCGTAGATGACGGTGCGCTGCTGGTTCATCACCTCGTCGTACTTCAGAACGTTCTTGCGGATTTCGAAGTTCTGCTGCTCGACCTGGGTCTGGGCGCTCTTGATCGCGCGGGAGACCATCTTGGCCTCGATCGGCACGTCGTCGGGCAGGTTGAGCCGGGTCATGATCGACTCCAGGGCCGCACCGTTGAAGCGCCGCATCAACTCGTCGCCGAGCGAGAGGTAGAAGCGCGATTCACCCGGGTCGCCCTGGCGGCCGGCACGGCCGCGCAGCTGGTTGTCGATGCGCCGCGACTCGTGCCGCTCGGTGCCCAGTACGTAGAGGCCACCGGCGTCGCGCACCAGATCGGCGTCGTCTTCGACCTGCCGCTTGACCTGCTCCAGCGCGGGCAGCCAGTTGGCCTCGTAGTCGTCCGGCGTCTCGACCGGATCCAGGCCCTGCCGGCGCAGCAGCGTATCGGTGATGATGTCGGGGTTACCACCGAGCACGATGTCGGTACCACGACCGGCCATATTCGTCGCCACGGTGACCGCACCCGGGCGGCCGGCCTCGGCGATGATCTGCGCTTCCTGCTCGTGGAACTTCGCGTTCAGCACGTTGTGCGGGATACCGCGCTTGGTGAGCAGCTTCGACAGATACTCCGACCGCTCCACCGAGGTGGTGCCGATCAGCACCGGCTGGTTCTTCTCGTGCCGCTCGGCGATGTCGTCGGCGACCGCGGCGAATTTCGATTCCTCGGTCTTGTAGATCAGGTCCGCCTGATCCATGCGGATCATCGGCTTGTTGGTGGGGATCGGCACAACACCGAGGCCGTAGGTCTGGTGGAGCTCGGCCGCCTCGGTTTCGGCAGTACCGGTCATACCGGACAATTTGTCGTACAGGCGGAAATAGTTCTGCAGTGTGATGGTGGCCAGCGTCTGGTTCTCCGGCTGGATCTCCACACCTTCCTTGGCCTCGATGGCCTGGTGCATGCCCTCGTTGTAGCGACGGCCGACCAGAATGCGGCCGGTGAATTCGTCGACGATGATGACCTCGCCGTTGCGGACGATGTAATCCTTGTCGCGAGCGTAGAGTTCCTTGGCCTTGATCGCGTTGTTCAGATAGCTGACCAGCGGCGAGTTGGCGGCCTCGTACAGATTGTCGATACCGAGCTGATCCTCGACGAATTCGACACCGGCCTCGTGCACGCCGATGGTGCGCTTCTTGATGTCGACCTCGTAGTGCACATCCTTCTTCAGAAGCGGTGCAATACGGGCGAATTCGGCATACCACTTACTCGACGCGTCGGCCGGCCCGGAAATGATCAACGGCGTGCGGGCCTCGTCGATCAGAATCGAGTCGACCTCGTCGACCACGGCGAAGTTGTGCCCGCGCTGGACCAGATCGTCCAGCGAATGGGTCATGTTGTCGCGCAGATAATCGAAGCCGAATTCGTTGTTCGTGCCGTAGGTGATGTCGGCGCTGTAGGCCGCACGCCGCTCGGCGGGGCTCATCCCGGACAGGATCGCGCCGACCTGCAGGCCGAGGAAACGGTGCACCCGGCCCATCCACTCGGAGTCACGGCGGGCCAGGTAGTCGTTGGTGGTGACGATGTGGACCCCGTCGCCGCTGATGGCGTTGAGATACGCGGGCAGCACCGAGGTGAGCGTCTTACCTTCACCGGTTTTCATCTCGGCGACATTGCCGATGTGCAGGGCCGCGCCACCCATCACCTGCACCTTGTAATGCTTCTGATTCAGCACGCGCCAGGAGGCCTCACGGGCGGCGGCGAAAGCCTCGAGCAGCAACTCGTCCAGGGATTCGCCGTCGGCGTAGCGCTGTTTGAATTCGTCGGTCTTCGCGCGCAGTTCCGCGTCGGTCAGATCGGCGTACTCGTCGTCCAGACTGAGAACTTCGTCGGCCAGATGCGCGAGCCGCTTGACGGTGCGACCCTCACCAAAACGTAGCAACCTCGTCAGTGTCAGCGCAGGCACGGGTCTCGTCAGTCCTCTGGTCGATGTTGTCGTCTTGCAGTGCTACATCTTCGGCACACCGCTCTACTCGCGACATACCGAAGCCCCCGCCTCATCGTATGGGCGAAATCCCCGGCGCGCGGATAAGCGGCATCGTCCATGGTAATGCGGCCTCCATCGTAGGCGCCGCCGCGCCAGCACATCCACGGACAGCGGTGCCCCCTCGGGGGCCGACAGTGATCGATCACACTTCGGCACGAGACGGGCCCGGCGATCACCGCATGCGCAGGGCACTCATCCGCCAGTGTCCACGCCGCAGCACCAACCGCGCGGCGACGGCGAACCGGCGCTCCCCCCGCTCGTATCCGCCGCACACCTCCGCGGTGTGCCCGGTGACCTCGGCGAGTCTCACCGTGACGAGCACTGCCGTCCCGAGGCGGCGTTCCGCGGCGGCGGTGCGGGCGAGCGTTTCGACGGCGGCCAGCACCGTCGGCTCGACCACCGAACGCAGCTGCCCGAGCGGACGTCGGCCGTCGATGACCTCCAGCACCAGCCGCAGCGACTTCTCCGCGAAAGATGCTGCAGCAGTATTATTTTCATCGCTTTCGCATATCCGGCGCGGTGGCGGAGCACCGGCTCCGGAGCCCGGCGAGCGCCCGTCGTGGGCGGACCGGCGCGGTGCCCGCAGTCGCGGCACACCGTGGTCGGCCGTTCCCCGATCCAGCGGCGTTCGATCACCGGAGCCTTTCGGATCCAACGGTGGTTCGAATAGCGGCGCGCGGCGGGCGCGGCGGGTGTATACCGGGCTTGCAGAAGACTCGAGCATTCGACACTCCCCCTGGTCGGCATGCTTGGGCACGGATCGAACCAGCATGCCATGTACGGCATCCTCGATGACGGAATTCCGGCACCGACGCGACAAGTCCCACACAGTCCCGCGCGGAAGGTTTGTGTCACCCCACAATGGAGAGCGGCAACGGAGAGGAGCATCGGACAGCGTGATCACGAGACTGACGCCGCAGGACGCGTCGTTCTTCCGGCTCGAGTCGAGCAGCAATCCCATGCACATCGGCTCTCTCGCGATCGTGCGCGTCGCCCCCGAGGACCCCGGCGACGGCTCCGCGTGCGTGGACTATCAGACACTGCTGGACCTGGTCGACAGCCGGTTGTCGATGGTGCCGCGCTACCGCCGCAAGGTGCGCGAGGTGCCGTTCAAACTGGGTCGTCCGGTCTGGGTCGAGGACAGTCGCTTCGACCTCACCTATCACGTACGGCGCTCGGCGCTGCCGGCTCCGGGCTCCGACGAACAGCTCTACGAACTGGTCGGGCGGCTGTCCTCGCGACCACTCGACCCGAGCCGGCCGCTGTGGGAGATGTACCTGATCGAAGGCCTGTCCGACGACCGCTGCGCGATCTTCACCAAAACCCATTCGGCGCTGGTCGACGGCGATACCGCGCTCGAGATCGGGCACGTCATTCTCGACTCGGGGCCCTCGCCGCGGGTGGTCGCCACCGATACCTGGGTGGCTCACCGCGAACCCGGCGAGGTGGAACTGCTGGGCATGTCGCTGGCCGAAATGGCGACCCAGCCCGCGGCGGCGTGGGAAGTCGTGCGCGATGCCGGCGCCAACGCGTCGGCGGTGGTGGCGGCCGCGGGCAAGGCCGTCGACGCCGCGGTCAGCCGGGTGCGCGCGGCCGGGCGCACGGCACCGGACAGTCCCTTCAACACCTCGATCTCGCGATGCCGCCGATTCGATATCGCACGGACCGACCTCGAGGACTATCGCCGGATACGAAGACACTTCGACTGCTCGATCAACGACGCCATTCTCGCCGTGGTGACCGGCGCCTTGCGGATCTTCCTGCAGTCGCGGGGTGAGGTCCTGGTCGAATCGGCGGTGCTGCGAGCGGTGGTGCCGATGTCGGTCTACGTCGACGGGCCGCCCGACGACACGCTGCGCCCGGCCAGCGAGGTCTCCTCGTTCCTGATCGATCTGCCGGTGGGAGAGCAGAATCCGGT
This sequence comes from Nocardia sp. MDA0666, assembly GCF_003023875.1. NCBI lineage: Bacteria > Bacillati > Actinomycetota > Actinomycetes > Mycobacteriales > Nocardiaceae > Nocardia > Nocardia sp. MDA0666. The sequence goes on from NZ_PYHT01000004.1 coordinate 259,551, forward strand.
GATGCGGTTGTCGCACATCTCGCACGCCACGGCCGAGAATTCCCGGCACGGACGCGCGGTACGGGCACGCACCCTGGTTCACATGGCCGGCTTCGCCCCGGCCAGCCTGCACGCGATGAGTGTGCGGGCGGCGAGTACGTTCGCAGAACACACATTCAATCTGGTGATCACCAACGCGCCGGGTCCGCAGCGGCCGATGTACATCGGTGGCGCACGGATGCTGGAGATGTATCCGGTATCGCCGTTGCTGCGCAATCAGGCGTCGAGCATCGGAATCACGTCCTACGACGGACGTGTGTTCTACGGTCTCAATGCCGACCGCGAGGCGATGGCCGATATCGCCGTACTGGCGGCGGCGGTGCGCGAATCCATGGAGGAGATGCTCGGTGCCTGCGTCTGATCAGGGCAAGCTACGCGTCTATGTCCCGGCCACCATCGCCATGCTCCGGGAACTGGTGGCGCAGCGCGAAATTCGCGCGGTGAACGACACCGCCTTCGCGGTCACCCCCGCGCTGCGCGAGGCATACGCCTCCGGCGACGACGAGGAACTGGCCGAGGTGGCGATGGGCGAGGCGGCGCGCGCATCGCTGCGGCTGCTGGCCGAGGAACGCGAATCCGCCCTGCTGCACGCCGACGACGACGCCGAGCCCGCCGGCACCGATCCCGACGGTGCCGCCGAGGACGGCGGATCGTCGTATTCGGCCCCGGTCTATCGCCGTGCCGTGATCGCCGCCGATGTGACGGGCACGACCCTGCGCCCGGATCTCGACGATGCGGTGGTCCGGCTGTCCGGGCCGATCACCTACCAGCGCATCGCCTCGGTGCACGTCGACCTGGCCGAGGCCGAACCGCAGGTCGCCAAGGCCGTCGACGTCGTCGATGCGGCCGATCTCGGCGATCCGGACGCGGAATTCGTGCTGGGCGACGCGGAGGATCACCAGCTGGCTTGGTACGCGGCACAGGAGTTGCCGTTCCTGCTCGACCTCCTCTGATCCGCCCGCTAACCTACGATGCCGTAACCTTGGCTCGAAGGGTGCGCCGCAGGCGCGTGATCACAGGAAATGAGCATTCGCACGATGGTGTCGAAATCGGTACAAGGCCTGCGGGCATGGCTCGAGGCCCCCGTCGCCGATGCGAAGATGGCCGGACGCACGCGCCTGGACGCGCTGCGCGGAGCGGCCGCCCGCATCACCACCCCGCTGCTGCCCGACGATTATCTGCATCTGGTGAATCCGCTGTGGTCGGCGCGGGAGCTGCGCGGACGGATCGTCGAAGTCCGCAAGGAGACCGCGGATTCGGTGACCCTGGTGATCAAGCCGGGCTGGGGTTTCGACTTCACCTTCACCCCCGGCCAGTACATCGGCATCGGTGTCCTGGTAGACGGACGCTGGCACTGGCGGTCGTATTCGCTGACCTGCCCGCCGGACTGGACCGCCCCGGACAACCGCGCCGAACGGGTGATCTCGATCGCGGTGAAGGCGATGCCGGAGGGCTTCCTGTCCAGCCACCTGGTCAACGGCGTGCCGCAGGGCACGGTCGTCCGTCTGGCCGCGCCGCAGGGCGGGTTCGTGCTGCCGGAGCCGCCGCCGGCGAAGGTGTTGTTCATCACCGCGGGCAGCGGCATCACCCCGGTGATGGCCATGCTGCGGACCATGGATCGCCGCGCCGCCGACCGCACCGACGGCGACGCGATGGACGACATCGTGCACATCCATTCCGCCCGGACCGCCGAGGACGTCATGTTCGGCGCGGAACTGCGGGCGCTGCACGACAAGCATCCGGGCTTCACCGCCCATATCCACCTCACCGGTGAGCAGGGCAAATTCGATCTGGCCGATCTCGATGCGCGGTTCCCGGACTGGCGCGAGCGCGAGACCTGGGCCTGCGGTCCGGCCGGGCTGCTCAACGATGTCGAAAAGCATTGGGCCGCCGCGGGTATCAGCGACAAACTGCATGTCGAGCGGTTCGAGGTGGAACGGTCGGCGGTCGGCGAGGGCGGCACCGTCACCTTCGCCCGCACCGATCGCAGCGCCGAGGTCGACGGCGCCACCAGCCTGCTCGAGGCCGGTGAGGCAGCGGGCGTGCAGATGCCGTTCGGCTGCCGGATGGGTATCTGCCAGACCTGCGTGGTCACCCTGACCGACGGGCATGTGCGCGATCTGCGCAACGGCGCCGAACATCAGGCCGGGGAGAAGGTGCAGACCTGCATCTCGGCCGCGGCCGGAGACTGCACCCTGGACGTGTGAGTCGCGTTCCGGTGGTGTTCACCCGCTCGCCCCGCGGCGGCGCGAGCGATCACCACCGGTAACCGATACCCTGAAGAGGACCAGACCGAGACCTCCCACCGAAGCGCAGCGGAGGCAATCCGATACCGGCCCGCCGACGCGAGGCAGAGGCATTCATTTCGAAACCGCCGGAGCGAAGCGGAGGCATTGCAGGACCGTGGCCATCACCGACATCAAGGCGTATTCGCATCTGACGGCTGCCGACATCGAGACACTGGGGCAGGAACTCGACACCATCCGCCGCACGGTCGAGCAATCGCTGGGTGAGCGCGACGCCGCCTACATCCGGCGCTCCATTCGCGCCCAGCGCACGCTCGAGGCCGCGGGCAGGGCGGTCCTGTTCGCCGGCCGCAACAAATGGGCCTGGGTCGCCGGCACCGCGATGTTGTCGGTCGCCAAGATCATCGAGAACATGGAGCTCGGGCACAACATCAGCCACGGGCAATGGGATTGGATGAACGACCCGGAGATCCACTCCACCAGCTGGGAGTGGGATATGACCGGGACCTCCGGGCAATGGAAACGGGCGCACAACTTCTCGCATCACACCTATACCAACATCGTCGGCATGGACGACGACGTGGGCTTCGGCATCCTGCGCATGACCCGCGACGAAGAGTGGAAGCCGATCAATCTCGCGCAGCCGGTGGCGAATCTGATCCTGGCCGCGCTCTTCGAGTGGGGTATCGCCCTGCACGATCTGAAGATCGAGAAGCTGCAGGCCGGAGTTCCGCGCAGCGATCTGCTGTCCGAACCCAACCGGCAGTTCCTGCGCAAGGCCGGCCGCCAGGTCGCCAAGGACTTCGTGGTCTTCCCGCTACTGAGCGGCCCGGGCTGGAAGGCCACGCTGAAGGCCAACGCGACCGCCAATCTGATCCGCAATCTGTGGGCGTACGCGGTGATCTTCTGCGGGCATTTCCCGGACGGCGCAGAGAAATTCACCCAGGAACAGTTCGCGGACGAGACCCGGGCGGAATGGTATCTGCGGCAGATGCTGGGCAGTGCCAACTTCCAGGCCGGCCCGGCGATGGCGTTCATGAGTGGCAACCTCTGCTACCAGATCGAGCACCATCTCTTTCCGGACATTCCGAGCAATCGGTATCCGGAGATCGCCGAGCAGGTCCGTCAACTCTGCGACAAATACGACTTGCCGTACACCACGGGGTCGCTGGGCAAACAATATGCGCTGGCGTTCCGCACGATTCACAAACTGGCGCTGCCCGATCGATTCCTCCGCCGTACCGCCGACGACGCCCCGGAGACGTCGTCGGAACGCAAATTCTCGCTGCTGCCGCGTCCGTTGCCGGCTGGTACCGAGGAGCCGCTGTTCGGTGTCGACCCCCTCACCGGGCGGCGACAGGGATTGCGGTCGGCACTGGTCGATGCCAAGGCCGCACTGCGCGAGAAGGCCCGGCAGGAAAAGGCGGCGCTGCGCGAAGCGAAGCTCGCCCTGCAGGAAAAGGCTCGGGCCGAGAAGCAGATACTCCGACGCCGCGGACTGCGCGGACGAGCGACTGTTCGGGTCCGGTTGCGACAACAACGAAAGCGACTAACCTAAGCCATATCGGGCACGATCACAATGCGGTATACGCCACAGTTGTAATCCGATCCGGAGATAACCTACGGGACCGTAACCTACGGTAGTGTAACCAGCATGGCGATCTCGGATGTCAAGGAATACGCCCACCTCACCCCCGAGGATGTGGAAGCGATCGGCGCGGAGCTGGATGCGATCCGCCGTGAAATCGAGGCCTCCCGAGGCGAGACCGACGCCCGCTACATCCGCAACGTGATCCGTTTGCAGCGCGCCCTGGAAATCGGGGGGCGCGCCACGCTGTTCGCCAGTTTCCTACCGCCGGCCTGGCTGGCCGGCACGGCGATGTTGTCGGCCGCCAAGATCATCGAGAACATGGAGATCGGCCACAACGTCATGCACGGCCAGTGGGACTGGATGAACGATCCGGAGATCCACTCCTCCAACTGGGAGTGGGACAACGCCGGCCCGTCCGAACACTGGAAGATCACGCACAACTACCTGCACCACAAGTACACCAACGTGCTGGGTATGGACGACGACATCGGCTACGGCCTGCTGCGCGTGACGCGCGATCAGCGGTGGTCGCCGTTCTATCTCGGGCAGCCGGTCTACAACCTGCTGCTGCAGATGTTCTTCGAATACGGCGTGGCGATCCAGCATTTGGAGCTGGGCAAGGTCGCGAAGAAGAAGTGGGCGCCCGATTCGCCGGAACGCCGGCAATTCGAGCAGGACCGCAAGCTCGTGCTGAAGAAGGTCGGCAAGCAGGCGGCCAAGGATTACCTGATCTTCCCGCTGCTGACCGGACCGGCCTTCCTGTCCACGCTGACGGCCAATATCACCGCCAATATCGTCCGCAATGTGTGGACCAACGCGGTGATCTTCTGCGGCCACTTCCCCGACGGTGCGGAGAAGTTCACCAAGGGCGATGTGCTCAACGAAACGCAGGGCGAGTGGTACCTGCGTCAGATGCTGGGCAGCGCCAATATCACCGGCGGCGCGGTCATGCATTTCATGACCGGCAACCTCTCCCATCAGATCGAGCACCACCTGTTCCCGGACCTGCCGAGCAACCGGCTGCGGGCCATCGCCGTGCGGGTGCGGGAATTGTGCGACAAATACGATCTGCCCTACACCAGCGGCTCGCTGCCGGTGCAGTACGCCAAGTCGTGGCGCACCATCATCAAGCTGTCGCTGCCCAACAAATATCTGCGGCGCGGTACCGACGACGCCCCCGAAACCAAATCGGAGCGCGCGTTCGGCGGAATCGGCACGGTCGACCCGGTGACCGGGCGCCGGCGCGGGTTGCGCACCGCGCTGAAGGAAGGCAAGCGCCGGGTGGCGGAACGTCGGCAGACGGTCGGCTCGGCCGCCTGAGGCGATCACCGAACCCGAAGGGGCTCCGCGGAGACGATCTCCGCGGAGCCCCTTTCGTCTGCCGGTGTCCGGGCCTGATTGACTGAACCGGTGTCACCGCAAGAAGCCAGCATCTACGACGTGATCCGGCGGCGCCGCGATGTGCGTGCCGAATTCACCGGAGATCTCGTCGACGATGCGACCCTGCTCCGAATCCTCGACGCGGCCCACCGCGCACCCAGCGTCGGCAATTCGCAGCCGTGGGATTTCGTCGTCGTGCGGGATCCGGCGACATTGGCGCGGTTCGCCGCACACGTCGCCGAGAAGCGGATCGAATTCCGGGATTCGCTCCCACCGGAGCGGGCCCGCACCTTCGAACCGATCAAGATCGAGGGCATTACCGAGAGCGGGACCGGGATCGTTGTCACCCACGACGACAGTCGCGGCGGACCGCAGATCCTCGGTCGCGCGACGGTGCCCGAAACCGGTTTGTACTCCACCGTTCTCGCGATCCAGAACCTGTGGCTGGCCGCCACCGCCGAAGGGGTGGGCGTCGGCTGGGTGAGCTTCTACGACGCCCCCTTCCTCACCGACTTGATCGAGGTGCCCGCCGGCATCCGTCCCGTCGCGTGGCTGTGTGTCGGACCCGTGCACGAATTCCAGCACACGCCGGATCTGGAACGGTTCGGCTGGCGGGACCGGCGTCCACTCGACGACGCGATCCACTGGGAGCGGTACTAGCGCCCCGACCTACACCCGTTCGAGGACGGCGGACGCGCCGTGCCCGCCCGCGGCGCAGATGCCCAGCAGCGCGGCGCTCTTCCCGGTGAGTGCCAGCTCGTTGGCCATGGTCGTCACCATACGGGCGCCGGTGGCGCCGAACGGATGGCCGAGCGAGACCGAACCGCCGTGCACGTTGAGAATCTCCGGGTCGATCTCGCCGACGGCACTGTCGCGATCCAGCCGCGATTTCGCCCACGTGTCGCTGCCGAGTGCCGACACCACCGACAGGGTCTGAGCGGCGAAGGCCTCGTGGATATCGACGAAATCCACGTCCGACAGGGCGAGGCCGGCCTTGTCGAGCGCCCGCGGCATGGAGATGGCCGGACCGATCAGCACCTGATCGGACGGATCGACGCTGACGAAACTCCAGGACCGGAAGGCCGCCAGCGGTTCGAAACCGAGGGCCCGCGCCTTCTCCTCGCTCATCAGCAGCACCGCGGCGGCGCCGTCGGTCAGCGGGCTGGCGTTGCCCGCCGTCACCGTGCCGTCGCGCCGGAAAACCGGGGCGAGGGTCGCCAGCTTCTCCACGCTGGTGTTCGCGCGCACGAGCCCGTCCCGGGTGACCGTCTTCCCGTCCGCGGTGGCGACCGGAAGGACCTCCCGGTCGAATCGGCCGGATTCGATCGCCGCCGCCGCGCGATGGTGCGAGCGGGCGGCGAAGACGTCCTGTTCTTCCCGGGTGATGCCGTGGATGCGGGCCATCTTCTCCGCCGACTCCCCCATCAGCTCGCCGGTGGTGCGCTCGGCGATCTTCGGGCGTCGCGGCAGCAGATCCGTGAACGGCGCCAGCTGCGCCACCGCGGACAGGTAATCCTTCGGCTTCGGCTTGCCCAGGGCCAGCGGCGCGGCCGCGTGCACCATCTTCTGCGGCAGCTTCACCTCGGCATTACTGGTCGAATCGCTGCCACCGGCGACCATGATGTCGTATTCGCCGCGCTCGATGGCGGCCGCCGCCGCGGTCACGGCCTGTAGGCCGGAGGCGCAGGCGCGGGTCACGGTGTAGCCCTCGCAACCGTGATCGAGGCCCAGATCCAAGGCGATCTCGCGCGCGACGTTGGGCGCCGCGCTCGGCAGGATCACCCCGCCCCACACCATCGCCTGCACCTGATCCTTGGGCAGCCCGGTCCGCTCGAGCAGACCGCCGACCGCCAGGACACCCAGGTCGATGGTGTCCATTCGGGTGTAGTCGGTGAAGGCGCGCAGAAACGGGGTGCGAGCACCGGCGACGATGACGGCGCGACGAGAACGCTTGGTGGCCATGCCCTTACAGTAGGGCGAGCAAGATTCCGATACAAGGTGTCACGGTAATCTCGCCGGTCCGGTGAACGGCGAACGGCCGGGGCGTTTCGGCCCCGGCCGTCCGGCTTCCGACACTCGCTATGCCAGCCTGATCAACCCGTAGTCGAAGGCATGGCGGCGGTACACCACCGACGGACGATCGGTCTCGCGGTCGTGGAAGAGGAAGAAGTCGTGGCCGACGAGCTCCATCTGATACAGGGCGTCGTCCACCGACATCGGAGTCGCGGAATGGACCTTGGTGCGCACGATATGCCCCGGTCCGGCGTACTCGCCCGATTCGGTATCGGTGCGGTCGGCCGACTCGGATCCGTCGGCGCCGGCGGGCAGGGTGTCTTCCACCAGGGCGGCCGTCGCCTCGGCGACCGATACCGGCGTCTTCTCTCCGTAGTGCACCCGGCGGCGGTCCTTGCTGCGCCGCAATCGGGCCTCGAGTTTGACCACCGCGGACTCCAGTGCGCCGTAGAAGCTGTCGGCACAGGCTTCGGCCCGGACCACCGGACCCTTGCCGCGCACGGTGATCTCGACACGCTGACAGTTCTTGCGCTGGCGGCGGTTTCGTTCGTGGAACAGCTCGACATCGAAAAGGTAGATCGACGGGTCGAAACGTTCCAAGCGGGAGAGTCGGTCCGCGACGTGAATGCGGAAATGATCGGGTACCTCGACGTTACGTCCCTTGACCACGACGTCCGCATCGGGCGTCCGAGGCACATCCGAAATAGTCTGTTCGGCTCCGTTCAGTTCATCGGAACCCAGCTGGGTGCCCGTACCGGTCGAGGGATCTGCTTCTTTCACTGAAGGTCGTGAAGTCGTCACGCGTACCTCCCGGATCTGGCCGCACAACCGAATCATGTGCGGCGGGTTAGCAACCGCACCGAGCCGGACGAAGAGAGGGTTGCGCGGGATTCGGAAAGGGCTTGCAGACTGCCACCCGTGGCCCGCCACTCATGCCGGAAAGCTCGGTACGAAGTCGTCCGAGTCGCCACCTCCAAACTCTGGGTTCGGGTGTCAGATCGCTCTGTCAGCAACGCTATTACGCCGACGATCGGTCCGCCACTGTTCACGCAAATTTCTCCGACTCACGCGGCGCATGTCACCATCACGGCACGCACGTTCACACCCGCACCAGCCAGTACCCGCACCGATTCCGCCGCGGTCGCCCCCGTGGTGAGGACATCGTCCACCAGCACGATGTCGGCGGCCGCCAGGGTGACCAGCACCGAGGTCGATTCGATGCGGCCGGCGATCCGGCCCGCCAGGTTGTCCCGGCGTGCCCGCGCGCTCAATCCGACCGAGTCGCGCACCCCACCACGGGCCCACAGCACGGGTGCGAGATGGCAATCGGGCAGCCAACCGGTCGCGACGCGCGCCGTCCGCAGCACCGGATCACCCCCGCGGCGCCGTGCCGCGACCCGGCGACTCGGCGCCGGGACCAGAATCAACGGCCGGCCCGGAGCGCGCAGCCCGCCCAGGCCGCGGGCCAGTGCGCGGCCCAGCGGTGCGGCCAGATCCCGGCGGCCCGATTCCTTGGCCGCCACCACCGCGCGCCGCGCCGGCCCCGCGTATCCGCTCAACGCCCAGCACGGCACCCCCGGATCGGTGCGCGGCCACACTCGCATCGGCCCCGCGCTCAGGGTCGCAACACATTCCTCGCACCATCCGGTTCCGGCCGATCCACATCCCCCGCAGTACTGCGGCAGGACCAAATCCAGCAGCGTCCGCATCGGCCCAGTGTGGCCGAGGGCACCGACAGGTGGCGGGTGGACGGGCTTCGGGACGGCCCGAACCGACGAATGGCCTGGGCATCCGGTTCCGGGTTGTCCGGACCGCATGCCCAGGCCGCGCTCTAGTTGCTGGATGGACCAGAGTCCCCGCCGTCAGTGTGTGCCGAGGTGCAGCACCCACCCACCTGACCCGTCCGGGTCACAAGTACCCTGCGCTGCCCCATTGAGGGCGTTGAGGTCCTGCTCCAACGCCCTGGCGCAATCATTTTGCGCATATTCGCCCGTGAACACCGTCCCCTCCGGAGTCGGCAGGTCAGCGGCGTGCGCGACCCCGATACCGACAACTGCAACGGCAAGTGCGGATGCTGCGGCAACAGACAATTTGCGAATCATTCGAATCCCTCCCTGAGAAACCCCCCGAGCTCGACGAGCTCGTCGGTCCGCCGCCGACATTACCGCGAGATCCGTTGGAGCACAACAGGTTTACGCGAAGATCCGATTGTTCAATCCGGTATGACCGGCACCGTGTTGGCACCGAGCCCCGGCGTCTCACGCCAAAACCGGTCCGCCGCCGGTCCTGTCGACTGCAACTGCATAACTGCACGTGAATCGGCCGCGTAGAGAATCCCGGGAGCAGCGCTTACGACCCGTACAGGCGGAGTCAGGTTTTGACTGGACAGTGGCGTCAGCTCTGAACCGTCGATAAACACCGACTCCACCGGGTTCACGTCTCCCTCTCTTGCCAAAACGAGCGAATCAGGAGTGGACCAGTCGATGGATACGGCCGTAGTGCTGAGATCGATTGCCACCGGCCGGGGCGACACCAGAGCGTACTTGCCGTCCGGATGCTGAACCACGACAGCGAGGTAAACCTTGCCTCCGGCGATGATGGCAGCGCGCGTTCCGTCGCGGGAAATACTGAGGTCGGTGATCGGGAGACGGGGCACGGGGTCGGTGCTGTTCGCCTCCCCCGCAGTCAGCGTCGACGTATCGACGTCCTGCATCGATACGTTGCCGGTGCCGCGATCGTGCGCGACGCGGACTACCCGGGTGCCATCGACCACCGTCCACGCCGCTTCCCCACTGGAGGTCCATGACGGCCGCGTGATGGTGTCGCCCTGCACAACCGAGAACGTCGAGGTGCCGTCATAGCTGCCGATGATGAGCGTGTGCCTCGGGGCGGGTGCAGGCGCCCCGCTCTCGGCGACGGCGGCGATCAGCTTTCCTTCTTCGGACAATCCGACCGACTGTAGATTTCGGGCGGCTCCGAAGTATCCGGGCATAGGGACGATTTGCCCCTTGGAGAGATCCACGGCCACCAGCGAGCCGTCCCGTAATGCATGGAGATGGGACCGATCTCCTGTGGGAGTTGTCGGATTCATCGCACTCACGTCGTCCAATGACCAGCCCACGCCGGCGTACCGATCGTCCAGGGGCTTGCCGTCGGCGAGCAAAACATAGGGGCCGGGAATATCCGCCCCGGCCAGGGTCAGTACCACTTGGGCTGCCAGCATCTCCTTACCGTGCGCATCGAGAGCCGAAGCGCCGGCGAAATCTATGCGTACCCCGCCGAGGCCGACGCCGACGTTATCCGGTTCGCCGTTGGCTTTGGTGATACCTTCGCGCACGCTGACGGGCGCGGCGAGCATGTTGCGCACGGCCGGCGACAGGGTCGGCTGCGGGCCTGCGGCCAGCAGTCCCACCAACCGTTGCGTCATTTGATCCTTGGGGCTCGAGATCCAACGCAATTCGGGAACCATGGTGGTCCCAGCACTGTTGGCGAAATACAGCGGATACCGGCGATACGCCTTGTAGAACGCGGAACTGTCGACGACAACGCCCGGTTCCACCTGGCTGATGCGCCACTCGTCACCGACCTTGCTCATCTCGATTCGGGTCTCGTACGTATTGTCCTGGGCACGGAAAGACCCGTCGCCGGCGAGCTCACCGAGTTTCCGCGCCCGGATACGGTACGTCGCGGCGTCATCCGACCGCGACTCCCTGAGAGTGTCGGGTTTGTCGACGATGATGGTGCGGGCACTGTCGTCCCACCCCTCCGCGGCCGCCGGCGTCAGGTACTGCCGTGCCGTCCGATGGTGGTCGGCCGGATCGGCAGTCGCTTCGAGGAAGTCGTGAAGCAGCAGATCCGGGTCTCGCCCGGAGTTCGGCGGATGCGGACCGGTCGATGTCGGCTGACGGTTGAGCGTGCCCAGCGCCTGCGGAGCCGAGGAATCGGGCAGATTGGCGCAGCCCGCGAGAACCAGCACGCAGCTGAACAGCGCGGCGAGCAGCGTTGCCAGACGGGTGCGGTTCATGGATTGATGTCCTCTTTGTCGGCGCGTGCGGTGTCGTCCGAACCGCCCGCGCTCTCCCCCGCCGGTTTCGGCGAGCTCCGCTCGGCCGCCGGTTCACCCTCCGGCGATTCCGGCGAGTCCTCGGCCGCCGACGTCGTACGGGCCGACGGTTCGGCATCGGCATTCGCTTCGACGGTACCGGCAACGCCCGCCGCGCCGTCGGGCCCATCGTCCGGCGTCCGGCTCGCGGCCGGATCGGGCGAATCGCCTGCCGGATCGGTTTCCGGGGCCGGGTCCACCGGGTCGTGGGCCGCGTCCACCGAACCGGCGGGCAGATCGGCCAGCCGCCGCTTGGGCGGTTCCAGCGACAGGGGGCTCGCACCGAGTTTGCGTCCGCGCACCAGCGGCAGAGTCAGGCGGAAGCTCGCGCCCGCGCCGGGTTCACCCCAGGCCTCGAGCCGTCCGTCGTGCAGATTCGCATCCTCGACACTGATCGACAGACCGAGGCCGGTACCGCCGGAACGCCGCATCCGCGAGGGATCGGACCGCCAGAAGCGATTGAAGACCAGCTTCTCCTCGCCGGGCCGCAGTCCGACGCCCTGATCGCGCACCACCATCGCGACGGCGTTGGCGTCGACGTCGCCGCGCATCCGGATGAGGACAGGTTTGCCCTCGCTGTGGTCGATGGCGTTGGCGAGCAGATTGCGCAGCACGCGTTCGACGCGGCGCGGATCGACCTCCGCGACCAGCGGTTCCTCGGGCAGATCCACCACCAGTTCGCAGCCGGATTCCTTGGCCAGATGCCGGACCGTGGAGACCGCCGCCCGCGCGCACATGCGCACGTCCAGCGATTCGATCTGCAATTCGGCCACACCCGCGTCGTGGCGGCTGATCTCGAGCAGGTCGTTGAGCAGGCCCTCGAACCGGTCCAGCTCGGTCACCAGCAGTTCGGCACTGCGTGCCAGCGCCGGATCGAGTTCGTCGCTGGAGCCGTGGATGAGGTCGGCGGCCATCCGCACCGTGGTGAGCGGGGTCCGCAGTTCGTGGCTGACGTCGGAGGTGAAGCGGCGTTGCAGGTTGCCGAATTCCTCGAGCTGCGTGATCTGATTGGACAGACTTTCGGCCATCTCGTTGAACGACATGGCGAGTCTGGCCATATCGTCCTCACCCCGGACCAGCATCCGCTCCTTGAGGCGGCCGTCGGCGAAGCGTCCGGCGATCCGGGCGGCCGAGCGGATCGGCAACACCACCTGCCGGGCCACCAGCGCGGTGATCGCGGCCAGCAACAGCAGCAGCACGATGCCGCCGATCAGCATGGTGCCACGCATCAGGCTCAGACTGCGCTGCTCGTTGTTGAGCGGGAAGATCAGATAGACCTCGAGGGTCGGCACTTCCGAGCTCGGGCTGCCGATGATCAGCGCCGGCCCGCGATATCCGTCCGGATCCGAGATCGTCGCGAACTGGTAACTCACCTGGTTCTGCTGGACGAACCGGCGCAACTCGGCGGGAACCTCCAGCATCGGCCCGGCGGTCACCTCCTGCTGGCCGTCGCCGACCATCGCCAGGGCGACGTTGTAGGTTCCGGCCCCGCCGGTGGAGGAACTGCCGCTGCCGGTGGAGAGTGCGCGCACGGCGTCCTGCAACCGGACCGCCTGGGTACTCGAATCGGAGACACCCGTCAGCTGCGCCTCGACGGTATTGCGGGCGCGGCCCATCTCCTCAACGGCCGCATTGACTTTCGCGTCCAGGAGGCGGTCGGTGATCTGACTGGTCAGCACCACACCGAGGATCGTGATGACGATCAGCGACAGGGTGAGCGTGGAAACCACCACGCGCAACTGCAGCGATCGTCGCCACGTGTGGCCCAGCGATTCTCCGACGGATTTGAACCAGGCCACCACGGCTGCCAGCAGCCGCTCGACGCGGCTTCTGGAGCCTGCGATCACGGCGGTCCGGCCTTGTAGCCCACGCCACGAACGGTCAGCACGATCTCAGGGTTCTCGGGATCCTTCTCGACCTTGGCCCGCAGTCGCTGCACGTGCACGTTCACCAGGCGGGTGTCGGCCGCGTGCCGGTAACCCCACACCTGCTCGAGCAGCACCTCGCGGGTGAATACCTGCCGCGGTTTGCGCGCCAGGGCCACCAGCAGATCGAACTCGAGCGGGGTCAGCGAGATCTGCTGACCGCTACGGGTCACCTTGTGGGCCGGTACGTCGATGACGATGTCGGCGATCGACAGGAGTTCGGCCGGCTCGTCGTCGGTACGGCGCAACCGCGCCCGCACCCGCGCGACCAGCTCCTTCGGCTTGAAGGGTTTGACGATGTAATCGTCGGCACCCGATTCCAAGCCCAGGACGCCGTCGACCGTGTCGGTCTTGGCCGTCAACATCACGATCGGCACACCGGAATCGGCGCGCAGCACCCGGCACACGTCGATACCGTTCATGCCCGGAAGCATGAGGTCGAGCAGCACCAGATCCGGGCGTAATTCCCGGACCGCGGTGAGCGCCTGCGTGCCGTCGCCGACCACATGGGGGTCGAAACCCTCGCCGCGCAAGACGATCGTGAGCATCTCGGCGAGCGCCATATCGTCGTCGACGACCAGAATCTTCGGCTTCATAATTACTATGTTGTCATCTCTCCGGCTCGGAACGGGCAACCACGCCAACACTGGTTACATTACCGACGCACATGCCACCCTATCGGCCAATCATTTCCGCCAGTCGTTCGGTGAGTCGGACCGGATCGTCCTGCGGCGCATGGACCCACCACGGCCCGTGCCACCGCGATTCGGCCAACACACGATAGACCGCCGCCGTACGCTCCTGCAGCGATATATCTCGTTCGTAGGCGTCGAGCGCGCGGGCGGTGTCGAGTTCACCTCGGCGCCGGGCGCGTTCGATCGCCAGCTCGGTCGGCACGTCGAGCAGCACCTGGATATCGGGCACCGGCAGTTCGAACCGGCCGAACTCCAATTCCGCTACCCACGAACTCGTTTCGCCGTCCGCCTGTTCGCCCGCCCGCGCGGCGCTGTAGGCGGCATTGGAGGCGACATACCGATCGAGCAGCACAATATCGTTGTCCGCCAACAGTTTCGACAACTCGTCGCGGGCCTCGGCGCGATCCAGGGCGAACAGCAGCGCCATCGCGCTCACGGATGCGGCCACATCGCCGTGCCGGCCACGCAGCGCCTCGGCCGCCAGATCCGCGTGGATCGACCTGCCGTAGCGCGGGAAGGCCAGCGTGTCCACACGCAGCCCGCGGCCGCGCAGGCCCGCGACGACGGCGTCGATCAACGTCCGCTTACCCGCGCCGTCGAGGCCCTCTACCGCGATGAGTGCACCCATAACGTGCAGGTTACAACTTTTGCGTCCGCCCTGTTCCACGCACCCGCGCGCGTTATCAGAAACGTCAACGTTTCATAAGGCACTACTTTTGGGGGCATCACACCGGATAACGGCCGCGACACCGCGCGGGATGAAGGAAGCGTCCCGAAAACAGGAAGGCGCCCATGCTCATCTCTCGTGTATTACGTACCGCCGCAGCGACTCTCGCGATCACCGCGGGTCTCGCCGCCGGTGTCGCGGCGGCCGCACCACTCCCGCTCGAGCCGGCCGCCCCGGTCGCGGGCACCGCGGGAAGTGCGGATTCGGCCACCGACGGCGGCGCCGGCAGCAGCCTCATCGACCTGTTGAAACTGCTCGGCCAGATCAGCCACGGATGTACCCCGGGCACCGTCTGTGCCGCCGCGACGACAGTCCGGACGCCGGAGGCGAACACCGCGATCGCCGACACGCCGCTCGGATCCGGCTCGGCGAGCGGTTCGAACGAGCCGGGCTCGGTGCTGTGCTGGTTGCTGCACCCCAGCCCCACCTGCCAGATCTGAGCGTCGCGGCGCAGGAGACGGTCGTCCCGCCGGGCTCGAAAGCGCCGGCGGGACAACCGTTTCCGAACTCAGTACCGGTAGTGCTCCGGCTTGAACGGGCCCTCGACGTCCACGCCGATGTATTCGGCCTGGTCCTTGGTCAGCTTGGTGAGGGTGCCGCCCAGCGCCTCGACGTGGATGCGCGCGACCTTCTCGTCGAGCACCTTCGGCAGGCGGTAGACCTCGTTGTCGTACTGCTCCGGCTTGGTCCACAGCTCGATCTGCGCGATGACCTGGTTGGAGAAGCTGTTGCTCATGACGAACGAGGGGTGGCCGGTGGCGTTGCCCAGGTTCAGCAGCCGGCCCTCGGACAGCACGATGATCGACTTGCCGGAATCGAAGGTCCACAGGTCGACCTGCGGCTTGATGTTCAGCTTGGTGGCCCCGGAGTTCTCCAGCGCCGCCATGTCGATCTCGTTGTCGAAGTGGCCGATATTGCCCAGGATCGCCTGATCCTTCATCGCCTTCATGTGGTCCAGGCCGATGATGTCCTTGTTGCCGGTCGAGGTGATCACGATGTCGGCATCGGCGATCGCCTGCTCGACGGTGACGACGTCGAAGCCGTCCATCAGCGCCTGCAGCGCGTTGATCGGGTCGATCTCGGTGACCTGAACACGCGCGCCCTGGCCGGCCATCGACTCGGCGCAGCCCTTGCCCACATCGCCGTAACCGCAGATCAGCACCTTCTTACCGCCGATCAGCACATCGGTGCCGCGGTTGATGCCGTCGATCAGCGAATGCCGGGTGCCGTACTTGTTGTCGAACTTCGACTTGGTGACCGAGTCGTTGACGTTGATCGCCGGGAAGGTCAACTCGCCGGCCGCGGCGAACTGGTACAGCCGCAGCACGCCGGTGGTGGTCTCCTCGGTGACACCCTGCACCGATTCGGCGATCGCACTCCACTTACCCGCATCGGCGGCCAGGCTCGCGCGCAGCAGGTTGAGGAACACCTTGTATTCGGTGGAATGCGACTCGTCCTCGGGCGGAACGACTCCCGCCTTCTCGAACTGGGCGCCACGCAGCACCAGCATGGTCGCATCGCCACCGTCGTCGAGGATCATGTTGGCGGGCTCGTTCGGCCAGGTGAGCATCTGCTCGGCCGCCCACCAGTACTCCTCCAGGGTCTCACCCTTCCAGGCGAAGACCGGCGTGCCCTTGGGCTCGTCGATCGTGCCGTGCGGGCCCACCACGACAGCGGCGGCCGCGTGATCCTGGGTGGAGAAGATGTTGCACGACGCCCAGCGCACCTGCGCACCCAGTTCGACCAGGGTCTCGATCAGCACCGCGGTCTGGACCGTCATGTGCAGCGAACCGGAGATGCGCGCACCCTTCAGCGGCTGCACCTCCGCGTACTCGCGCCGCAGCGCCATCAGACCGGGCATCTCGTGTTCGGCCAGTCGAATCTCCTTGCGGCCGAACTCGGCCAGCGACAGATCCGCCACCTTGTAGTCGATGCCGTTGCGGACATCGGGAGTCAGGTTCGTCTGAGCGGAAAGTTCTGAGGTCGTCATGCGCCTGGATCAGCCTCTCGGTGGATGTCGGTTCGACAACTCAGGCTAGTCGCTCACACGCGTTCGGTGTACGCCGACGGGGTGCGGCCGGGTCGGCCGGATCGAATTCCGGTCCCGGCCGCGCCGGCGGCCGCCCCGGCCCCCTGGCCGCCCCACTGGCTGCGCATCACCGGCGCCAGACGTAGCGGACCTGGGGACGCCCCGCGCGGCCGTAGTCCGATCGGCGTTCCACCACGCCGTCGGTCGCCAGTTGCTCCAGATAGCGCCATGCCGTGACACGCGAAACGCCCACGGCACGGCCGGTTTCGGTCGCCGACAGGCCGTCCGGCGCCTCGCGCACGGCCCGCGAGATCTCCTGGAGCGTCTGCGGCGCAATACCTTTCGGGGCGGCCGCTTTCGGATCGGCGGTGCGCAGTGCGCTCAACGCCCGATCGATGTCGTGCTGGGTCAGCGTCGCATCACCGGCCGGCAACGCGGCCCGGAACTCCAGATAGCGCTCGAGTTTGTCGCGGAAAGCCGCGAAGGTGAAGGGTTTCAGCAGATACAGCGCTATCCCGTGCGCGACCGCGGCACGCACCATCTCGAGGTCGCGCGCCGAGGTTATGGCGATCACATCGGGTCGCGGCCGCAGGCGGGCCAGGGCGGCGGTCACCTCGAGCCCGCCGATATCCGGCAGCCCCAGATCCATCAGCACCAGATCGATCGGGGTTCCCGCGGCGGCAGCGTGGGTTGCCGTCCGGATCGCATCGCGGCCGGTGGCGGCCACACCCACCGGCTCGAATCCGGCCACCCGCGCGACATACGAGTGATGCGCCTCGGCGATGCGCGGTTCGTCCTCCACGATCAGCACCCGGATCGGCTGCCCCGTCATCGCACCGGAATCCTCACCACGACAGCCGATTCCGGGCTGCGCTCGGCCCGCAGCGTACCGCCGTATCGGGTCACCAGCCGCCAGACCAGCGCCAGGCCGAGTCCGTGATGTTCGGCCTTGGTCGTATATCCCCGTTCCATCGCCTGCGCGAAAGCCTCCTCCGACATTCCCGGCCCACTGTCGGCGACCCTGACCATCAGCGCCGACGCCTCCGAGCGGACGGAGACCTCCACCCACGCGTCGGGATCCTGCGCGACCGCGTCCACCGCGTTGTCGACCAGATTTCCCACCAGGGTGACCACTTCCTGCGCGGTCAGCGGGGCGACCGATTCCAGCGCGGTGTCCTCGGCGACGGTCAGCTCCACACCGCGTTCGATGGCCCGGTCGACCTTGCCGAGCAGCAGCGCCACCAGGACCGGCTCGTGGACCGCATCGGTCAGGCGGTCGATGAGTGCTTGGGACAGCCGCAGTTCGGCCGTCGCGAAGTCGACAGCTCGATCGACATGGCCCAGCTCGACCATCGTGATCACCGCGTGCAACCGGTTGGCCGCCTCGTGCGCCTGCGCCCGCAGCGATTCGGCCAGACCGCGCGCGGAATCCAGCTCGCCCATGATGTCGCGGAGTTCGGTGTGGTCGCGGATGGTGAGGACCGTGCCGAGGCGCCGCCCCGCCCAGGAGACGACGTCCTGGTTGACCACCAGCACGCGGGCGGAAGTCACATGCATCTCGTCGCGGACCACCGTGGCGTCGAGACGCCGCAGCGACACCGGCAGGTCGGCGCGGCGCACCGGGCCGTCGGGCAGTTCCAGCAGGCGCCTGGCCTCGTCGTTGACCACCGCCGCCTCCGGGTGGTCGCGGTCGAACACGATCAGCCCCTCGTGCACGGAGTGCAGCACGGCATCGTGATGTTCGTAGAGCGTCCGGAGTTCGGCCGGACCCAGTCCCTGGGTCTGGCGCAGCAGTCGGCGGCGCAGCAGGAATGCGCCCAGCACGGCCAGCACCAGACCGGCGCCGGCCGCACCGAGGATCAGCGGCAGTTGCGCACCCACCTGATCGCCGATGCGGGCCCGGGTCACGCCCGCCGAGACCAGCGCGACGACCCGGCCGGTGTCGTCGACGACGGGGGTGACCGCCCGGATCGACGGGCCCAGCGACCCGGTGTAGGTCTCGGTGAACGTCGCACCGGCCAGCGCCCGATCGATGTTTCCGCTGAACGGCTGTCCGATCCGGCTGACATCGGTGTGGGTGTAGCGGGTGCGGTCGGGTGCCATCACCACGATGAAATCGACTCCGGTCCGCTGCCGGATCCGTTCGGTCACCGGCTGCAGCACGGCCGTGGGATCCGGCGTGCGCACCGCGGCGGCCGTGGACGGCGCCTGAGCGAGGGCGACCGCGATGCCGGTCACCCGGCGAGCCGTCGCATCGTCCTGTTCGCGGCGCACCTCCCACACCGCCAGCGCCGACCCGACCGCGATCACCACCACCAGGACCGCCAGCTGCACCACGAAGACCTGGCCGGCCAGCGTCATGCCCCGGGCGCGCCGCACAGGCGAACTCGCGGTCCGGCCTTTCGCCCGCAACGGCCCTCCCGTGAACGAAACGTACGTAATGGTGACCGAGGTCACGGTCACCCCCATCATCACAGTACGAACCCGAGGCACAGATCGGGCAGCACCGGAGGCACATCATGAGCGACTCGACACGGACGCACCGTCGCGACCGTACCCATTGGCTCTATCTCGCCGTCATCGTGGCGGTCGTGGCCGGCGTACTCGTCGGCTGGCTCGCGCCCGGCTTCGGGAAGTCGGTGGGCGAGCTGGGCACCATGTTCGTCAACCTGATCAAGATGATGATCTCGCCGGTCATCTTCTGCACGATCGTGCTCGGTATCGGTTCGGTGCGGGCGGCGGCGCGGGTCGGCAAGATCGGCGGCCTGGCGCTCGGCTACTTCCTGATCATGTCGACGGTGGCTCTGACGATCGGTCTCGTGGTCGGAAATCTGCTGCGGCCGGGCAGTGGGCTGAACGTCCACGAACACGTCGGCGCGGCCGCCGGATACGTGAAGCAGGCCGAAAGCACCGGCGGCACCTGGCACTTCCTGGAAAGCATCATCCCCACATCGCTGCTGTCGTCGCTGACCGCGGGCAGCGTGCTGCAGACGTTGTTCGTGGCCCTGCTCGTCGGCTTCGCCGTCCAGGCCATGGGTACGCAGGGCGAACCGATCCTGCGCGCCGTGGGGCTCGCGCAGAAGCTGGTGTTCAAGATCTTGACCATGATCCTGTGGCTGGCGCCGATCGGCGCCTTCGGCGCGATCGCGAACGTGGTGGCGGCCACCGGGCTGGATGCGGTGAAACAGCTCGCGGCATTGATGCTCGCCTTCTATCTGACCTGCCTGGTCTTCGTCTTCGGCGTACTGGGTGCGCTGCTGCGGGTGAGCTCGGGCGTATCGATCGTCAAGCTGGTTCGCTACCTGGCGCGCGAATATCTGCTGATCTTCTCCACCTCGTCCTCCGAATCGGCGCTGCCGCGGCTGATCGCGAAGATGGAACACCTCGGTGTCGAACGCTCGACCGTGGGCATCGTCGTCCCGACCGGATATTCGTTCAACCTCGACGGCACCGCGATCTACCTGACGATGTCCTCACTGTTCATCGCCGACGCGATGGGTAAGCCACTCTCGCTCGGGCAGCAGATCGGTCTGCTGGTGTTCATGATCGTCGCCTCCAAGGGGGCGGCCGGGGTGACCGGAGCGGGACTGGCCACCCTGGCCGGTGGTCTACAGAGCCATCGCCCGGATCTGTTGGACGGTGTGGGCCTGATCGTCGGCATCGACCGGTTCATGTCGGAAGCCCGCGCCATCACCAATTTCTCGGGTAATGCCGTCGCCACCGTCCTCGTCGGGACCTGGACGAAGACCATCGACGACGTCCGGCTGCGCGCCGTGCTCAACCGGGAACTGCCCTTCGACGAGACGACGATGGTCGACAGCGAACCCGCCGAAGCATCCGGAACTCCCGCCGAACGGACCGAGCTGGTTCCCGTCTGACGCCGCGACTATCCCGCGAGCCGGTAGACGGGCAGGGTGCGCTCCCGCTTGCGCGGCGCGATGTTGGCTCGGCCGAGATCGCCCGCGTAGTGCGCGGCGACCTTCGGATCCATCACCCGTCGCCACAGCGGCGGGACGGTGGCCAGCAGGATCATCGTCGCGTAGCCCGCGGGAAGTTGCGGGGCCTCCTGGGTACTGCGCAGCGTTTGGTACCGGCGTCCCGGATTGGCGTGGTGGTCGCTGTGGCGCTGCAGGTGGAACAGGAAGATGTTGGTGACCAGCCGATCGGAGTTCCAGCTGTCGGCCGGCGAGCAGCGCGCCCAGCGGCCACCGGGCAGACGGCGGCGCAGCAACCCGTAGTGCTCGACGTAGTTCACGGTTTCCAGCAGCCCGAAGCCGATCACGGCCTGCAGCAACAGATACGGCAGCATGCCGGGGCCGAACACCGCCAGCAGCGCGCCGTAGAGCACCACCGTCATCGACCACGCCTGCAGGATGTTGTTGCGCACGTTCCACCAGCCGAGGCCCTTGCGGTGCAGCCGGTCACGTTCCAGCCGGATCGCCGAGCGCAGTCCGCCGAAGATGCTGCGCGGCAGGAACATCCACAGCGATTCGCCCAAGCGGGCGCTGGCCGGATCGTCCGGGGTGGCCACCCGCGCGTGGTGGCCCTTGTTGTGTTCGACGAAGAAATGCCCGTATCCCGACTGCGCCAGCGCGAGCTTGGCCAGCCATCGCTCCAGCCGTTCCACCCGATGCCCCAGCTCGTGCGCGGCGTTGATGCCGATACCGCTGACGAAACCGAGCGTCGCCGCCAGCCCCAGCTTGTCCACCACGCCGAGTTCGTCACCGGACCACATGTAGGCCGCGATCACCAGTCCGGTCAGCTGGATGGGCAGGAACAGATAGGTACACCACCGGTAGTAGCGATCGTGGGAGAGCCGCTCGTAATCCTCGTCGCGCGGGTTGGTGCCGTCCTCGCCGACGAACCAGTCCAGCAGCGGTATCACGATCAGCACGATGATCGGCCCGATCCACCAGAACGCCTCGATGCCGGTCCGGGCGACCAGCTGGGAAGGGAGCAATGCGCAGCCCGGGGCGATCAATCCCAACATCCACAGATGCTTCTTGGGATCAGCCGAACCCGAGCGTTTGCCGACCGTTTGCACTGATTGCCCCACTTGAATTCACCTGGACTCTTGCCAGGTAAATATGTAGCGGCTCCGGGGCCGTTACGCCCGGTTCAAACCCGCAAAGTGGTAACCGTTACACACGCGGACCCGAAGTCACAGACAGCGTGGGCCCGAATCCGCTGCGCCGCACCGGGTCAGCAACCACCGTTTCCACCGAGACCGCGCAGGTCAGCGACTGTTCGTCGCCGTCGTTCCGGCCGTGGTAGGCCGGTGCGGTTGTCGGCCGGCACCCCAACCGGCGCCGGAACAAATCGTTATCTGTCACAGGACGGATTTCGGGCTACCGGCCGCCGGTCCGGTCCCGGGCGGCGAGAATCGCCTCCACATACGGTGCGAGCAGTCTGCTCAACTCCTCCGGGGCGTCGCGATGCAGTGCGGCCGGAGTCGGAATGTAGCTGATGGCGATGCGCACCAGGGCGTGGGCGAGCACATCCGCCTCCGCCGCCGATGCCCCCACCCAGCTGTTTTCGAAGGCCGCGGCCAAGCGCCGGGCGGCATGTTCGATGAGCGGCCCGGCGTCGAGCGTGATCAACCGCAGCAGATCCAGCTTGGCCTCACCGACCACCAGGGACTGCACCAGCGGGTCGGCCGCACTGTCGAGGATGAAATTTGCCAGGCCTTCGCGGAACGCCGCCCGCGCATCGCCGACGTTGTCGGCGATGGCCGTTCCGACGTGGTCCACCAGCTGATCCGCCAGCCGCAGCGCATAGGCCTGCGCCAGCCCCGTCCGGGAGCCGAATTCGTTGTACAGCGTCTGCCGGCTCACCCCGGCCCGCGTCGCGACGTCGCCGAGCGTGATCTTGGCCCAGTCCCGCTCGATCAGCAGTTCCCGCATCGCATCGAGGACCGACGTGCGCAACAGGGTGCGCGCCGCTTCCTGATACGGGACCCGGGATCCGTTACGCGGCATACCCGCGACGGTGTCACGGGCGGCTTCCGCAGTCAAAACGACTCACGAACGTTCGATCTCGACCATGAAGAAGTCGGCCTTGGCCGCCCCACAGTCCGGACACGTCCAGTCGTCGGGAATCTCCTCCCAGCGCGTCCCCGGCGCAATACCCTCGTCCGGCCAGCCCTGCTCCTCGTCGTATTCGAAGCCGCACTGGATGCACTGGAAAATCCGATAGGGCCGACTCACGTTGCCTCCTCGAAATCGATCTTCTCCCGTACCCCGCAGTCCGGGCAGCACCAGTCGTCCGGCACCGACTCCCACGGGGTGCCCGCCGGAAACCCTTCCCGCGGAGCACCTTTCGCCTCGTCGTAGACGTAATCGCAGACAGGGCAACGAAAAGCGCCCATCACCGTGCCTCCTGTGTCATGCGGGACACCCGCACCCGGTCGGCACAGTGAGCCGCTGCGCGATTGTCGCTCACCGTGCCTCCTGATAACGCGCGAGGACCTTGTCCCGCTTGCTCGGTTGCACGTTCGCCTGAGTGAGGTCGCCGTCGTAGTGGGCCACGACGCGCTTGTCCATCACGCGCCGCCACAGCGGCGGGAAATAGGCGAGCAGGATCATGCTGGCGTAGCCACTCGGCAGATTCGGCGCCCCGTCCCAGCTGCGCAGGGTCTGATAGCGCCGGGTCGGATAGGCATGGTGATCGCTGTGCCGCTGCAGGTGGTACAGGAAGATATTGGTGACGAGGTGGTCGCTGTTCCAGCTGTGCCGCGGTGTCGGCCGTTCGTACCGGCCTCGAGCCGTGCGCTGCCGCAGCAGACCGTAGTGCTCCAGATAGTTGACCGCCTCCAGCAGGCTGAAGCCGACCACCGCTTGCAGCACCAGATACGGCAGTACCTCGAGGCCGAAGCCGGCCACCAGCGCCGCGTAGAGCACCAGCGACATCGCCCACGCGCTGAGCACATCGTTGTGCAGGCTCCACGGTCGCTTCCCGAGTCGTTCCAGCCGGGTCCGCTCGAGCCCCCACGCGGAGCGCAGACTGCCCCACACGGTGCGCGGCCAGAACGCCCAGAAGGACTCGCCCACACGGGAACTCGCGGGATCCTCCGGCGTCGCGACCCGCACGTGATGGCCGCGATTGTGCTCGATGTAGAAGTGGCCGTAGAACGTCTGCGCCAGCGCGATCCGCGACAGCCAGCGCTCCAGATGCACCTTCTTGTGCCCGAGCTCGTGCGCGGTGTTGATGCCGATGCCGCCGACCATGCCGACCGTCAGGGCCAGGCCGATCTTGTCCACGACGGTCAGGCCGCCGCCGATGCCGAGCCAGCTCAGGTTGTCCGCGGTGATCAGATAGCACGCCATGACCAGCGACGCGTACTGGAACGGCAGGTAGATGTAGGTGAGGTAGCGGTAGTACCGGTCGTTCTCCAGATACTCCATGACTTCGTCCGGCGGATTCTCGCCGTCGGCGCCGAAGAACAGGTCGGCGGCGGGGATGACCAGATAGATGAGGATCGGGCCGAGCCAGAACGGCACCTTCGCGAGGGTGTGCCAGCCCAGTTCGTTGAGACCCCAGATGAGCGGGAGTCCGATGATGAACAGCCCCGTCGGCGCGAACAGGCCCCACAACCACAGATAGCGCTTGCGGTCACGCCAGCCCGAGTCGAGCAGGCCGTCGGCGGTTCCGGCTTCGGTCGACATCGTCGTCTCCATTCGATACAGCTGCCACATTCACTGTGATGTGGGTAACCATTACCGTGGACAATATGCCTACACCTGTCGGACGTCTATACATTTTTGCCGATTTGTAAACACGTTGTGACAGTCCGCCACGGCCAGGCGGGACGGGCTGCTGCGCGCACCCCGTCCCGCCGGCGATGATCGATTCAGCGCAGCAGCACGTCCGAGTCGGCGGGCAGCGCGTCGACCGGCCACCACCGCAGATCCGTCGACTCCGCGCTGCACACCGGAATCGCGCCACGCGGCGCGCGAATCTTGAACAGCAGATCCAGGTGTCGGGTCGGCACCCCGAGCGAGCAGGTGATCGGGTGGGCCTGCGCGCCGTACAGCCCGGGCTCGACCTCCAGTCCGGCGATCCCGGACTCCTCGGTCGCCTCGCGCAGCGCGGCGTCGACCACGGTCTCGTCCCCCGGCTCGCAGTGACCGCCCAACTGGATCCATCGGCCGACCCGCGGATGCAGCGTCAGCAGCACCTCACGCTCGTCGTGGGAGAACACCACCGCCGAGGCGGTGATGTGACCGGGTGCGTGTTCGCGCAGACAGCCGCGCGGCGCCGAACCGAGGAATGCCAGCATCGCCTCCCGCACGGACTGTTCCGGATGCGTCGCGGGCCTCCAGTTTTCGAGCAGCTCGGTGGCCGAGGCATGCAACGACTCGGTACTCACAACTCGACCAGACCCGTTCCCGCCTCGCGCGGCGGGCGCGGCGACAGCTCCTCCTCCGGATAGCCGACGGCTATGGCGCCCAACGGATTCCAGTCCGGCGCCAGACCCAGGACCTCGCGAGTCACCTCGGGCGCGAAGATGGTCGAGCCGATCCAGCAGCTGCCGACACCGCGCGTGGCCAGACCGAGCAGCAGCCCCTGCACAGCCGCACCGACCGCGACGGTGAACATGGTCGACTCGGCGGCGCGGCGGCGCTCGTCCGGATAGTCGTGCGCGCCGTCGGGGACACAGAACGGAATGATCACCTCGGGTGCGTCGAACAGGATCCGGCCGCGAGCGACCCGGCGCTCCACCCGATCGGGATCCAGACCGTCGGCACCGAGGTCGTTACGCCATTGCGCCGCCATCGAATCCAGCAGGCGCGCGCGCAGCTCCGGCTGCCGCAGCCACACGAACCGCACCGGCCGGGTGTGATGCGGAGCGGGCGCGGTGAGCGCGTCGCCGACCGCGGCGCGGATCAACTCGGGATCGACCGGGGTGTCGGCGAAGGTCCGCACCGAGCGGCGCAGCAGCAGCGCTTCCCGGCGCCCCTGCTCGATCGCCTCGGCGGTGCCGAGCCAGAACAGATCCTCCTCGCCACCGCGCAGCAGATCCTTGGCGGTGGATCCGTCGTCGTGCGGAGTCAGCCCGCGCACGACCGCGACCGGCACGCCGCCCAGCTTGCCCTTCGCGAGATCCGCCGCGGCGGCGAGTTCGTCGGCCACCGCCACCTGGGTGACCTGCAGCTCGTTCCCCTGCCCGTCGACCGCGCCGGCATAGTCGTGCACGACGCGCAGACCGGCGGCACCGATCGCGGCATCGGTCTGGCCGATGCGCCAGGCCCGGCCCATCGTGTCGGTGATCACCACCGCGACGTCGACGCCCAGCCGCTGCGCCAGTGCCGCCCGCAGCGCTGCGGCGCTGGCATCGGGATCGGTCGGCAGCAGGACCAATTCGCCCTGCTCCACATTCGAACCGTCGACCCCGGAGGCAGCCTGCACGATGCCGATGTGATTCTCGGTGATGAGGGTGCGCCCCTTGCGCGCCAGCACCCGCACCGCCTCGGCATCGACGAGTTTGCGACGCACGGCATCGCGTTCGTCCGGGTCCCGGGGTGCCTCGACGACGCGCCCCTCGGCCTTGGCGACGATCTTGCTCGTCACGACCAGCACGTCGCCGTCGACGAGCCAGGGGGCCTGGGCCGCAATGTGTTCCGCGACATCGTCACCCGGCCGGAATTCCGGTAGCCCCGGCACGGGGATGATCCTGATCTCCCCGCCGGGTGCATGGTCGGTGTTTCGATCACTCATGCTGTGCTCAATTTCGGCATGAGCTGGGCGCTGCGTGGTTACGCTCCGCTCCCGCCTCCGCGCCTGATCGCTCATGCCGGCACCCCCGCGATGTCGAGCGCCTCCCGCACCATCGCGGCGGTGGCGGCGGGATCGCTCATCAGCAGCGGCACACTCCGCACCTCCACCCCCGGCACATCGGCCTCGTCGGTCGAGTGGATGAGCCAGCCGTCGAGGATGCCGGTGTCCGAGCGGGCGCCGAAGTGCCGTCCGATGGCCTCGGCCGAGGTTTCCACACCGATCACCTCGAGGCATTCATCGGCCATGCCGCGCAAGGGTTTTCCCCCGATCACGGGCGATAAACCGACGACTTTGGCGGAGGTGGTCCGCAGCGCGCCCCGGATACCCGGCACCGCGAGGATCGCACCGATGCTCACCACGGGGTTCGAGGGGGCCAGCAGCACCACATCAGCACCCTCTATGATTTCCGTCACACCAGGGGCAGGTTTGGCTTGATCCGCCCCGATTGTGACGAATCCATGGGTCTCGACGTTTGCTCGGTACCGTACCCACCACTCCTGGAAATGAATCGCGCGGCGTTCGCCAGGGTTGTCGGGGTCGCTGATCACAACGTGCGTTTCGCACCGATCGTCGGTTGCCGGGAGAAGTTTCACGCCGGGCTGCCAGCGATTGCACAGCGCTTCGGTAACCGCCGAGAGCGGGTATCCCGCGCGCAGCATTTCACTGCGCACCAGATGCGTCGCGATATCGCGATCTCCGAGTCCGAACCAATCCGGTTGCGCGTGGTATTTCGCCAGTTCCTCCTTGGCGTGCCAGGTTTCTCCCACCCGGCCCCAGCCGCGCTCGGTATCGATACCCCCACCCAGCGTGTACATGCAGGTGTCCAGGTCGGGACAGATGCGTAAACCGTGCATCCAGACGTCGTCGCCGACGTTCACCAGCGCCGTTACATCCGCTTCCGGCAGCAGTTCCCGTACACCTTGTAAGAAGCGCGCGCCGCCGACTCCACCGACCAACACCGCAATGCGCGGTTTACGATCAATCCGCTCGATCTCGGCCGCGATGTCCGCTTGTTCTCCAGTCACATCCGCACAGCCTATGCGGTGCCCGGAAGCGGGGGTTCGAGTGCGTATTTGCTGGTCATTTGCTACTTCGAGGTTACCGAACCGCGTCGAAGGCGGCCTCGGATAGTAACGGAATTGTGTCGGCAGCTTGACCATCGACGCGTCCGGCGTGTCTAATCACAGACATGTCATTCCGGGTCCGCGCGAGAGCCTTTGGCGGAGACCGCGTTTCGAACGCATGTTCGCATCGGAACGACAAGCTCGGGGATGTCCGCGGGACTACGTCGCGGTGTGGGACCGTCGGTGGGCACGTCCGGTCCGACGGAAAAATCATTCTGCGCTAACACACAGTGAGGAGGCGGAGCGATGGCCGAGGAGCTGGCCCCGTCGGGCATTCCGGGCGGTGTATCGCAAACCGATTCCACAGCATGCGCAGCACCAAGCGACTGCGCTGACAGCCGGAACGACGAACGAGAGGGGGGCAGCACGGTGAACAACGAATCGGGATCGCTCGACAGAACTCCGCAGGGAGGGCAGTGGGCGCGCACTCAGCGCAAACCCGAACCACCGCAGCTGAGTCTCATCGTCACCGACTTCGATGCGATGTTCGACACCATCGAAGAACAGTGGCAGGAACGGGCGCTGTGCGCCCAAACCGATCCGGAAGCCTTCTTCCCCGAAAAAGGCGGCTCCACAAGGGAAGCCAAACGGATCTGCCTGGGCTGCGAGGTCCGCGACGAGTGCCTGGAATACGCACTCGCCCACGACGAGCGGTTCGGTATCTGGGGCGGTCTGTCCGAACGCGAACGCCGCCGCCTCAAGCGCGGCATCTCGTAGCCGCCTCGCTCCCCCGCCTCTCCGGGAATCTTGCGTGCCGTGAGAGCCGGGTGAGTGTCGCTTCGGGCCGGCGGTCGCGGGGCTGGTCGGGTTCTGGGCGTACCCGGTGAGTTACCCATGTGCTCGCGAAATCTGTTGTTCGGGTTCCCCGTTCGCCTCGCTTCGCTTCGGCGGGGCGGGGCGGGCGACGGAAAGCGGGTCGCCCGGCACTAGTTCATGGCCGCTTGGCACTCGTTCTTGGTTACCCGTTGTTCATGGTCGCCCGCGTTCGTCTTCACCGGCGAACGCGGTGACCGGCAGTTCTTGCGCGCCTACTCCCCTGTCGGGTCGATGATCTCCGGGTCTACGCCCAAGTAGGTGGCTATCTGCTGGACCAAAACTTCACGCAACAGGTCCAGGAGGTCTTCCGGGTCGTGGGCGCGGAGTTCGAGGGGTTTGCGGAACAGGACCACTCGGGCTCGGGTGGCTACGTTGTGGCGGTCGACTCCGGCCGGGATCAGGCGGGAGAGCGGGACCGGGCCGTCGGCGACCACCTCGTCGGGCCAGGTGACCGAATCCGGATGCAGCGGACGGATCTTGGGGACGTCGTCGACCGCGATGTCGAGTTTGGTCAGGCGATCGTGCCAGCGGGCGTCCAGTGGGGCGAACGCCTCCAGCACCAGGCGGTCGAACTGCTGGCCGCGGGTGCGGCGCGCGGGCGCCGACGGCGGCAGCATCGGTCCGCGCACGCCGCGGCCGCGGCGAACCACCGAACGGGTCGTCACCGGCCGCCTCTTCGATCGGGTCATACCTTGCGACAGTAGTCACCGCGCCGGCGGCGGGGCCACGTGATCTCCCCGGAGCCGGAGCCCCGCGCGACCCGAAGTGGCCGGGGACCGGCCCGCGTGTCTGTCTGCGACACACGGCGTGGGGGGTTAGTCTGCTGGATGTGATTCCCATGCGTCGTTGCTGCCGCCCAGGCTGCAAGAATCCGGCCGTCGCGACGCTCACCTATGTCTACTCGGACTCCACCGCAGTCGTCGGCCCCCTCGCCACCGTCGCCGAACCGCACTCCTGGGATCTGTGCGAAACCCACGGCTCCCGCATCACCGCCCCCAAGGGCTGGGAACTGGTCCGGCACGAAGGTGGATTCTCCTCCAGCACACCGGACGACGACGACCTGACCGCACTGGCCGAGGCCGTCCGAGAAGCCGGGATGCGACGCCGCGCACCGGAACCCGAACAGCGCGGCTACAGCGAGTACGCCCCGCCCCCGGCGCGACCCCAGCGGCCCGGCCGCACCGGCCGTCGCGGCCATCTACGGGTGCTACCCGATCCCCCGAACTGAGCCCGCACCACGCGCCGCACACGCGCGACCGGCCTGAAGCCCGGACGGGCCGGCGGCCCTATTAGGGTGTTGGTCATGACAGTCGCCCGGTCTGCCGAGTCCGTTCACGCAGTTGTCAAGGCATACGACGTTCGCGGGGTTGTCGGGGAGCAGATCGACGCGGAATTCGTCCGCGATGTCGGCGCGGCCTTCGCCCGGCTGATGCGCACCGACGCCGCCCCCGCCACGCGCATCGTCATCGGTCACGATATGCGCGACTCCTCCCCGGAACTGGCCGCCGCCTTCGCCGACGGCGTCCTCGATCAGGGCCTCGACGTGGTTCACATCGGGCTCGCCTCCACCGACGAGCTCTACTTCGCCTCCGGCCATCTGCGGTGCCCCGGGGCCATGTTCACCGCCAGCCACAACCCCGCGCGCTACAACGGCATCAAGCTGTGCCGGGCCAACGCGCTGCCGGTCGGCCAGGAGACCGGGCTCGCGATCATCGCCGAGGAACTCGTCGAGGGCGTGCCGGCCGGACCGGGCACCCGCGGCACCGCGACCGAACAGAACTTGCTCGAGGCCTATGCCGAATACCTGCGCGGGCTGGTCGATCTCGGCGCGATCCGGCCGCTGAAGATCGCCGTGGACGCCGGTAACGGGATGGGCGGCTATACGGTCCCCGCCGTGCTCGGTGCGGTGCCGCAGCTGACCATCGCCCCGCTCTACTTCGAACTCGACGGATCGTTCCCCAATCACGAGGCGAACCCGCTGGACCCGAAGAATCTGGTCGACCTGCAGAAGTACGTCCGCGAGACCGGCGCCGACATCGGCCTGGCGTTCGACGGTGACGCCGACCGCTGCTTCGTCGTCGACGAGCGCGGCGAACCGGTCTCCCCCTCGGCGATCACCGCATTGGTCGCGGAGCGCGAACTGGCGAAAGAGCCGGGCGCCACGATCATTCACAACCTGATCACCTCGCAGGCCGTGCCCGAACTGGTCACCGAACTCGGCGGCACGCCCGTGCGCACCCGCGTCGGCCATTCCTTCATCAAGCAGCAGATGGCCTCGACCGGCGCGATCTTCGGCGGCGAGCATTCCGCCCACTACTACTTCCGCGACTTCTGGGGTGCCGACTCCGGTATGCTGGCCGCTCTGCACGTACTGGCTGCCCTGGGCGAGAAGGACCGGCCGATGTCGGAGCTCGCGTCCTCGTACGCGACGTACGCGGCCTCCGGGGAGATCAACTCCACAGTAGCGGATGCGCAGGAGCGAACCCTGGCGGTGGTCACCGCATTCGAAGGGCGCGCGCAATCGGTGGACCGGCTCGACGGCGTGACCGTGCGACTGCCCGGCCAGGCGTGGTTCAATCTGCGCGCATCCAACACCGAGCCGTTGTTGCGACTCAACGTCGAGGCCCGTTCGCAGGAGGAAGTAGACGCACTCGTGACCGAGATTCTGAGCATCGTGCGCGGCTGACTGGAATAGTGGAATCACAGGGCTTGGATTCGCCCGGGGACAACGACATCCCCCGGCGTGGTGACCCGATTGAGGGGAGGTGGCAACGCCCGATGATCGCAGGGACACCCGTACTCGACCTCGATGACGTCGCCTCGTTGGAGGCCGCGGATTCCGGGGGAATTTTGCGTTCGGCCGCCTCCGGGGGCGCCCAGGTGCGTGCCACCGCGGCCGCCGTCGCCGAAAACGCGCTCGGCCGGCTCGAGGGTCTGCGGCCGCGAAGTCTGGTGCTGGTCTCCGGCACCGGGCGCGCGGCCCGCGCGGCCACTCTGCTGCAGGCCGCGTTCGGCGACCGCGCGGGGCTGCCCATCATCAGCGCCACCACGATTCCGCAGTGGGTCGGCTCGCTGGACGTGGTGGTCGTCGCCGGTGACGACTCGGCCGATCCGCGCCTGACCGGCGCCGTCGACCGGGCGCTGCGCCGCGGCGCCGAAGTCGTGGTCGCCGCGCCCGACGAGGGCCCGATGCGAGCCGCGGCCGCCGGACGGGCGGCCATGCTGCCGCCGCGGATCCGGGTGCTCGACCACAACCGGATGCTGCGATTCGTCGCCGTCGGCATCGCGGTGCTGCAGGCCGTCGATCCGATGCATATCGGACCGCTGGTCCCGAACCTCGACGAACTCGCCGATGTGCTCGATGCCGAGGCACTGCGCGACGGCCCGCACCACGAGGTCTTCCACAACCCCGCCAAAACCCTCGCCGCGCGGATGCGGGAACGGCGGCTGGTGCTGACCGGCGATTCCCCCGCTGCCGCGGTGGTGGCCGAGCACGGCGCCGAGGTGCTGTTGCAGACCGCGGGACAGATCGCGGCCGCCGTCGACCTCACCGAGGCCGTGGCCGCGAACGCGCGGCTGATCGAATCCGCGGAGGTGACCGCGCCCGGTTACGATCCGCTGTTCCACGACGAGCAACTGGACGGACCGGCCCCGGTCGATCGGGCCCGGGTGTTCGTGGTGAGCGCCGACGGCGATCAGGTCGCGGCCCGGCGCCGGCTGGCCGTCTTCGGCGCGGGCGCGGGCATCGTCGACGCCGATCTGGTCAACGTCGACATCGAGCTGATGCGCACCGAGGCGAGTGTGCCGCGCGATACCGGTGCGGGCGAATCCCAGGCGCCGGCGGCCGGTCGCGGCAGCGAGCTCGAACAACTGGCGGTGCTGGTGCTGCGGCTGGAAATGGCCGCCGCCTATCTGCGTCTGCTCGGCGGCCCCCCAGCCGCGAGCCGTCCCGCCCACTACGACGGGGGCCACTACTAGTGCACGAACTCGTTGGTGCGTTGCGTTCCTATGCCTGGGGATCTCGCACCGCACTCGCTCAGCTGTGCGGCCGGGAGGTTCCCTCCCCCCATCCCGAGGCCGAATTGTGGTTCGGCGCCCACCCCGCCGACCCGGCGAAGGTCCTCGCCGACGGCGCCGGCCGCTCGCTGCTGGAACTGCTGGAGGCCGAGCCGAACCGGGAGTTGGGCGCGGTCGCATCGGCGTTCGGTGGCCGCCTGCCGTTCCTGCTGAAGATCCTGGCCGCCGAGGAACCGCTGTCGCTGCAGGCGCATCCCAGCGCCGATCAGGCCCGCTACGGATTCGAACGGGAGAACCACACGCGGGTGCCGCTGGATTCCCCCATGCGCAACTACCGCGACGACTCCCACAAGCCCGAGCTGGTGGTGGCACTCGACCGCTTCGAGGCGCTGGCCGGTTTCCGCGACCCGCTGCGCACCGTCGACCTGCTGAACTCGCTGGCGGTGCCGGAACTGGTGCAGTACACCGAACTGCTTGCCGCCCAGCCGGATTCGGGCGGCCTGCGCACCCTGTTCACCACCTGGATCACCCTGCCGCAGGCCATGCTGGGTACCCTGCTGCCGAAGGTCCTCGACGGATGTGTGCGCTACCTCAAACAGGTCGACCCGCTCGAATATCCCAGGCAGGCCAAGGAATTCGCGGCCGAAGCGCGCACCACCCTGGAGCTGGCCGAGGCGTACCCCGGTGATGCCGGGGTGCTGGCGGCTCTGCTGCTGAACCGGTTGACGCTGGAACCCGGACAGGGCCTGTTCCTGGCCGCCGGCAGCCTGCACGCCTATCTGCGCGGTATGGGCGTCGAGATCATGGCCAATTCGGACAATGTGCTGCGCGGCGGGCTCACTCCCAAGCACGTCGACGTGCCCGAGCTGCTGCGGGTGCTGGATTTCGAACCGCTGCGCACGCCGATCATCGATCCCGAACCGGTCGATGAGAACTCGTTCCGGTACCCCACGCCCGCCCCGGAATTCGCGCTGCGACGCTTCGAATTGACCGAGGACGCCGCCGCGGTCGACATTCCGCGGGTCGGACCCGGCATCATGCTGGTGACGGCCGGCACCGTGGCGCTGTCGCAGGCCGGGAACGAATTGCCGATCGCCGCCGGCAGCGCCGCGTGGATCTCGGCCACCGATACCGATATCCGGGCGCGAGCTCTCGGCGGCCCCGCGCAGCTGTTCTGCGCGTGTGTGGGCGAGTGAGCGCACGGCCGATTCGGCCGCTTTAGTAGATTGATCGAACAAATCGGACATCTACCGGCGTGCGCCGGGGACGAAAGGACCGGGGCTGCACCATGTCTGCTGGTGGCGGGAAGAAGGCGATCTTCGCGGCGTTGAGCGCGAATGCCGGTATCGCGGTGGCGAAATTCGTCGGCGCCGCGATCACCGGTTCCGGATCGATGCTGGCCGAGGCCGTGCACTCGGTGGCCGACACCGGTAATCAGGGTTTGCTGTTGCTCGGGCAGAAGCGTGCCGAGCAGGAGGCCGATGATCTGCATCCGTTCGGCTACGGACGTAACCGCTACTTCTACTCGTTCGTCGTGGCGCTGGTGCTGTTCTCCCTCGGCTCGATGTACGCGATCTACGAAGGTGTGCACAAGATCCAGCATCCGGAGGAATTGACCTCCCCCCTGGTGGCGATCGTGATCCTGGCCATCGCGGCGGCGCTCGAGGGCTACAGCTTCATGACCGCGATGCGGGAGTCCGCACCGCTGCGCGAGGGTGCGAGCTGGTGGCGGTTCATCCGCAACTCGCGCAGCCCGGAACTGCCCGTGGTGCTGCTCGAGGACACCGGCGCCCTCATCGGTCTGCTGATCGCGCTGGCCGCGGTGGTTCTGACGGTGGTGACCGACAACGCCATCTGGGACGGCATCGGCACCCTCGGCATCGGCCTGCTGCTCGGTGCCATCGCGGTCGTGCTGATCGTGGAGATGAAGAGCCTGCTGATCGGTGAGGGCGCGACCCCCGCACAGGACGCGGCGATCCGCGCGAAGCTGGTCGACGGCGAGCGCATCGACCGGGTCATCCACCTGCGCACCGAATACCTCGGCCCGGAGGAGATGCTCGTGGCGGCGAAGGTGTCGATCGTGCCCGGACTGGAGATCGCCGATATCGCCGCCGCGATCGACGACGCCGAAGCCCGGGTGCGGGCGGCCGTCCCCGCCGCCCGGGTCATGTACATCGAGCCTGATTTGTACCGCACCCAGCCGGTGTAGACCGCGGCGGCGGATGCCCGAGCACTGAGGATCGCCGCTCCGGTCCGATGGCGGCGCGCGGGATTCCGGTTCAGGACAGCGCGCCGAGCAGGACGGCCGGGTCGATGCGGATGCCGAACTGCTCGCGCAGGGCACGGGTCGCGGCGTGCATGCCGCACATGCCGTGCACGCCGGGACCCGGCGGCGTCGCCGCGGAGCACAGGTACACACCGGGAATCGGGGTGGCATAAGGGTTCCAGCGCGGAGTCGGGCGGAAGATCGTCTGCGCCAGGGTCATCGCACCGGCCGCGATATCGCCGCCGACGTAGTTGGCGTTGTGCGCGGGCATGCGTGCTGCCGGACGCAGGTGGGTGGCCTGGATCAGATCGCGGAAGCCGGGGGCGAAGCGTTCGAGT
Source organism: Nocardia sp. MDA0666 (assembly GCF_003023875.1). NCBI lineage: Bacteria > Bacillati > Actinomycetota > Actinomycetes > Mycobacteriales > Nocardiaceae > Nocardia > Nocardia sp. MDA0666. The sequence continues at coordinate 294,636 of NZ_PYHT01000004.1, forward strand.
TGCGCGATGACGTCGGGACTCACGTCGCGGCCGGACCCGTTGGGTACGTGGGCATAGGCGTAGAGCGTATGGTTGCCGCCGGGAGCCCGGGACGAGTCGACGACGCCCGGCTGGATCACCAGAACGTACGGCCGCTCGGCGTGCCGGCCCGACGCGACGACACGTTCGACGGCCATCGCCTCGGCTCGCGTGCCGACGACATGTACGGTGCCCGCGGCCGCCAGCTCCGTCGCCTGCCACGGCACCGGGCCGGACAGAGCGAAATCCACCTTGCATGCCGCGCCGCCGAATCGATAGCGCTGCAACCGGTTTCGATACGCCGTGGGCACTCGCGCGATCCGCAGCAGTTCCGTGGGCGCGGTGTCGAGCAGAACCGTTCGCACACCGGCGAATTCGTCCAGTGAATCGACGCGGTGCCCGGTGTGGACTTGCCCGCCGTGGCTTTCCAGATCGGCGATCAGCGCATCGACGATCGCCTGCGAGCCGCCACGCGGAATCGGCCAGCCACCCACATGGCCGAGGGTGCCCAGCAGCAACGCCACACCAGCCGCCGAGAACTGCCGCGGCGGCATGATGGCGTGCGCGCTCACCCCGGTGAACAGTGCCGCCGCACGTTCCTCGCGAAAACGCAGGTCCCACAGCGGAGATGCCTGCTCGAGCAGTCGGCGGCCGAAGCGCAGCGCGGACAACGGATCACGAGGAATACGGCGCAGGTCCGACATTCCCAGCTCCACCACCGCCTCCCACTCTCGCACCAGCGGGGCGAACAGGCGCCGCCACGTCGCACCGTCGCGGCCCAGCCCCTCAGCCGTCCGGTCCAGATCCCGCCAGGCCGACGCGGCCACCCCGCCGTCGAGCGGATGTCCGTAGGAGATCGCGGGAGTCGCCAATTCGACGCCGTGCGCACCGAGATCGAAGGCGCGGAAGAACGGGGATGCCAGCGCCATCGGATGCGCGCCCGCGCACACGTCGTGGTGATATCCGGGCAGGGTGAGCTCCGCGGTACGGCAGCCGCCCCCGGCGCTATCCGCGGCTTCGAACACCTCCACCTCGAGTCCCGCGCGGGCCAGTAGCACCGCCGCGGCCAGACCGTTGGGCCCGGAGCCGACCACCACCGCATCCGCCATGATCACCACTGTAGGGTCCGAAAACCGAGGGGCTCAGGGCATCAACTCCGGGTGGCCCAGCGGATGAGCACGTCCATGCGCTGTTCCCACAGGTCCGGGCGGAGGCGATGACTGCGGTCCAGCGCCGCCATCCCGTGCAGCGTGCTCCAGAACACCTCGGTGTAGGCCCCGGTGTCGGCTTCGGGGACCAGCGGGCGGAACAACCGCTCGAGCTCCTCGAAGCAGTCGCGCAGGGTCTGGGGTGCGTCGAGACCGAAGGGCAGTTCGGTGTCGAGGACGAACATGGCGTCGTAGAGGGCGGCGTTGTCGGCCGCGAAATTCAGATAGGCCCGGGCGACCGCCTCCATCGCGGCACCGGGGCCGTCGGCCTGCTCGTGGGCGGCGCGGAGCACATCCCGCAACTGGCCGATCCCCTCCTCGGCCACGGCCGAGACGATTGCCCGTTTTCCCGAGAAGTGGCTGTAGAGCACGGGCTGGCTGTATTCGATGCGCTCGGCGAGCCGGCGCACGGTCACCGCATCCCAGCCGTCGGATTCGGCCAGTTCACGCGCACTGTCGATGATCGCCTGCCGGCGCTGGGCGCGTTCGCGTTCCTTGCGTTCCTGAACCGTCATACCTAAATTCTAGCAACGCTAGACAAGTTAGCGATTGCCGCTTACGCTTATCTCATCGGTTAGCAACGCTAGATTTTGGAGCAAGACAATGACGCGCACTCGCCTCGCCACCGCCCTCGTCCTGATCGGCGTCGCCTTCATCCTGTACATCGGCCTCGGCTACGTCCTCACACCGAACTCCATGGCACCCGGCTTCGGGCTTCCGGCCTGGCCGCAGGGAGAGTCGGCGGCCTTCATGACACTGAAGGGGGTCCGCGATATCAGCTCCGGCGTGGTGCTCCTGGCGCTGCTGCTGACGCGGCAGCGCTTCGCGCTCGGCGTCGCGATGCTCGCCACCGCGGTGACCCCGGTCGGCGACATGCTCACGGTGTTGAACAATCACGGCTCGGTGACCACCGCGCTGAGTGTGCACGGTCTGACCGCAGCCCTGGTCGCCGCGACCGGTGTGCTGCTCATCCGCGAGCGTTCGGCGGCGACGGCGTCCCGGAACGCCGTGGCAACGGTCCCGGCCGCCGCCGTCCCGCAATAGTCAGCGGTACCAGTGTTCGACATCCTTCCGGCAGCTACGACAAGGCCGCCCGCGCGAATGCACGGGCGGCCTTGTCGATCCACAGCACAGGCCGATTCACAGCACGGGCCGGCAGCGTCCGGCGATCGCCGGGCCTAGACGTCGGTGGAGAAGCGGATCCCGCCGTCGGGCAGATCCACGCCCGGCCAGATGCGGGCACCACGCAGCAGCTCACAGCGGGCGCCGACGCTGGCGCCGTCACCGATCACCGCATCGCGGACCAGCGCCCGCGGCCCGATGCGCGCACCGAATCCGATGATCGAGCGCTCCACGGTGGCGCCGGCCTCGACCCGGGCGCCGTCGAACAGCACCGCACCGTCGAGTCGCGCACCGGCGCCGACCTCGGCGCCGCGTCCCACGACCGTGCCGCCGATCAGCAGCGCACCCGGCGCGACACCGGCACCGGGGTGGACCAGCGATTCCCCGCGCTGACCCGGCAGCGCCGGCGAGGGGGCGATCCCGCGCACCAGATCGGCGGACCCGCGCACGAAGTCCTCCGGCGTTCCCATATCCCGCCAGTACGAGGCGTCGACATGCCCCTGGATGTGGGCGCCCTCGGCCAGCAGCGACGGGAACACCTCGCGCTCGACCGAGACCGGGCGGCCACTCGGGATCTTCTCGATGTACTCGCGACGGAAGACGTAGCAGCCGGCGTTGATCTGGTCGGTCGGCGGATCCTGGGTCTTCTCCAGGAAGGCGGTGACCCGGCCGGTCTCGTCGGTGGGCACGCATCCGAAGGCGCGCGGATCACCGACGCGGACCAGATGCAGCGTCACATCGGCGCGGGTCGAGGCGTGCGTGTCGAGGACGGCCCCCAGATCGGCGCCGCCGAGGACGTCACCGTTGAAGACCATCACGTTGTCGGCGCGCAGCTTCGGCAGCACGTTGCGGATACCGCCGCCGGTCCCCAGCGGTTCGGTCTCGGTGACGTATTCGAGGTCGAGGCCGAGTTCGGCGCCGTCGCCGAAATGTTCCTCGAAGACCTCCGCCTTGAACGATGTGCCCAGCACCACATGGGTGATGCCGGCATCGGCGATCCGGGCCAGCAGGTGGTGCAGGAACGGCAGACCGGCGACCGGCAGCATGGGTTTCGGCGCCGAGAGCGTCAGTGGGCGCAGCCGCGTGCCCTGGCCACCGACCAGGATCACGGCGTCAGTTGCGGTGTCCACGCCCGCGCTCCCTCCCGAATTGTCCGGCATCAGTCTTCCCCTTTTTCAGGTTCGGTCCACGCGTTATCGCTGCGCTTAGCGGTCGCGCTCGCGCAGCGCAGATCGAACCGCAAGTTTGCAGCGAATCGCAAGTCCGGCCCGCAACGCCCATCGCAGCGGGGCCTGCCACCAGTGCGGATGGCGGTCGGCCTGGAAACGATAGGCGGAGGCGTGATGGGCGGGCAACATGGTCTCCGGATGCCGCCCGGCCGCGTGGCCCTTGGCATGGGTGACCTCGGCGGTCGGCACGAAGACGTTGTGCCAGCCGGCCTTGCCCATCCGGTCGCCGAAGTCGACATCCTCCATGTACATGAAGTAGCGCGAGTCGAAGCCGTCGATGCTGTCGAACGCGTCGCGCCGGACCAGCAGGCACGAGCCCGACAACCAGCCGACAGTGCGCTCGGCGATCTCCTCGTTCTCCTGCCGGTACCGCCGGGTCCAGGGGTTACCCGGCCAGATCGTGCCGAGGATCGCGTGGCCGGCGCCGTCGAGCAGGCCGGGCACCCGGCGCGCGGAGGGATAGATACTGCCGTCCGGCTCGTGGATCAGCGGCCCGAGCGCACCCGCGCGCGGCCAGCGCCGGGCAGCGGCCAGCAGGTGATCGATGGAATCGGTGCCCCAGCGCACGTCCGGATTGGCGATGATCACGTATTCGATATCGGGATCGAGTTCGGCGACCGCCCGGTTCACCGCGCCGCCGTAGCCGATGTTGCCACCGGTGCGCAGCAGTGTGACGTGTTCGTTGGACTCCGCGGCCAGCTCGGGAGCGCCGTCGGTCGAGCCGTTGTCGGCGAGGATCACCTGCGGTTTCTCCGCGGTGGCGGTCGCGAGTGTGCTGATGAAGTGGTCGAGATGCTCGCCCGGCGAATAGGTTACGGTGACCACCGCCAGCTGAGGGGTACGGTCCGCGGAAGGGGCTGAATCCGAAGCGCTCACGGAAGGCCAGCCTAATGGGTGAGAGGCCGGAGTAGGCACCCGAGCACAACCACCCACAGGGCCTTATCAGTCTGACGGCCGGCGTCGCGGCTCACGGGCGCCGGTTCACGCGGCGGCGAGCAGCAACGATCACGGTTGCGTCCGATCCGACAGGCGAGTCAGCGCATCGGCCAACGCCGCCCGCCATTCCCGCAACGGCGTGAGACCGGCCTGCGCCCATGCTCGATTCGACAGCACCGAATATGCCGGGCGCCGCGCAGGACTCGAGAAGTCGGCGGTACCGCACGGCCGCACCCGCTCGGGATCGGCCCCGAGTTCGGCGAACACCGCCCGCGCCAGCCCGAAGCGGCTGACCGCGCCCGCATTACTCGCGTGCAGCACCCCCGGAATCGGCTGCCGCGCAACGAGTTCCAGCAGGCCACGCGCCAGATCGGGTGCGTAGGTGGGCGATCCGATCTGGTCGTCGACGACCGATATCGTCTCGCGTTCGGCCTCGAGCCGTCGCATCGTCGCCACGAAGTCGCCGCGGTCGCCGGTGTACACCCATGCCGTGCGGACGATCGTGGCCTGCGGATATTCGCCGAGCACGGCCTGCTCACCGGCCAGTTTGGTACGGCCGTACACACTTGCCGGGCCGGTCGGATCGTCCGGCTCGTACGGATCCGACGCGGTGCCGTCGAAGACGTAATCGGTGGAGATGTGGATCAGGCGCGCGCCGGCCACGCGGCAGGCGGCCGCGAGTACCGCGGGCCCGGTGACATTGCCCGCGTACGCCGCGTCGTGCTCGGACTCGGCGGCGTCGACGGCGGTATAGGCGGCACAGTTGAGCACCACATCGCCCGGGCGAACGACGGCGCGCACGGCTTCGGGATCGGTGATGTCGAGATCGGCACGGCCCAGGGCGAGTGCCGCAGGCGCCGCCGTGCGCAGCGCCCGGCCGAGCTGTCCGCCGGCGCCGGTGATCACGAGCCGGGACTGGGAATCGGGACTCATCCGGCAAGTCTGGCACGCCACGCCAACAGCGGTTCAGCGGTGCGGGCGCACTGGTTGGATAGCCTCGAATCCGGGAACTCCCCGGTACGCCACCGGTATCGGAGGCGGTGGGCTACGCGGGCAGATTCTCGAACGGGGGTCGATCGAGCGTGGAAAAGGAATACGGAGTGCCGCAGAACAGAAGTGCGTCGTCGCCGCCCCGCGGCGCCGGAGCACCACTGCCCGGCGGCCGCATCCCGCGAGCTCGCGGCGTCCGCCCGAGTTCGAGCCCCGGGGTGAATCGTCCCGGGCGGCTGCTCGCCGTGGCCGCGGCGGCGGTGGTGTTCATCGTCACCGGCTTCGGCTGGCACAGCGTGGATTCCCTGATCTCCGGCATCGAGCGGATCGGCAACCTGGGACTCGGCGGCGGCCACGACGGTGCGGTCGACATCCTCATGGTCGGTATCGATAGCCGCACCGACGCGCACGGCAATCCGCTCAGCGATCAGGAACGGGCGATGTTGCACGCCGGCGACGAGGTGGGCACCAACACCGACACCATCGTGCTGGTCCGGGTGCCCAACGACGGCCGGTCGGCGACCGCGATCTCGATTCCCCGCGACTCCTATGTCGACATCCCCGGTATCGGCAAGGGCAAGATCAACTCCGCCTACGGCGCGACCAAGGAGAACGCGCGGCAGAAATTCGCCGCGCAGGGCCTCTCGGATTCCCAGATCGAGCAGAAGTCCACCCAGGCCGGCCGGCAGGCACTCATCAAATCGGTCGCCAATCTCACCGGAGTCACCGTCGACCATTACGCCGAGGTGGGCCTGCTCGGATTCGTGCTGCTCACCAATGCCGTCGGCGGGGTGGACGTCTGCCTGAACAACGCGGTCGACGAACCGCTCTCGGGTGCGGATTTCCCCGCCGGACAGCAACGGCTCGACGGGGCGCAGGCATTGAGTTTCGTGCGTCAGCGCCACGATCTGCCACGCGGCGACCTGGATCGCATCGTGCGCCAGCAGGTGTTCATGGCCTCGCTGGTGAACAAGGCCCTCAACGCCCGAATCCTCGCCAATCCCGGGAAGTTGCGCGAACTCGCCGATGCCGTCGGGCGCACGATCGTGCTCGACGAGGACTGGGATGTGGTGGCGTTCATGCATCAGCTGCAGGATCTGTCCGGCGGAAAGGTGAATTTCGAGACCGTTCCGGTGCAGGATCTCGACGGAACCACCGCCGACGGCGAATCGGTGGTGAAGGTCGACCCGAAATCGGTGAAGTCCTACGTCGCGGCGGCGGTCGGCGCCACCACCGACGATCACGACGACGACCGCGCGGCGGCGCCGAGTTCGGTCACCGCCGACGTCTACAACGCCGGCAGCACCGGCGGTCTGGCCGGTCAGGTCGCACAGGCGCTGACCGGGAAGGGTTTTCACACCGGAACCGTCGGGAACTGGCCGGGTGCGCCGGTGCGCAGCAGCCGGGTGCTCGCCGCCGCGAGTTCCGACCCCAAGGCCAAGGCGGTCGCCGAGGCACTCGGCGGCCTGACCGTGGTCGCCGAACAGGATGTGCCCGAGGGTGCGGTGCGCGTGGTGCTCGCCGATGACTACTCTGGTCCGGGCTCGGCGGCCGGCAGTCTGTTCGACATGTCCGGAACCTCGCCGGCCTCGGGCACCGCGACACCGGTGCCGCCCGCGCCTCCCATCGACGCCGGCCAGAACGGACCGAAATGCGTGAACTGAACGACACTCTCACCGATGCCCTGCTCGGCCCGATCCTCGCCCGCGACGCCGCGGCGCCGCGGATCACCCACTACGACGACAGCACCGGCGCCCGCATCGAACTGTCCGGGCTGACGCTGGCGAACTGGGCGGCCAAGACCGCCAATATGATTCGCGACGAATTCGGCCTCGCCCCGGGCGCGCGGGTATCGGTGTTGCTGCCCGCGCACTGGCAGACGGCCGCGGTCCTGCTGGGCTGCTGGTGGGCCGGCACCGAGGTGGTGCTGCGACCGGACACCGACGCCGAACTCGCGCTGGTCTCGGCCGCGCGCATCGACGAGGCCGGCGATATCGCCGAGGTGGCCGCGCTGTCGCTGGATCCGATGGGTATGCCGGTCGCCGATCTGCCGGTCGGCATCACCGACTACGCCACGTCGGTGCGTGGGCACGGTGACCAGTTCCACCCGGCGGGCGCGGGCGCCGCCCTCGACGGCGCCACGGTCGCCGAGACCGTGACAGCGGCCCGGGCCTCGGCCGAACGGCAGGGATTCGGCGCGAGCGACCGGGTGCTGTCGACCACCGACTGGGACACCACCGCCCACCTGATCGACGGGCTGCTCGCGGTATACGCGGCCGGAGCCTCACTGGTGCAGGTGACCGCCCCCGATCCGGCTCGGCTCGAGCACCGGATCGGCACCGAACGCGTCACCGTGCGCCGGTCCTGATCTCCTACCCCGGTAGGGCACGGCGATCCACCCGCAGTCCGTTTTCGGGACGCCCGCCACTCCGTAGTGTGGGTGTCAGCGAACCGGACGACGAACGGGGATGGCGATGAAGCCGCAGTACTGGTTTCGGTGGTTGGTGGTACAGGGCACGCCCCGGCTGGCCTTGAAGACCTATGCCCGCCGCGGCGAGACCCTGGCGAAACTGATGTCGAGCCCCGAGGCGCTCCAGGATCCGATACCGCTGCTGGAATCCCTGCGCGCCCAGGGACGGCTGGTGCACTCTCCCTTGGGCTGGGCAACCGCCGACTACGAGCTGGTCCGTACCGTACTGCGCGACACCACGTTCAAGGTCGCGGCGGCCGAGGGTTTCGTGCCCGGACCGCTGCGGCCGCTGATGGATCTGGCGACGCTGCCACCCAATCCGGTGCAGCCGCCGTCGATGCTGGTGATCGACCCGCCCGACCACACCCGGATGCGTAAACCGGTGGCCTCGGCATTCACGCCGCGCGCGATCGCCCGGCTGCGCGACCGCGTCGAATCGGTGACCACGGAACTGCTCGACGCCCTGCCCTCCGGCGGTTCGGCGGATCTGGTGGCCGACTTCGCCTCGCAGGTGCCGATCGCGATCATCTCCGAGATGCTGGGCTTCCCCGATGCCGACCGCGACCGCTTCCTGGCCTGGGGTGACGCCGTCTCGCCGATGCTCGATATCGGCATCAGCTGGCGCACCACCCGCGGCGCGTCGGCGGCGATCGTGGAGATGGACCACTACCTCGACCAGCACATCGCGCGGCTACGCCGCGAGCCGGGCGAGGACATCCTGTCCGGTCTGGTGAGCTCCGGCACGCTGGACGACACCGAACTGAAGGCCTCCGCGACACTGCTGATGGGCGCCGGATTCGAGACCACGGTCAATCTGATCAGCAACGGCATCGTCCAGCTCGTGACCCATCGCGATCAGCTGGACCGGCTGCGCGAGGATCCGCAGCTGTGGCCCAACGCGATCGAGGAGATTCTGCGCTTCGACGCACCGGTGCAGAACACCGGCCGCATCGCCGGGCGCGAGGTGGAGCTGGCCGGTATCACGGTGCACGAGGGCAGCACCGTGGTGTTGTCGCTGTCCGGCGCCAATCGCGACCCGAAGGTGTTCGCCGAACCGCACCGCTTCGACGTCACGCGCGCCAACGCCAAGGATCACCTGACGTTCTCCAGCGGTATCCACGCCTGCCTGGGCGCCAGCCTGGCCCGGATGGAGGGCACCTACGCGCTGCGGTCGCTGTTCGAACGTTTCCCGAATCTCGTGCTGGCCGGTCGCCCGCAGCGTCGGCCGCTGTTCACCCTGCACGGCTACAGCCGGTTGCCGGTGCTGCTCGGTCAGCGCGCCGAACAGCCCAGCGGCGTCTGAGCCGGCTCAGCTGAAGCCGACCGCCTGGTCACCCCAGGCGGTGTGCAGATCGTGGTCGGGATCGTCGAGCACCCGGTCCGCGGCGTCGACGACCAGTGTCGTGCGGGTGGATTCGCGGTAGGGCGGCCAATGTTTCGAGCCGTCCAGCGCCGCGGGCACCCCGTGTTCGGCGAAGGCCAGCCAGCGCCGCATCATCCGGCCCGACACCTCGCTCGCGACCTTGCGACCGCCCAGCCAGAAGGTCGGATCGTGATCGAAGGAGCCGAAATTGCCGAAGATGTACGGCAATTCGGTGGCGTGACCCGCGCCGACGCGCGCCGCCTTCAGCATCGGCGTGGCCTGATCGAAGCGATACATCCAGGTGCGGCTGTGCCGGGAATGCGCGTCGGCGACCCAGTGCGCCGGCATCCGGAACGCCGCATCGGTCGACATCGCCAGCGCACCGCGCGTCTTGGCCAGATCCGGGTAGGCGGAGGTGATCTCGGCGATGCGCTCGTGCGAGAGCCCGGGATGTTCTCCGGCGACCGCATTGAGCATCGCGTTCACCGCATCGGGTGTCACCGGCATGATCGGCGAGCGGAACAGGCGGAACAGCGACGCCTCGTCCTTGTTGGTGCCGATGATCAGCGGTACGCGATGCGAGCGGCCCTGCTGGAAGCGGTCGGTCGGATAGGTGGGCAGCAGATCGCCGTCCACCACCGGCGCCGCGGCCAGCCGTCCCGGCGACTGCAGGGGCACCTCGTCGAGCAGGACACCGGCCGCGTCCACGATCCGCTCGATGGGGCATTCCAGCAGTTCCCGGGCACGTTCGGGCGGCAGGTCCATCAATTCCAGGAAGCGGCTCGCCACCCCGGCGGCCCGGTCGGGACCGAAGACGGTGGTGGCCGGCGGACTCTGCGCGATGGCGCGGTGGAACAGGCCCGCGGCCCGCGGCGAAGTCAGCAGCGCCGTCACGCATCCCGCGCCGGAGGATTCGCCGAAGACGGTGACGTTACCCGGATCACCACCGAAGGCGGCGGCATTGTCGCGCACCCATTCCAGTGCCGCGATCTGGTCGTGCAGGCCGAGATTGGCGACGAACCCGTCGCCCAGTGAGGACAGATCGAGGAAGCCGAGCGCGCCGAGCCGATAGTTGACCGCGACGATCACCACGTCGCCCGTCTCGACCATCCGGCGGCCGTCGTAGATCGCCTGCGCGGCCGTGCCCAGACAGTAGGCGCCGCCGTGCAACCAGACCATCACCGGACGCGGCTGCACCGGTTCGGCGGCCGGTGCCCAGACATTGACCCACAGGCAGTCCTCACCCATGCGCAGCCCCGAGTCCACGGGCACCATATCGCCCATGGTCTGCGGTGCGATCTCGCCGAATTCGGTGCAGTCACGCACTCCCGACCAGGCTTCGGGCGGTTCCGGCCGCGCGAACCGCTTCGGGCCCGCCGGCGCCGCGGCATACGGGATGCTGCGCCACACGTGAACGGATCCCGTACGCAATCCGCGGACCGCACCGCTGGTCGTGTGGGCGACGGGTCCGGCAGTGTCCTCGACCGGAGTCGCCTCGAAGAATTGAGTGCTCATCTCGCACCTCCTCGTACTCCCTGTAACCGAGAGTACGTCCGAGATCATTCGTACCGCGTCAGCCTCGATCGATGTGGCCGAGGTCGCGGTCGGGATCGATGCGGTCGCGCACGCGCTGTTTCAGTCCGGCGATATCCGGGAAGCCACCGTCGGCTCTGCGCTCCCAGATCTGCTCACCGTCGACGGTGATCCGGAAGACTCCGCCGCTTCCGGGGATCAGTGCCACCTCGTCGAGGTCGGTGCCGAAGGTGTTCAGCAACTCCTGAGCCATCCATCCGGCCCGCAGTAACCACCGGCATTGCGTGCAATATTCGATCGCGATTCGTGCCATGCGGTGACCCTAGTGAGGGACCGGGTTCCCGGTAGTCACCGCGCGGCCGTCCACTTTGAGGCAACTCCTTCGCTATCTGTTCTAATCGGAAATGTATTGCCGTAATGGTAGTAGGAGAGCACTGGCGACTCTTTACGAGCCGATTACGATTCGATATCTCCATCGACGTAGACCCACTGACCGTCGACACGAGCAAATCTGCTGCACTCGGAAAGTACGCCGCGCCTGCCGTCGTATCGATAGGTGGCGCGGAACTCGACCACTCCGGCGTCGTCGAACAGGCCACCCGCCTCGGTGCCGAAGACCTGCAGCGATATCCAGCGCTGCGCCGGATCCAGGGCCAGGCGCCGCGGCCGGGTCCGTGGATGCCACGTCCGCAGCAGATAGTCGCGATCGCCGACGGCGAAGGCGGTATAGCGCGACCGCATCAGCGCTTCGGCGGTCGGCGCCGGGCGGGTGCCGTCCAGGCGCGGGCCGCAGCACTGCCCGAACTGTTCGCCGCTGCCGCACGGACAGCGGTCGGTGTCGTCCGGGCGCTCAGGAAAGGTGTCGGCCATCGCACGATTATCGCCGCCCGGAATTCACCGGTTCCGGCCGCGGCCGAACACGGCGGGTACATCCGCGCGGCCGATGCGGTCGAGTTCCTCGGCCAGCCGGGTGGTTTCGTCGTACCAGTCGCGCAGTTCGTGCAGGGTCGGCGCGGGTTCGGAGTCGAGGTGATGACCGGCCCGCGACAGCGTCGCCCACAGTCCGCCGACGCGGCCCGCGAGTTCGGGACCGGCGCAGCTGTCCAGCGCCAGCAGTTGCGCACGCATGCTGCATCGGGCCAGCGGCGGAGACACCCGCGCCCACAGCCGGTCCACCGACTGTTCCAGCGCGATCCGCAGGATCCACACCGTCGCCCGGGACCACAGGCCACCCGCATCGGTGACCGTGCCGTCGAGCAGTTCCGCGGCCGCCGCCAAGCGCTGTGCCACGGTCGGCCTCACGGATTCAGCCATGTCACGAATCTCTTCGTCCCCGAGATCAGATCGCCCGAGCGGCGCTGGATGCGGATGTGCGCACCGGCCGTGGCATCACGCACCACCGCGCGGGCCCACGGCGCCTCCCGATCGAGATAGTCGTTCAGATCGTCGACCCGGTCCGGTACACCGAAGACCGCCAGGGCGACCGTCTCCCACGTGGTGCGTGCCCGATCGACGCGGCGCTGCACCTCGCGATGGTCGATGCCGGCGGCCAGCAGTTCACGCCGGGCGCGGGCCAATGCGGCCGCCTCGATCGCCGATCGGCAGCAGGTGATGACCAGTTCGGTCGCGATCGCCTTCGGCAGCTGCCTGGTGCGCAGCAGGGCCCGCGCGTCGCCGAGGTAGCGCTGCACCGGATCCTCGACCGCGCGCACCTCCACCCGCGAATGCTCGCGCCGCTGTACCTCGAGAACCGTTGCGTCCAAACGCAATCGGCGCACCGCCTCGGCCAGCCGCTCGTCGTGGGTGAACACGATCACCTGGCGTCCGCTGCGCGCCACCGCCGCCAGCACCCGGGCGAGTCCGTCGACCTTCGCCGGATCCATCGCCTGCACCGGGTCGTCGATCATGACGAATCCGAACGGGCTTTCGGCCACCGTGGCTCGCGGCAGGAACAGGGCCAGGCCCAGCGCATGCAATTCGCCCTGACTCATCACTCCGAGAGCGGCGGCGCCCGAGTCGTCCACGGTGACGTCGAGCAGCACCTTGCGACTGGCTCCGGCGTTGCCCTGCAAGCGAATCGCGCCGAGATCCACATTGCTGCGCTGACGCAACCCGCCCCAGATGCGCCGGGCGTGCTCGGCCAGCGGGGCGAGGCGTTCGTCGCGCAGGCCGGCCGCGGCCGACTTCAGCCAGTCCTCGGCGCGGCGGACGGTACGCAGCTCGGCCTCGGCCGCGGCGACCAGCCGGGCCTCGTGCAGCCAGGTCGCGATGCGCGGGACCAGCGGCGTCCAGACCGCGTCGATGCGATCGAGTTCCTTGTGCACGGCCCGCTGCAACACCTCCAGCCGCACCGCGAGTTCGGCGTGCGCGCCGCGCATCCGGGCGGCCAGGGTGGCGCCCGCTTCGACCTCGAGCAGGGCGGACCAGCTCGACCAGGCTCGACGGGTGTCCGCGGGATCGATATTGGGCGCGGCGATGGTCGATTCCAGTTCCGGCGGAACGGGTTCGATCAGCGACCGGGCCGCGGCGATCGCCTCACCCAGCGCCGCCCGGGCGGTGGTGAGCACTGCGGCGCGCCGCTCGACGGCCTCGATCCGGGCTGTCGCCTCGCGCTGCCATCGCACGTCGAGACGACCGTGGCCGCAGACCGGGCACGGACATTCACCGCCCTCCGCGTGTTCACGAGCGCCACGCAGCAGGTCGACCACGCGGAGTTCGGCGTCCAGATCTCCGGTCGCCAGCTCCAGCAGTTCGGCGGTGCCGCGCTCGACCGCCTCGGTGGCCGACTCGACCTGCGCGGAAGCCGGTATGCGCAGGCGTGCGACAGCCTGCAGTGCCGCGACACCGCCGGGGTCGTGGCGGGCGCCGGCGAGTTCGCGGGCGACCGCGGACAGATCCGGCGCGGGCGCGCGCAACATCTCGGCGACGCGCTCGGCACGCTCGTCGGCGACGGTGAGCAGTTCGTCCAGCAGGGCCTGCCGGCCGTCCCGGGACTGTTTCGCGGCGCGTTCCAATTCGATTCGGCGCGTGCGGGTCCGATCCAGTGCGGCGCTGATGTCGTCGAGCCCGAGCAGCCGGTGAAGGGCGTCGAACAGATCGCTGGGACGGCCGTCGACCACCGCGCCGAGTTCGCTGTAGGACAGGAACGGCCGATACAGCTCCAGAGCCCGGGCCCAGTCCTCGGGGCGGAATTCGGCACTGTCGCTGTCGTTTTCGCGCTCCGTCCAGCTACCGGCCGAGAGTTCGTCGCCCTCGGCCCACGTACGCGTGATCGTGAACGGGCCTCGTTCCTGTGCGACGAGGTCGACGGCGATCCGAGGGGTCTCGTCGCAGTGCAAATTTCGCCAGCCGTCGCGCCAGACCGCGGATCTGCCTTCCCAGCGCCGATTGACGCCGGTGAGTGCCAGTTCCGCGGCCTCGGCGAAACTCGACTTGCCCGACCCGTTGCGACCGACCACGAGCGTCAGACCGGGACCGGGCGCGATCCGCAGGACCGCCTCGCCGCCGATCCCGCGGAAGCCGCGAACACGGATGGCGCTCAGGAACACTCCGGACCGCGGCCCGGCGTCGCTCTCCTCGGCGGACTCCCCCAACGCCGCCAGCACCGTCTGCGCTACCTCCGGGCTCACCGCCGGATCTGCCTGCAGCCGTGCCGAAACCAGTTCACGCAGGCGTGGCGCGACCTCCCCCTGCTCTTGCCCCACTGCCCCTCCCGGCCCTCGCGCACGACTCGTCGTGGCGAACGCTACCGGAGAACCGGCCCGGGCGGGACGCATGGCCATCGAACGGTCGAACCGCCCGATGGCCACCCCTCGGCCGTCCCGGCCGGGCAGTTCCACGGGTTACACCCCTCACGGGTGGCTCGGTTCAACCGAACAGATCAGAATGCCAGAGATCACGATCAACCACAACAGTGCTTGATTCTGCAATGACATTCCGCGCCAGGGGAATTCGTTCGCAACCGACGAGCGAACCCGGGCGCCGTCGTTCGGCCGATGGCCCGGAAGAGCGCCCGCGCGATCTTGTCGGTGGGCTCGGGTACAAATCCGGGGTACCGAACGAACGGGGGAACACGTGACGACCTCTCCGGCCGCGACCTACGCCGTCACCGCCGACAATGTGCTGGCCCTGGCGCCCGACACCGCATCGGTGAGCGCCGCGCGCAAGCTCACCGCCGCGTGGGTGGGCACCGGCACCCACGGCGGTGCGCTGTGGGGGCGGTGCAAGGGCAGCGGCGCCACGCCGTACCAGACGATCGTCGACCTGTCGGGCCCCGCCTACCGCTGTTCGTGCCCCAGCCGGAAATTTCCCTGCAAACATGCGTTGTCGCTGTTGCTGCTGTGGTCGCAGGGCACGGTCCCGGCGGCCGACACGCCCGCCGACTTCGCGGCCGAATGGCTGGCGAGCCGGGTCGCGCGCGCCGCGAAACCGGCCGAACCGGCGGCCCGCGGCACGAAACAGGCGACGCTCGACCAGCGGCGGGCGCGGGTCACCACCGGACTCGACGATCTCGACATCTGGCTCGGCGACCAGATCCGCACCGGCCTGGCCCAGGCCGACCATTCCGCCGCGGCGCTGGAGGCGGTGGCCGCCCGGATGGTCGACTCCCAAGCGCCGGGGGTGGCGGCAGCCCTGCGGCAACTGCCGCGCCGCATGCTCGGCGTCGAACAGTGGCCGGCGATTCTGCTCAGCGAATACGCCCGGTTGCACCTGCTGATCGGCGCGCACCGGCGGCTCGACGAACTGCCGCCCGCGCTGGCCGCCGGGGTGCGCGCCCATATCGGCTATCCGGCCAAGGCCGAGGAGGTCCGCGGCGGCGAGCCCGCGATCCGCGACCGGTGGATGGTGCTGGGGGTGCGCATCACCGAGGAGGAACGGGTCTTCACCCGCCGCACTCTGCTGCTCGGGCGAGCCACCCAACGCTGGGCGCATGTGCTCGATCACAGCTTCGGCAGTGCGAGTTTCCCGGGCGAGCTGCCGATTCCCGGCACCATGGTCGAGGCGGACCTGCACTTCTATCCGGGGGCGATGCCGCTGCGCGCGGTCCGGGGCATCCGCCACGGCGAACCCGAACCATTCACCACCATCGTGTCGGAATCGGCGTCCATCGCCGGCCAACTCGAGGCCCACGCGCGGGCGCTGGGCGCCGACCCGTGGCTGCGGGGATGGCCGATGCTGCTGGCGGATGTGGTCCCCAGCCCGGGTTCGGCCGGCTGGTTTCTCGCCGAACCGGACGGCACGGCGGTGCCGCTCGCCGCGACCGCCGAGGTGCCGTGGCAGTTGATCGGCTTGTCGGGCGGTCATCCCGTGACGGTGGTCGGTGAGTGGACCGCGGCCGGATTGATCCCCGTCTCCGCGCTGGTGGCCGGCGAGCTCGTCGGAGTCGAGACGGAATCGCTCACCGATGTGCCGACCCCCGGCACCGCGGTCCCGGCATCGTCGGAGACGGTGGTGCCGGTCGCGCTGCTGGGCACCGCCCGACGCACCCTCGATCCCGCCGGCCTGGCCGATGCGGTGACCGCGGCCGCTCGCGCCGACACTCCGGAACACGCCGTGCTGGGTGCGGTAGCGCTCCAGGAGCTGTACCACCGCGGCGGGGTGCGACCGGCCCGCACCGAGTTGCTCGCCCCGGCCGCCGACGACGATCGCGACCGGTTGCCGCGGGCGGCGGCGCAGCGGCTGCGACATCTGCTGGCGGACGGCTCGCCGATGCTCGCGGAATGGTTCGAGGCCGCACTGCCCGGCGATCCGCGCGCGCCCGACGCACTCTGCGCCACACTGCTCGAGACCGCGAGAAGCCAAGCCGCTCTCCGAGGTCCGTTGCTGCGCCTGGCGGGCGCCCGGGGTCGCTGGCTGGCGGCGCTGCATCCACGCTGGCGACCGCTGCTGCGGACCGGCGACGACGATCCCGAGGTGTGGACGCACGGCCGGCCCGCCGAACGCCGGAGCTGGCTGGCCGCCCTGCGCGCCCGCGACGCCGCGGCGGCCCGGCGAGCTCTGGCCGACACCTGGAGCCGGGAACCGGCACGCGGCCGAGCCGAACTGCTGGCGGTCCTGGCCGCCGGAGTCGGGCCCGACGACGAGCCACTGCTCGAATCCGCCCTCGACGACGCGCGGCCCGAGGTTCGCCGTACCGCCGCCGATCTCCTTGCGCACCTGCCGGATTCGGCCTTCGCGGAACGGATGCGCGAACGCGCGAGCCGGTGGCTGATCATCCGCTCCGGCGCGCTCGAGGCGCACCTGCCGCACGATCTCGACGACGCGGCCCGCCGCGACGGACTCGGCGACCGGCTCGACCCGGTGGCCTACCGCCGCGACGGCGGGGCCGACGTGGATGCCGAACGGCTGCGCCGCCTGATGGCCGCCACCCCGCTGCGCCATTGGGAACAACTGTGCGGCTCTGCGGAGGCGGCCACCGCGCTGCGGCTGCCCGACGACATCCTCGGACCGGTCGCCGCAGGCTGGTCGGAAGCGGCTCTCGCACAAGGTGATTCCCGCTGGGCGACGCCGCTGTTCGAGGTGCTGACCACCACGCCGACCCTGGGCGCGGATCCGCGGTTGCGGCAGCAGTTGTTCGCGCTGCTGCCGGTCGACCGGCGCGTACGGTACCTGTGCGGTCTGGACAGCAGTTGGCTGGCCGAACTGGAACTGCTGGTCTCGGCGTTACCGCGGCCGTGGCCCCAGCCGCTGGCCGAACATCTGGTCCGGCTGCTGCTCGATCGGGCCCATCTGGCCGCCGCCCGTCCCGGAGCGGCCGGGCTGTCGCCCGCCTCCTATCGCACGCTGCTGCGCAGTGCCGCGATCAATTTCCCGGTCCGCGCGGTCGCGGCGGTGTCCGTCGCCGCCCGCCGCTGCGCGGACCCATCCTGGCAGAGCGCCTTCGACCGCCTCGCCGACGATCTGACCCAACGCACCCTGATGCTCGAGGAGCTGGCATGACCACGACCCAGAACCCGCCCGCCGACCTGCTGCGCCCCCATGCCGAACAGGCCTACGCCGACGAACTGCGAGCCCTCGCCGCCGTCGACGACCGTCCGCGTCCACCGTCATGGCGCCTGTCGCCCTGGGCGGTGGTCACCTACCTGCTCGGCGGCACCCTGCCCGACGGCACGGTGATCACCCCGAAGTACGTCGGGCCGCGACGCCTGATGGAGGTGGCGGTGGCGACGCTGGCGACCGATCGCGCGCTGCTGCTGCTCGGCGTACCGGGCACCGCGAAAACCTGGGTGTCGGAACATCTTTCGGCGGCAGTCAGCGGCGCATCCACGCTGTTGGTGCAGGGCACGTCCGGAACCGCCGAAGAGGCGATCCGATACGGCTGGAACTATGCGCGCCTGCTCGCGGAAGGACCCAGCGACGGCGCGCTGGTGCCCTCGCCGGTCATGACCGCGATGCGCACCGGTGCGATCGCCCGGGTCGAGGAGCTCACCCGCATTCCCTCCGATGTGCAGGACGCACTGATCACCGTGCTGTCGGAGAAGACGCTGCCGGTACCGGAACTCGGTATCGAGGTGCAGGCGGCCAAGGGCTTCAACGTCATCGCGACCGCGAACGACCGCGACCGCGGCGTCAACGAACTCTCCTCCGCGCTGCGCCGCCGGTTCAACACCGTGGTGCTGCCGCTGCCCGCCGGCGAGGACGACGAGGTCGCGATCGTCACCCGGCGGGTCGAACAACTCGGCGCCGCACTGCAATTGCCGCCGATTCCGGCCGCCGCCGAGGAAGTGCGGCGCGTGGTGCGGGTCTTCCGTGAACTGCGTTCCGGCATCACCGAGGACGGCCGGACCAAATTGAAGTCGCCGTCGGGCACATTGTCTACGGCGGAAGCGATTTCGGTGCTCACCAACGGCATCGCGCTCGCCGCTCATTTCGGGGACGGGGTGCTGCGCGCGAGCGATGTCGCCGGCGCGGTACTCGGCGCGGTGATCAAGGATCCGGTCGCCGACGCCGTCGTGTGGACCGAGTACCTCGAGGCCGTGGTCCGCGAACGCCCGGAGTGGTCCGATTTCTACCGCGCCTGCCGTGAGGTGCACGGATGAGCGGCGAAGCCGTCGCGCTCGACGAGCCGCGAACGCAGATCTTCGGGATCCGCCATCACGGCCCCGGGTCGGCGCGCTCGCTGTCGTGGGCGCTGGAGCGTTTCCGTCCGGATGCGATCCTGATCGAAGGCCCGGCCGACGCCGATCCGCTGGTCGCGTACGTCGCCGCCGAGGGAATGGCACCACCGGTGGCACTGCTGGCCTATGCTCCGAACGAGCCGTCGCGGGCGGCGTTCTGGCCGTTCGCGGTGTTCTCCCCGGAATGGCAGGCGCTACGGTACGCGTCCGAACACGCTGTGCCCGTGAGCTTCTGTGATCTCCCGGCCGCCACCACCCTCGCCCTCGACACCGAACCGGGTGACAGCGGTGATCCGCTGGCCGCGCTGGCCGCCGCGGGCGGATACGACGATCCGGAGCGGTGGTGGGACGCCGTCATCGAATCGTCGTCGACTCCCACCGGGGACGGCACCGAGATCTTCGATGCCATCACCGAGGCCATGGCCGCACTCCGGGCAGCCGAGGCGCCCGCACCGTCCACCCCGGATCGGGACGACGCAGGCACGATCGACGACGCGGGAGATGCTGCGCCACAACAGGATTCATTCACACGGGCCGAGCTCCTGCCCGGCGGTATCGACCTGCGTACCCTGCAGCGCGAGGCGTACATGCGACAGGTCATCCGCCGGACGCTCAAGAGCGGTGCGCGCCGGATCGCGGTGGTCTGCGGGGCATGGCATGCCCCGGCGTTGGCGGGCAAACTCGGTCCGGCGGCGGCCGATTCCCGTCTGCTCAAGGGCCTGCCGAAGGTGAAGGCCACACTGACCTGGGTACCGTGGACCCACTCCCGGCTGGCCGGCTCGTCCGGATACGGCGCCGGTATCACCTCACCCGGCTGGTATCACCACCTGTTCACCCGGACCGACGAACCGATCGCGCGCTGGTTCACCCGGGTGGCCGGTGCGCTGCGTGCCCGCGACCTGCCGGTGTCCAGTGCGCACATCATCGAATCGGTACGACTGGCCGAGACGCTGGCCGCATTGCGCGGGCGCCCCGCACCGGGATTGTCCGAGGTCACCGATGCCACGCGGTCGGTGCTCTGCGAAGGCGACGAGTCGATGCTGCGGTTCGTCAGCAGCGAACTGGTCGTCGGCGAGGCGCTCGGTTCGGTGCCCGAGAGCACGCCGACCGTCCCGCTGGATGCCGACCTGCGCGCGCAGTCGCGCACCCTCCGGCTCAAACAGCAGGCCTTGGCCCAGCAGGTGGACCTGGATCTGCGCAAGGACCGCGATGTGGCACGGTCGCATCTGCTGCATCGGCTGCGACTGCTCGGAATCGACTGGGGCACACCGATGACCGGCGAGGTGCGCAATACCGGCACCTTCCGCGAATCCTGGGCGCTGCGGTGGGAACCCGGCCTCTCGGTCGCGGTCATCGAGGCGTCGCGCTGGGGTACCACCATCCGCACCGCGGCCGAGGCGAAGATCCTCGACCGAGCCGGCGCCGCCGACGCCACGGTCGCCGATATCAGCGCGGCCCTGGAAACCGCGCTGCTGGCCGACCTCGGCGGCGCGGTGGACGGTCTGGTCGCTCGCCTGGAAGCGGTGGCCGCGCTGGATCACGACGTCACCCACCTGCTCGCCGCGCTGCCCGGGTTGATCCGCGCACTGCGCTACGGCGACGTCCGCAGCACCGATGTGGGCGCACTGGCGCGGGTAGCCGACGGCCTGCTCCTGCGCATCTGTGCCGGATTGCCCGGCGCCGTCACCGGTCTCGACACCGATGCCGCCACGCAGCTGCGCGGCCTGATCGATGCCACCCACGTCGCCATCGCGACCCGCGACGAGGCGCACGCCACCCGGTCCTGGCTCGCGGCACTGGGCCTGCTGGCCGACCGCGACGATGTGCACGGGGCGCTGGTGGGTCGCGCGGTCCGATTGCTCTGCGACGCGGGAATCATCGCCGATGCCGAGGCCGCGCGCCGGCTGTCGGCGGCGCTGTCGATCGGCCACAGCCCGGCGGAGAAGGCCGCGTGGATCGACGGTTTCCTGGGCGGACGCGGCCTGCTGCTCGTCCACGACCGAGACCTGTTGCGGCGCATCGACTCCTGGCTGCGGGAGCTGGACGAGGAGCAGTTCGTCGCGACGCTGCCGCTGTTGCGGCGGACCTTCGGCGCCTTCGAGGCGGGAGAACGCCAGGCCATCGCCCGCGCCGTCCGGGACGGGACGCCGGTGGCCGCACCGCAGCGCGACCGCCCCGGGCCGGACGCCGCTCGCGGCATCCTGGCTCTGCACGCGGCGACCGAAATCCTGGTAGGCGCACGATGATTCGAGCGAAGAGGAGCCGACGATGACACGGATCGAATCGGACGAGGCGCAGGCCCGGCGCTGGCGGCTGGTTCTCGGCGCTCCCGCCGAGGAAGGGCTCGGCGGGCTCGCCGCGGCCGAGGACGCGGCGATGGACCGGGCGTTGTCGGCGCTCTACAACGGCGACGAACACACCCCGTCGGACAAGCGCGCCGCCGGCCTGGGCGGTTCGGCGCCGAAGGTCGCCAGGTGGCTGGGTGATATCCGCACCTACTTCCCGTCGACGGTGGTCGAGGTCATGCAGCGCGACGCCATCGACCGTCTGCAACTCACACAACTGCTGCTCGAGCCCGAACTGCTCGAGGCGGTCGAACCCGACGTCCAGCTCGTCGGCACCCTGCTCAGCCTGAACCGCATGATGCCCGAAACCACCCGCGCCACAGCACGAGTCGTGGTGGAGAAGGTGGTGCGCGATATCGAACGCCGGCTCGCCGCGCGCACCGTCGCGGCGGTGTCCGGTGCGCTCAACCGCGCGGCCCGGGTGTCTCGTCCTCGGCTGCGCGATATCGACTGGAACCGGACCATCCGCCGCAACCTCGCCCACTACCTGCCCGAACACCGCACGGTGGTGCCGCAGCAGCTGGTCGGTTACGGGCGTAAGGCGCAGGCGGTGCGGCGGGAGGTGGTGCTCGCGATCGACCAATCGGGATCCATGGCGGCCAGCGTCGTCTACGCCTCCGTCTTCGGTGCGGTGCTCGCGTCGATGCGCTCACTGAAGACCTCACTGGTGGTCTTCGACACGGCGGTGGTGGATCTCACCGAGCAACTGTCGGATCCGGTGGATGTGCTGTTCGGCACACAACTCGGTGGCGGGACCGATATCAACCGGGCCATCGCCTACTGCGGGCAACTGATCACCCGGCCCGCCGACACCCTGTTCGTCCTGATCTCCGACCTGTACGAGGGCGGCATCCGCGACGAGATGTTGCGACGGGTCTCGGCCATGAAGGAGGCCGGCGTCCAGGTCCTGGTGCTGCTGGCGCTCTCCGACGAGGGCGCACCCGCCTACGACCACGACAACGCCGCCGCCCTCGCCGCACTGGGAGTCCCCGCCTTCGCGTGCACTCCCGACCGCTTTCCCGATCTACTGTCGGTGGCCCTCGACCGCGGCGATGTGGCGACGTGGGCCCGCTCGCACGCCGGCGGCCGATGACCACCCGAGGCACGCCCGCATGTGCGGGCATCGAAAGGGGTTGCCGGGCCGTGGTTCTCACGGCCCGCAGGACCGCGGCGCGACTACCTGCTGTTCTCGGCGCGGGGCGGGCTTTCGCGCCCGCGCGGGCCGCGTCGATCGGCGGGCCGCGCGCCGGCGCGGAAATCGACGCGATAACTTGGACCGGTGTTGAAGAATTCCGTGGCCACGACGGCAGGAGCATGGCGGGTAGGTGACGGCACTGCGGTGTCATTTCGCGAGGCGGCGGTGGCCTGGGCATTGGCCGCACATGCCGAACTGGCCGAAACCGCGACCGGATACGGGCATTTCATCACTGTGAACGAGTTGGCCGAACGGATTCAGGACGTGTCCGGTGTGCACACCGAGGCGCCAACGCGCACCTGGATGGCCGCGATTCTGCGGAAGGTCGCGCGGCGCTGCCACGGCGCCGGCGAGCCGCCGCTGACCGCGCTGTGCGTACGCCAGAACCACACCGTCGGCGACGACTACAAATACGTGCTCGAACTCGCCGGCCTGCCGATTCCCGACGACCTCGAACTCCACGCGGCCTACGCCCGCTGGCAGTGCTATCAGCACTACGGTGCGGAGATGCCCGCGGAGGTCGGCGTTCCGCCGCTGACGCCGAAGGTGGACGCGCGCCGCCGCGGTCGCGGCGTGACGAAAACGGCGGTGGCACAGGAGGACAAATTCTCCGAGCCGCGACCGGCGGTCTGCTCGCAGTGCTTCATCCAGCTGCCCGCCGGCGGCGTCTGCCAGTACTGCGTCTGATCCCCCTCCGGGCCGGCCGCTGAACGCACCTGCGCCCAGCGGCCGTGCCCGCACGGATCGACGTCTCTCACAGATCGGCGATAGCCGCCAGCGGTGGTGTGCGGGCGGCACGTACGCCCGGCCACAGCGCCGCCAGCACACCGACCACGGCCGAGCCGATCAGCATGCCCACGATCTGGCCCCACGGCACGGTGATCGTGCTCAAACCCAGATCCGACAGCGTGCGCAGGAATCCGACGCCGAGTCCCAGTCCCAGGACCACCCCGACCACGGCGCCGAAGATCGCTATCAGCATGGATTCGAGATAGATCGTGCGCCGGACCTGTGGTCGCTGCATGCCCACGGCGCGGAGCATGCCGATCTCGCGCCGCCGCTCGACGACCGAGAGGGCGAGCGTGTTCACGATGCCCAGAATCGCGATCACCACCGCCAATGCCAGCAACCCGTACAGGATGGCGAGCATGGTGTTGATCTGTTTGCCCTGCGCGCCTTTGAATTCCTCGCGGTCCTGCACCTGCACCACCACGTAGGAGGCGGTCGCCTTCTCCAGATTGCCCCGCATCGCGGCGACGTCGGCGCCCGGCGCGGCCTTGACCAACACGATCAGGTCGGTGCGAAACGCCACCGGCATCACTTGGTTGTAGAGGTCCGGCGCCACCACCAGGGGGCCGAGCAGCTGGCTGTCGGCATAGATGCCGGCGACGGTCACCGAGAACTTCTTGTTGTCCACACTGGTGACCTCGACACGGTCGCCCGCGTGCCAATGACGGTCGCCCGCTTCGGTTTCCGAAACCAGCAGAGACTCGCCGGTGAGGTTGTCGGTGCCCTGGCGGATGTCGTAGTGCAGGACCTGTCCCATCGGCGCGTCCGGCGAGGTGCCGGTGACCTGGTCGTCGCCTACGCGCAGCGCGACGCCGCGGAAGGCCACCACATCGGACACGTCCGGCACCGAGCGCGCTGCCTCCGCGGCACCCAGCGGCACCCCGATCATCTGCGGCCCGGCCAGCACGTAGTCGGCGTTGACACCCTTGTCGACGAGTTCGCCGACGCTGGCCTTCGCCGAGGCGCCGAGCATGCCGATCGCCGAGACCAGCATCAGTCCCAGGGTGAGCGCGAACGCGGTGGCGGCGGTGCGGCGTGGATTGCGCACGGCGTTGTTGCGCGCCATCGCGCCGATCGCGCCGAACGGACGCACCAGCAGACCCAATGCCCCGACCACCGGCCGCGACAGCGCGGGTGAGGCGAAGAGCACCGCGAAAATCAGTGCCGCGGCGCCGACTCCGACCGTGGCCGCGGCGTTGCCGCCGGTGTTGCGCGCCCCGAGCACCACCAGGACCACCCCGATCACGGCCAGCACCGCACCGATCACCGTGCGCACGCGCAGCGATTCACCGACCGAGGCGAACTCCTCTCGCATCGCCTCCACCGGCGGAATCTTGGCCGCCCGCCGCGCGGGTGCGTAGGCGCTGGCCACGGTCACCACCAGGCCGATGCCGATCGCCGCCAGCACGGTCCGCGGCAATACCTGCATGGTTCCGGTGGGCAGTCCGAGGTCGAAGGCGTTGAGCAGCGCGGAAAGTCCGAAAGCCAGCCCGATGCCGCCGGCCAGTCCGAGCAGGCTGCCGATGAGGCCGATCACGAAGGCCTCCGCCACCACCGACAATCCGACCTGGCGCCGCCCGGCTCCGACCGCCCGCAACAGCGCCAGCTCCCGCAACCGCTGCGCCACGATCATCGAGAAGGTGTTGTAGATGATGAACGTGCCGACCAGCAGCGCGATCGCACCGAAGGCGAGCAGGAAGTAGTTGACGAATTTCAGCGCGTTGCCGACCTGCGCCTTCAGGTCGGCGCGTACCTGATCGCCGTCCATGACCTTGTAGTCCGGCGCCACCTTCGCGATCCGGTCGCGCAACGTATCCGGCGAAACTCCGGGCACGGCGGCCACATCCACGTAGGCGACATGCGCGCCGTCGGTGAACAGTTCCCGGGCCTGCGCGTCGTCCAGGAGCAGCCCGATGAATCCGCCGGTGTCCGAGGACACGGTGTAGATGCCGCTGACGGTCATATCGATCGTGCCGCGGGAGGGAATCAGCACCTTGGCCTTGTCCCCCACGTGCAATCCGGCTCGATCGGCCCCGCCGGAATTGATCGCGATCTGCCCCGGTGTCACCGGCGCGACGCCGTCGATGAAATGCTCCGGGTCGGCGATCGCCTTGTCGGGCGGCAGATACGACCGCCCCCAGCTCGGCGCGCCGCCGGTCTGGACCGCATGCCCGTCCTTCAGCAGGACCACGGGCCCCTGTACCGCCGGCGCGACCGCGCGCACGCCGTCGGTCGTGGCGACCTTCGCGACGAGTTCGTTCGGAACACCCAGCGACTGTGTGTGTTTCGGCTCCACCCGCACGTCGACACCCTTCGCCTGGTCGGCGAAGATGCCGTCGAAGGTGCGCTGCAGGGTGTCGGTGAAGACGAAAGAGCCTGCGACGAAAGCGGTTCCGAGCACGACCGACAGCAACGTCAGCACCAGCCGCACCTTGTGCGCGGCCAGATTGCGCAAGGCCACCTTGCGCATCGGCGATCCGGCCATGACCTATCCCTCCAGGGACTTCATGCGGTCCAGCACCGAATCCGCTGTCGGATCGCGCAATTCGTCGACGATGCGCCCGTCGGCGAGGAAGATCACGCGGTCGGCGTAGGAGGCGGCATGCGGTTCGTGGGTCACGATCACGACCGTCTGACCGAATTCGTCGACCGCCGCCCGCAGAATCGACAGCACCTCACCGGAGGAGCGGGAATCGAGATTGCCGGTCGGCTCGTCGCCGAAGATGATGTCGGGCCGGCCGACCAGCGCCCGCGCGCATGCGACGCGCTGCTGCTGCCCGCCCGACAGCTCACTCGGCCGATGGTCGAGGCGATCTCCCAGACCGAGCCGCCCGATCACGGTGTCCAGCCACTCCTGATCGGGTTTGCGGCCCGCGATATCCAGCGGCAGGGTGATGTTCTCGAGCGCGGTCAGCGTCGGCACCAGGTTGAATGCCTGGAAGACGAAGCCGATGCGGTCGCGGCGCAGGCGCGTCATCTGTTTGTCCGACAGTCCGGTCAGCGCGGTGTCGCCGATGTGCACCGTGCCGGACGTGGCGCTGTCGAGCCCGGCCAGGCAGTGCATCAACGTCGATTTTCCGGAGCCGGACGGGCCCATGATCGCGGTGAACTCCCGCTGGGCGAAGTCGGCCGAAACCCCGTCGAGGGCGCGGACCTGGGTGTCTCCGGATCCGTACAGTTTCATCAGGTCGGTGGCGCGGGCCGCGAGCGTGGTCGCCGCGGCGCGTTCGGTGCCCAGGGCATCGGCAGTCATGGTCTCCAGTCTGGCCAAACCGGCGTGCGGGCGCCATCAGGATTTCCCCCCAATACCTGGGGCGCACACCCCCGGCCCGCCGGGATGCCGCAGTGCCGGGCGGCGACGCACATATCCTCGTGCCATGGCTGCGCTCACCCCGGTCCTGCTGATGCTCGTCGGTGGGATCGCGCTGGTGCAGCAGGGCATTCTGCGAGGGATGCCGGTGTCGGCGTTGCTCGTGCCGGCCGCGGCGCTCGGTGGCGCCGCGCAACTGAGCCACGACGTGGTCGACGGCGGCGGCGTCACCCGCATCGACCAGCCGATCACCGACTGGGTGGTCGGCCATCGCATCGGCTGGTTGAATCCGGCGATCAGCATCTTCACCGATGCCGGCGGCGTCGCGGCGATGACGACCCTGACCATCGTGGCCTGCGCCTGGTTCGGCGTGCGGCGGCAGTGGGCGCGACTGCTGACCACGGCCGCGGTGGGTATCGGGGTGGCTGTGATCGGTTCCGTGCTGAAGTCGGCGATCGGACGGCACCGGCCACCCGCGGTCGATCAGCTGGTCACCGAGACCAGTCCCTCGTTCCCGTCCGGTCACACGCTGGGCAGCACCGCCGTGGTCGGGGCGCTCGCCGCCATGGTCGTGCTGTCGTCGCGCGGGCGCGCGGTGCGCGTCGCGGCCGTCGCGGTCGCGGCGTTGTTCGCCGTGGTGATCGGCCTGACCCGGATCTATCTCGGCGTGCACTGGGTCACCGATGTGCTGGCGGGATGGGCGATCGGCCTGGTCTGGCTCGCGCTGTGCCTCGGCCCCTACCTGTGGTGGCGGGCCCGGGTCAGCTCGACAGTGCGGCCAGCAGCACCAGAACCACCAGCAGCAGCACCACCGCGCCGACGATGATGCCGATGATCACCCCGGTATTGGATTTCGGCGCCTGGTTCTGCCGGATCTGATTCATCGGCGGCAGCGGCGGCCGGTGTCCGTAGGGCTGGTTGTACTGGTTGAACTGGCCGGACGCACCGTAGGGCTGCGGCTGATTCACCGGCCGCGCGGCGGTGGCGGGGTACGGCTGGGGGACGGCGCCGTGCGGCGGCATCGGTTGCGGCCGGGCCGCATGCGGCACCGACGGACCGGTCGCGGGCCGGTGCACGACCGGCTGTCCCGGCCCGGTCCCCGGCCGGCCGGCCGTCGGCATCGGTGGACCGGTGTAGGGGCGGCCGACCGTCGGCATGCGCGGCGCACTGGCCGGGGAGACCGCCTGGCGGGCGGCGGCGGCGAAGTCCGCACAGCTACCGAATCGGTCGCTCGCGCGCTTCGCCATCGCCTTCAGCAGGACCGCGTCCAGGCTTGCGGGCAGGCCGGGGCGCACACTGCTCAGCGCCGGCGGCGGGCCCTGCAGATGGCCGCGGATCACCGCCGCCGGATTGGGCGCGTTGAACGGTCCCCGGCCGGTGAACAGCCAGAACAGGCTGCACGCCAGCGAATACTGGTCCGAACTGCCGTCCAGCGGCGCGCCGGTGAGCTGTTCGGGTGAGGCATAGGCCAGGGTCGCGGTGAAGGTTCCGGTCTGGGTGAGATGACCGCCGTCGTCGCGCAGGCGGGCGATGCCGAAGTCGGTCAGATACACCCGCTCGCCCTTGCCGCCGGTGGAGCGCGCGAGCAACATGTTGCCCGGCTTCACATCCCGATGCATGACCCCGGCGCCGTGCGCGTAGTCCAGCGCCTCGGCCACCTCGGCGATGATCTGCACGGCCCGCTCCGGCGGCAGCTTCTTCGGATCCACGCTGGCGGCGTCGATACCGTCGATGTACTGCATCGAGATCCAGAGCTGGCCGTCCTCGAGGCCGCGATCGTAGACCGTGACGACCTTGGGATGATCGAGTTGCGCGACCAGATCGGCCTCGCGCTCGAAGCGGGCCCGGATCTCCGGATCGGCGACCATCTCGCGGTTGAGCAGCTTCAGCGCGGTCATCCGCGGCAATCGCGGATGTTTGGCCAGATAGACCTGCCCCATACCGCCGCGGCCCAACAGTCGTTCGATGACGTAGCCCGCGAACACATCACCGTTGGCCAGCATGCCCCGCTCCCACTTCCCGTGCCGGAATCACCGAAACCATAGCAGTCCACCGGAACCGGCATTCTCGATCGATCGGGCCGCCGGCCCGCGTGAACGCCCGGTCCCCGCCTGTCGCTGCGGGCTGTCGGTGCCTACCGATACGCTCTCTGCCATGCGTATTGGAGCACACGTCCGCCAAGACAGTGATCCGATCGGCTTCGGCGAGCGATTGGGTGCCGACGTCATCCAGATGTTCGTGGTGGATCCGCAGGGCTGGGACAAACCACAGCCGCATCCGCGCACGGAGGAGATCAAATCCAGCCCGATCGACGTGGTGGTGCATTCCTCCTATCAGATCAACGTGGCCAGCACGAACAACCGGTTGCGCATGCCCTCGCGCAACGCGGTCGCGCAGCAGGCGCAGGCCGCGGCCGATCTGGGGGCGTTCGGCCTGGTCGTGCACGGCGGGCACGTGCGCTCGGATGCCGAGATCGAGGCCGGAATCGTCAACTGGCGCAAGCTGTTCGAGCGTCAGCAGGACAAGGGCGGCTTCGCGGTGCCGATTCTCATCGAGAACACCGCCGGCGGTAATCACGCCATGGCGCGCCATTTCGATTCGATCGCCCGGCTGTGGGATGCGGTCGGCGACTTCGGCGCCGGCTTCTGCCTCGACACCTGCCACGCCTGGGCGGGCGGCGAGGAGCTGATCGGCGTCGTCGACCGGATCCGCGCGATCACCGGCCGCATCGATCTGGTGCATCTGAACTCCTCGCGAGACGACTTCAACTCCGGCGCCGACCGGCACGCCAACTTCGCCGACGGCACCATCGACCCGCAGTTGCTCGCCGAGGTGTGCCGCACCGCGGATGCACCCGTGGTGCTGGAAACCCCGGCCGAAGGTGTCGCCGAGGACCTCGCCTACCTGCGCGAACACGTCGGCTGAGCCACGTCGGCCGGGCGCAGCGCCGGCGCCGTCTTTGTGATCGCGCTGACCGTAAACCTGGTCGCGCGCGGGCCTCGATGGTGTGCTCGGAACGTAGCTAGTTCCGAGCGAAAGGCCCTCCATGTCAAGCGATCACGCAGCAGAGTCCGTGTCCGTGGTGAAACTCGGAACCCACATCGGCGCACGCATCGACGGCGTCCGGCTCGGCGGGGATCTCACTCCGGAGACCGTGGCGGCCATCCGCGCGGCCCTCAACGAGCACAAGGTGATCTTCTTCCGTGATCAGCACCATCTCACCGAGGACGGTCAGCACGAATTCGCGCAGCTGCTCGGCAGCCCGACCACCCCGCATCCGACGGTCACATCCAAGGGTGTGAAGAGCCTGGCGATCGATTCCCACCACGGCCGCGCCAACAGCTGGCACAGCGATGTCACCTTCGTCGACCGCATTCCGAAGGCCTCGATCCTGCGGGCGGTGACCCTGCCCAGCTACGGCGGCTCGACGACCTGGGCCTCGACCGTGGCCGCCTACGCCTCGCTGCCGGAGCCGCTGAAGCGGCTGGCCGAGGAGCTGCGCGCGGTGCACACCAACAAGTACGACTACGCCGCGAGCCACGAGGAGCAGCCGGACCCCAACGCGCAGGCCTACCGCGAGGAATTCCAGTCGACCTACTACGAGACCGAGCATCCGGTGGTGCGGGTTCACCCCGAGACGGGTGAGCGCGCTCTGCTGCTCGGACATTTCGTCAAGCAGTTCGTCGGTCTGTCCACCAACGAGTCGCAGGCCCTGTTCCGCCTGCTCCAGGATCGGGTGACCCGGCTCGAGCACACCACCCGGTGGAACTGGTCGCTCGGCGACGTGGCGATCTGGGACAACCGTGCCACTCAGCACTACGCGATCGACGACTACGACGGCGCCGAGCACCGTCAGCTCACCCGCATCACACTGGCCGGAGACATCCCGGTGGGCGTGGACGGCCGGACCAGCCTCAGCATCGCCGGTAACGCCGACCACTACTCGATCATCGAGGATCTGGCCGAGGTGGCCTGATCCGCCGGCGCCGGCCGGTGGTTGAATCGGTACATGGAGATTCGACCGCTGGCCGGCGTTCGGGTACTGGAACTGGGCAACTACATCGCGGCGCCGACCGCGGGGCGCATCCTCGGCGACTTCGGCGCCGAGGTGATCAAGGTCGAGCGCCCGAAAACCGGTGACGAGCTGCGCAATTGGCGGCTCTACGGCGGTGACACCTCGATGCTGTATCGCACGGTGAATCGCAACAAGAAGTCGATCACCCTCGATCTGCGCACCGACGCGGGCCGCGCGATCGTGCTGGATCTGATCCGGCACTGCGATGTGCTGCTGGAGAATTTCCGGCCCGGGATGCTGGAGAAGTGGGGGCTGGGTCCGGAGGTGCTCGACGAGGCCAATCCGGACCTGGTCATCACCCGCATCTCCGCCTACGGGCAGACCGGACCGCTCTCGCAGCGGCCGGGTTTCGCCGCGGTCGCGGAGGCGATCGGCGGGCTGCGCGAGCTGGTCGGCGATCCGGATCGGCCGCCGGTGCGGGTGGGCGTGTCGATCGGGGATTCCATCGCGGGGATCTACGCCGCCTTCGGCACGGTGCTGGCACTGTTCCAGCGCAGGGGGGCCGAGGAGCGAATCCCGTTGCCGCAGCGCATTGTCGATGTGGCGCTGAACGAATCGATTCTCTCCGTGATGGAATCGCTGGTCCCCGACTACGAGGCGTACGGCATCAACCGGCAGCGCGTCGGCGGGCGGATGGAAGGGATCGCACCGAGTAACGCCTACCCGTGTGCCGACGGCACCAGCATCATCATCGGCGGTAACGGCGACGCGATCTTCCGCCGCTATATGCAGGTGATCGAGCGTCCCGATCTCGCCGAGGATCCGGAATTACAGGACAACGCGGGCCGCTGGCGCCACCGCGACCGCCTCGACGCCGCGATCGGCGAATGGAGTGTGCGCCACACCCGCGACGAGGCGCTGGCGATCCTCGAACAGGCGGCCATTCCGTGCGGCCCGATCTACACCGCCGCCGATATCGTCGCCGACGAACAGTATCGCGCGCGCAACATGATTCAGCACTTCCCGGTCGACGTCGGCGCCGCCGAACCGAAACAGGTCGCCTTCACCGGCATCGTCCCGGTGATCGGCGAGCGTTCGCTCCCCATCCGCACGGTAGGCCCCGACTTGGGCGAACACACCCGCGAGGTCCTTTCGGAACTGCTGGGAATGTCGGACGCCGACATCGATGGCCTGGAGGCGTGATGAGCGACAATCGCGAAGCGGCTCGTCTCGCCGACCGGGTGCGGGTGTCCCGCAAGACACTGGAGGCGTGATGAGCGACTTTGTGACCACAGCGGGCACGCTGCGGGACGTGACTCTGCGGGACGGACTTCAGTTGACCGGCAAGGTGTTGCCGACCGAGCACAAGGTGGAGATCGCTCGCACCCTGCTCACCCTGGGCGTGCCGGAACTCGAGATCGGCTCGATGGCACGCCCGGATCTGGTGCCGCCCATGGCCAACTCCATGGAGGTCGTGGCCGCGCTGACTCCCGAAGAGCTGCAACGGTGTTGGGTGTGGGTGGCGACGCCGCGACAGGTCGCGCGCGCCGCCGAGGCGGGGGTGCGGAAGTTCCAGTACTGCCTGTCGGTGTCGGATGCCCACAACAAGGCCAATATCGGCCGCACGGCAGAGGACAGCGTGGCCGCGATGCCCGAGGCGATCCGGCTCACCGAGGAGGTCGGCGGGTCGATCCAGCTCTGTCTGGCAACGTCTTTCACCTGCCCGTTCGACGGGCCGGTGGATCCGGAGCGGGTGCTGGCGATCGCCGCCGATCCGCGCACCGACGGCGCCGCCGACATCGTGGTCGCCGATACGCTGGGCCAGGCGTATCCGGCGCAGGTGCACGCCCTGATCGCGGCCGTGCGATCGGGAACTCCGCAGCGCCGCATCCTCTTTCACGGCCACGACACCTGGGGTATGGGTGTCGCCAACTCACTCGCGGCACTGGCCGCCGGCGCGGATACTGTGGATGGTTCCCTGGGCGGTCTGGGTGGCTGCCCCTTCGCGCCGGGGGCGAGTGGCAACACCGCCAGCGAGGACATCCTGTTCGCCACCCGCCCCGGCTGGTTCACACCCGCGGCCCTGGCGACCATGGTCGACCTCACCGAACGGCTGCTGACCGACCTGGGCGAACCCAATCGCTCCCGCACCGCCGAAGGCGCTCGCTCCGAGGCTCGCGCCTTCGAATGGGTTGTGCCCCCGCCGGATTAGGCGGCGCTTTCCAGCCCTATCGGCCACCCGGTTCGTCGAGCCCCATGCGGGCGATGATGCCGTCGAGCAGGCACCGCAGTGTCCACTCCACCGGGTCGGCGGGGCCGGAGCCGGTGCGGCCGTGGAACCACCGGCTGAAGGCGGGATAGCGGCCCTCTTCCACGAGCGGTTCCACCAGTGGTTGCGCGGCCCGGGCGAGCTGGTCGTCGGTGGCCAGCCCCACGCGGGTTCGCATGCGATGCTCCTCCGCCGCTTGCAGGGCGGCGCCGAACAGATGGCCGTCCACCGCACCGGTCAGCAATGACAGGTCGTCGGCCGACAGGCCCAGCGGTTCGAGCATGGCGAAGCGAAAGTCGAAGTAGCGCAGCGCGTTGGGCCCCAGCGGTGGGCGGGTGTGGACGAGTTCGCCGAACCACAAGTGCCGTCGGATCACGGCCCAGGTGTCCAGCGCCAGACGCTCCAGCGCGTCGCGCCAGTGCGCGGTCCTCGCCGAGTCCGGGCCCGCCGACAGTGGTACTTCGCCGTAGACGGCGTCGATCATCAGATCGACCAGCCCGTCCTTGCTGCCCACGTAGCGATACAGCGACATCGGCGTGGAGGCGCCGACGGCCTGGGCCACCCGGCGCATCGTCAGCGCCCGCGCGCCCTCGGCATCGGCGATCGCCATCCCCGCGCGCAGAATCTCGGCCCGGCTCAGATTCGTCGTCGGCCGGCCGGGCGGTTCCGGCAGGGACCAGATGAGCGGTCCGGGCACTTCCTCGGTCACCGTGCACACCTCCTTGCCGGAATTCAACCACCGGTGTACAACGTACACATGATGTACGACGTACACGCAGACCCGGTGCTGATCGTCGGCGGCGGATTGACCGGCCTGACCGCCGCACTGTTCCTGAAGCATCAGGGCGTGCCGGTGATATTGGTCGAACGCCGGACCACCACCTCGGCCCAGCCGAAGGCACGCCGGATCAATATCCGCACGATGGAACTGTTCCGCCGGATCGGCATCGCCGCGGCGGTCGAGGACGCGGCCCGTGGACTCTCGGCGCATCAGGCGATGGCGGCGGGGCCCACACTGGCCCGGGCGCAGCGGCTGCCGTTCACCTTCCCGGGCGGTCTGCCGGACTGGGATGCGATCACGCCCGCGTCGGCCTGCCTGTGCGCGCAGGATCGGCTGGAGCCCGTCCTGCGCGAACTGGCGCAGGCACGCGGCTGCGATATCCGCTTCGGGGTCGAATGCGTCGACATCGCCGAGGACTCCACGGGGCTCACCGCGACACTGCGCACGGGTCCGGAACGCGTCGACACCGTGCGAGCGTCGTACCTCGTCGCCGCGGACGGCGCGCACAGCCCGATCCGCGAGCGGCTGAACATCGGCCGCCAGGGCCGCGGCACCCTCGGCCGCGCGGTGAACGTGTATTTCCGCGCGGATCTGGCGGAATCGGTACGCGGGCGCGAATTCAACCTCTGCCAGATCGAGAACGACCGCATCCCCGGCGCTTTCGCCTCGGTGGACGGTGCACAGCGATGGATCTTCACCAGTTCGGCAGAGGTCGACCGCCCCGCCGACCGCTGGCCCGAACTGCTGCGAGAGGCCATCGGCGTCCCCGATATCGACGTGGAGGTGCTGAGCGTCCTGCCCTGGGAGCCGGGCATGTTCATCGCCGACACCTTCCGATCGGGCCGGGTGTTCCTCGCCGGCGACGCGGCGCACGTGATGCCGCCGTACGCGGCCGCGGGCGCCAATACCGGTATCCAGGACGGCCACAATCTGGCCTGGAAACTGGCGCTGGTGCTGCGTGGCGCGGCATCACCACACCTGCTCGACAGCTACGACAGCGAGCGCCGCCCCCTCGGCCGATACATTGCCGATCAATCCAGTATCCGAACCGCGAACCTGCGCACCATGACTCGCGAATCCACCGATGGCACACCGCTCGCCGACCCGATCGCCCTCGTTCTGGGCACTCGCTATCCCGCGGGCGCGTTCGTCGACGACGACAGTCCGCACACCATGGACCACCTGGATCTGAGCGGGCAGCCGGGCACCCGGCTGCCCCACCGTTACCTCGCCGACGGCCGCTCCACTCTCGACCTGATCGGAACGACGTTCACACTGCTGATCGGACCGGATTCGCCGGACTGGCAACTCGATGATCAGACCGTCGACATCGTCCGCATGGACCGCACATGGTGCGACACCGTCGGTTCGACACCGACGGGCGCGCTTCTGGTCCGCCCGGACCAGGTGATCGCGTGGCGGATCCCGGCCGCACCGGACGATCCCGCCGCCGCCTTGCGCCGTGCTCTGTCCCGAATCCTGAACGGCACCGGCCACGCCATCGATCCGGCAGCGGTCCGCGCGGCCGACTTGACCTCGAGTTGAGTTGAGCTTCTAGGTTGGCTGTAGCCCGAGCGCCCGAAGACACAGGAGCCAGCCATGACACAGCGTCCCACCCTCGACGACCCCGCCGCCCGCACCACCGCACAGCGGGTGGCCGCCGATTTCGCCGCGGAGCTGCAACGCGCGGGCGAGACCGGCGATGCCGATCTCTACGACCACTCCTTCGCCGCGGATGTGCTGTGGGGCAGCCCGTTCGGCGCCACCGTCGTCGGCTACGACCAGCTCAACCCGATCCATCACCGCCTGATGGCCGGACAGGTGGCACCGCCCTCGACCTTCGAGGTCGTCGCCGCGACCACGCCGGCGCCGGGCGTGGTGGTGGCCCAGATCCGCAGGCAGGCAGCCGATCCCGCAGGCTTCTCCGAGACGGCCATGTACGTGCTGGTGGAACGCGACGGGCGGTGGTGGCTCGCGGCCGCTCAGAACACCCCGTTCGAGCCGGAGAAGTCGGCACTGCGGCGCACCGCCTAGCCGCCTTATTGCGACGCGTCGAATACGAACCGCGGGAAATCGCCGACCGGCTCGAAGCCGATGTCCCGATAGATCTTGTTCGAGGTCGGGTTGGCGAGGTCGGCGAACAGGCATACCTGGGAGCCGCTGTCGCGCAGCGCTTTCGACACCTGCGCGGTGGCGGCCGCCGCATACCCACGGCGGCGGAATTCGGGCGGAGTGTAGACCGGCCCGATGCGGGTCCAGCCGTATGCGCGCCGCTGATGCGCGACCACGGATACCGGCGCACCCGCGACCTCCCACAGCCACCACTGCCCCGCGGCGATCCGATCGGGGACCGCATGCGGGTCGGGACCGATGTCCTCCTCGCGCCGCATGCGCTCGGCCCAGCGAACACACTGATCGATGTCGGAGTCGCCGGCGCGGCGGGCGATGCCGGGTACTTCGGGGACGCGCAGTTCCCCGAGTCGATAGAGCCGCGTCGTCCACTGCAGCCGAAAGGCATTGCCGGACAGTCGTTGCCAATGGAGGGCGAATTCCGACGCGGAGTGCGGATCTCCCTCGACCGCGACGACGGCGGGATCGCGGTCGAACAGGGCCGCGGCCACCCCCGGCAGCGCCGGGGCGGGTATGTCACCCAGATACGCACCGTGCCCAGGCGTATCGATGGCGACGCCCACCACCGTATCGCCGTCGCAGACCATGGCGAACACCGGTTCGATCGTCATCGCCCCGGCCACGCCGTTGCGGACCATCGTGGCGATGACGGTGTGCCGCAGGGGCTCTCGCGCCAGGCAGTGCCCGGCGCGGGCCTGGAGCTCGAACGGGTCCGTGGTCAGCTCGATCCGCATGCCGACCAACGGTAGGCCCGTCGGAGCACGTCTCCCACCGATTTTTCACGACGGGGCGATTCTCAGGCCGATTGGTGCCCGTCGGCGCGAAGTTTCAGCAGGACCAGACCGGCGGTGCAGGCCAGAATCAGTCCGGCGACAGTGATTTCGACACGAAGGCCCGCGATGCCGAGCACCGCACCGACCAATCCGCCGAGGAAGATCAACCAGGCCGCGATGCGGGAGGTGATCGTCCAGGCGCTGCGTCCGGATTCGGCGGCAGCCGAATCACCCTGTGACACCGCGCGCGTGGGGGATGTCGAATAAGCTCCCATCACTACTCCTCGATGACGCCCACCGAGACTGTCGAAACGTCCGTTTCGCCCGGCAAATAACATGCGTCTCACATGTAACTTCGCTCACACGTTACGTGGCCGCCGCCGAAACTCCACGCGACACGTGCCCGCGACACGCCGAACGTATCTACTTCGTTATGTGAAGTGTTGGCTTTTCACGTTACCGTCCGGTATTTTGCGGACCAACCGGCATGCCTGGCCCCGGGTTGCGGCTCTCGGTTACTGTGAGGCCACTCGGAAACAGTTTGAGGGAGCACCACATCCATGGACGACAGGGCGAGCACGGGGGATCGCGCCGATGAGGAGACCCCGGGCCGTCTGAACATGAAGGTCGCGGGTCCCGCAATGGCCGCCGGTGCGGTATCGCTGGGTTTGGTGTTGATCGGGGCGTGCGGGATCGGTCACAAGGACGTCTATGTCGCACCGCCGCCGCTCGCCGCGGATCTGCAGGTGGCCACCACCCCGATCACACGCAGCGGCACCACCACAGCTCCCGCGGTGATCATTCCCCCCTCCCCCTCCTGGCGGGTCGCGGCGAATACGCCGGCGCGGCGCACCACCTCCGCGACGGCGACCGGCACCACGCCCGAGGCCGAGCCGAGCTACACGGCGTTCGCACCGCCCGCGCCGACCACCACCACGCAGGCTCCCACCCCGACCACGGAACCGTCCGTCAGCGATCCCTACACCGATTCCGACAGCCCGACGACCACCCGGCCGCATCACGCGCCGCGCACCGTCGAGGAATCCGAACCGACGACCGGCCTCCAGCCCGCACCGACGAGCGAGGACAGCGGCAACTGACCCGCACACCGAAAAGGGTGGCGGTCGCGCGGATTCGCGACGACCACCACCCTCACCGGTCCACCGGCGTGCGGATCAGAGTTCGACCAGGCCGTAGTCCCCGACCCGGCTGCTCAGCACGCCCAGATGTTCGCGCCGGCCACCGAAGGTCTGGTCCACGGCGGTGAGCCGGGCGACGTAGTGGCTGACCGGATATTCGGTGGTGATACCGATTCCACCGTGCATCTGCACCGCTTCCTGCGCGACGTGGCGGGCGCCCCGGCCGACCTGGAGGCGGGCCCGCGACAGCGCGATCGGATCGACCGTGCCCTCGGCCAGCGAGGCGGTCGCGTAGAAGCTCATGCTGCGAGCCAGTTCCATCGCGACGTACATATCCGCGGCACGCTGGGTCAGGGTCTGGAACTTCGAGAGCGTGACCCCGAACTGTTTGCGCGTCTTGAGATATTCGGTGGTCAGCCGCAGCGCCTCACCCATCGCGCCGATCGATTCCGCGCACAGGCTCGCCTGGGCGGTCGCGATGGCGGTGGCGACGGCCTCGGTGACATCGCCGGCCTCGGCGGCGCCGAGCAGTTCGGCCGGAGCCGAGGCGAATTCGATCTGCGCACCCCGGCGTTCGTCGAACGTGCGGTAGGCGGTGCGGGACACGCCCTCGGCATCGGCGGCCACCAGGAACAGCCGCAGCACCCCGTCGGGTCCGAGAGCGCTGACGACCAGCTCGTCGGCGCAATCGCCGTGCGGCACCCGGCTTTTCACACCGGAGAGCCGGTAGCCGTCGCCGTCGGCGGCGGCCGTGGTCGAGACCGTGATCTCCGGCCAGCGCGAACCGGCCTCCTCGTGCGCGAAGGCCAGCAGCCGGGATCCGCCGGCCACCTCCGGCAGAATCCGCTGCCGCTGGTCGGCGGTCCCGAGGGAGGCGATCAGCCCCCCGGGCAACAGGACCGCGTCCAGCAGCGGTTCCGGGGCGAGGCGGCGGCCGACCTCCTCCATGACGACCATCGTCTCCACGGGTCCGGCGCCGACGCCGCCGTCCTCCTCGCTGAAAGACAGTCCGAGGACGCCCAATTCGGCCAGCTGCGACCAGACGTCGCGACTCCAGCCGAGTTCGGTGTCGAGTACCTTCAGCCGGCTCTCCGGGTCGTAGGCACGGGCCAGCAGATCACGCACCGTCTCGCCCAGCATGACCTGTTCATCGGTCAGTTCGAAATCCATGGCAGCGCCTCACAATCCGAGGATGGTGGAGGCGATGATGGTGCGCTGCACCTCGTTCGAGCCTCCGTAGATGCTGGTCTTGCGGTAGTTCAGATAGGTGGGTCCGGTGCGCTGCGCCCAGTCCGGCGCGGCGATGTCGTCGGCGCCGACCGGCACGGCGTCCGGGCCCGCCACATCGAGCATCAGCTCGGTGGCCGCCTGCTGCAATTCGGTACCGCGCAACTTCAGCACCGACGACACCGGATTCGGTTTGCCCTCGGCGGAATTGGCCACCACCCGCAACAGCGTCAGTTCGAGCGCCAGCAGTTCGTTCTCCAACTCGGCGACACGGGTAGCGAAAACCGGATCCTCCAGCAGTGTGCCGGAGCCCGTCGGAATCTGTGCCGCATGCTTTTTCGCGGTGGCGATCACGACTTTGGTGCGACCCACGCCGGCAATACCCGTGCGCTCGTTGCCGAGCAGGAATTTCGCGTAGGTCCAGCCCGCATTTTCCTCACCGACCAGTTGATCGGCGGGTACCCGCACGTTTTCGAAGAAGACCTCGTTGACCTCGTGCCGGCCGTCGATCAATTTGATCGGCCGCACGGTGACGCCCGGCGAATTCATATCGAAGAGCAGCATCGAAATACCGGCCTGCTTCTTCGGCGCATTCGGATCGGTGCGCACCAGGCAGAAGATCCAGTCGGCGTACTGGGCCAGCGTCGTCCAGATCTTCTGGCCGTTGACGATGTAGGAATCACCGTCACGCACCGCGGTGGTGCGCAGCGAGGCGAGATCGGATCCGGCGTCGGGCTCGGAGAAGCCCTGGCACCACCAGATGTCGAGGGCGGCGGTCGGCGGCAGGAAGCGCTGCTTGAGTTCCTCCGAGCCGAACTGCGCGATGACCGGGCCGATCATGTTCGCGTTGAAGGTCAGCGGCTCGGGCACGCAGGCCAGCTGCATCTCGTCTTCCCAGATGTGGCGCTGCATCGAGGTCCAGTCCTGGCCGCCCCACTCCACCGGCCACTTCGGCACCGCGATGCCCTTGGCGTGCAGGAGTTTGTGGGCGGTGACGATGTCCTCGCGGGAGAGTTCCCGGCCGTTTTCGACCTTGTCCCGGATCTCGGCCGGTATCTCGGTCTGAAAGAACGTGCGTAGTTCGTCCCGGAAGGCCACCTCGTCGGGTGACAGGGCAAGTTTCATGGGCATCTCCCACCGTATTTCGTAGGTCCGAATCGAATCTACGCCTCGAATCGAACCGCTCGTCGACCGGATCATAAACGACGAATCGCGCCCGGTGCCGCGATCCCGAACGGCCCGCTGCCGCGGCCGGCGCGAAGGAACCTTTAGGTTGTGGCGAAATGGCCATACCCTGCGCAATTCGCGAGGTGCGGATTAAGTTAATCGCAATTCGCATGCGTTCCGACGATTTCCCCGCCACGGTAAACGCGCGGGGCGATCGACGCCGGGATGCGGGCCGGTTTGCCGTTTCGGCAAGATTCCTTGCCGGCGTTCCGGCGCTCCGGCGATTCTGGGTGCAGGCGCCGACGGGGCGCCCCGAACGACGAGGAGTCTCATGTCCGCCACATCACCCACCGAGCCCGCGGTGTTCTGGGAGCAGCGGTATCGCGACAGCGACCGGGTCTGGAGCGGGAATCCGAATCCGTTGCTGGTGCGCGAGACCGCGGATCTGCGGCCGGGCCGCGCCCTGGATCTGGGCTGCGGCGAAGGCGCCGACGCGGTCTGGCTGGCCGGGCAGGGCTGGCAGGTGACCGGTGTGGACATCTCGCAAACCGCGCTGGAACGCGCCGCGGCCCATGCCGAGCAGGCCGGCCTGGGCGAGCACATCTCGTGGCAGCGCCACGAACTCGGGCGCACCTTCCCGGACGGCAGCTACGACCTGATCAACGCCCAGTTCCTGCAGTCACCGGTGGCCCTGGACCAGGACGGTGTGCTCCAGCGCGCGGCCGACGCGGTGGCGCCCGGCGGCACCCTGCTCATCGTCATGCACGCCGGCTGGCCGACCTGGATGACGCCCGAGGAACATCCGTTCGACGCCATCTTCCCCACCCTCGACGGCGTCCTGCACGCCCTGCGCCTCGGCGAGGAATGGACCGTTCGCACCTGCGAACCGGTCGAACGCGCGCTGACCTCCCCCGACGGCCGCTCCGGCACCCGGGTCGACAACGTCTGGCGTCTCTCCCGCGCCGGCGCGGCCGGTGACTAACTGCGCGGCTTGCGGCGGTCGTATTTGCGCGGGCCCTCGCGGCGCGGGCCGCGACTCAGGGAACGATGCGACGGCGGGCCCTGGTCCAGCTGCAACTGGATCAGGACGCCGCTGATCCTGGTGCGGCGCAACGCATCCAGGGTCTCCGACGACAGATCGGCGGGAAGCTCGACCAGGCTGTGGTCGGGGCGGATGCTGATATGGCCGAAGTCGCTGCGACGCAGACCGCCCTCGTTGGCGATGGCGCCGACGATCGCGCCGGGAACGACACGGTGCCGTTTGCCGACCGCGATGCGATAGGTGGCCATCTCCGCGTCGGTGGCGCGATGGCGCTGCGGACCGCCCTCGGGACGACGCTCGCGGTCCTCGCGCGGGGCCCGTTCGCGGCGCGCCGGGCGGATCGGCTCGGGCTCGGCCTCCATGAAGAAGTTGTCGCCGTCGTGGCCACCCACCGCCAGAGCGGCGGCGATATCGGCGAGCGGGATGTTGTGCTCGGCCTCGTAATCCTCGATCAGCTTGCGGAACAGCGCGAGATTCGACGCCGACAGATTCTCCGTGATCGCGTCGTGGAATTTGACCACGCGCTGGGCGTTCACGTCGTCGACGCTGGGCAGCTGCATTTCGGTCAGCGGCTGGCGGGTGGCACGCTCGATCGCATCCAGCAGCCGGCGTTCGCGCGGGGCGACGAACAGCAGCGCCTCACCGGTG
Source organism: Nocardia sp. MDA0666 (assembly GCF_003023875.1). Classification (NCBI taxonomy): domain Bacteria; kingdom Bacillati; phylum Actinomycetota; class Actinomycetes; order Mycobacteriales; family Nocardiaceae; genus Nocardia; species Nocardia sp. MDA0666. The sequence continues at coordinate 336,452 of NZ_PYHT01000004.1, forward strand.
CGCCCGGCCCGGCCGGTGCGGCCGATGCGGTGCACATAGGACTCGGTGTCGTGCGGGATGTCGTAGTTGACCACATGCGAGATGCGGTCGACGTCGAGTCCGCGCGCGGCCACATCGGTGGCGACCAGGATGTCGAGGGTGCCGGACTTCAGCTGGCCGATGGTGCGTTCGCGCTGATTCTGCGCGATATCACCGTTGATCGCGGCGGCCGAATAACCACGCGCGCGCAGTTTCTCGGCCAGCTCCTCGGTGGCCTGCTTGGTGCGCACGAAGATGATCATCGCCTCGAACGGCTCGACCTCGAGGATTCGAGTCAGGGCGTCGAGTTTGCGCTGATGGGAGACATGCACCCAGCGCTGCGAGATGTTGGTGTTGGTCGAGGTCTTGGACTTGACCGTGATCTCGACCGGATCCTTGAGGTACTGCTTGGAGATCTTGCGGATCACCGACGGCATGGTGGCCGAGAACAGCGCGACCTGCTTCTCCGCGGGAGTGTCGCGCAGAATGCGTTCGACGTCCTCCTGGAATCCCATCTTCAGCATCTCGTCGGCCTCGTCGAGCACGAGATACCGCAGCTGGGTGAGATCGAGGGTGCCGCGTTCCAGGTGGTCGATGACCCGGCCCGGAGTGCCGACGACGACCTGCGCCCCGCGCCGCAGACCCTGCAGCTGGACCGCGTAGTTCTGACCGCCGTAGATCGGCAGCACGTGGATACCCGGCAGATGTGACGAGTAGCGGCCGAACGCCTCGGCCACCTGGATCGCCAGCTCGCGGGTCGGCGCGAGCACCAGCGCCTGCGGCGGCTTCGGGCGCTTGTCCAGGCCCATCAGAATCGGGATCGCGAAGGCCGCCGTCTTACCGGTGCCGGTCTGGGCCAGGCCGACGACGTCGGCGCCCGCGAGCAGCGGAGGAATGGTGGCCGCCTGGATCGGCGAGGGAGACTCGTAGCCGACATCGGCGATCGCCGCGAGCAGCCGATCGTCGATGCCGAGGTCGGCGAACGACGGCTCGGTCACGTCGCCGCTATCGCCGGGGTACCCGGTGGCGGCGTCCGCGGGCCCTTCGTGGATGCGCTCGTCTGCGCCTTCGGGCCTGTCGCCCTCGCCGCCGGGCACGCTGTCGACCGATGAGTTGTTCATATTGACCAGCAGTTTAATGCCTTGCGGTGGCCGCCCGGACCATCGGGCCAATACGGTGAGACCTATGCACCCGCAGCAGCCGCCCTTGCGCGACGTTCCGGAATCCGCCGAACCCCTGCGGCCCACCGCATCTGCGCCCGCCGAGCCGAATTCTCGCGACGACGCCGGCGCACTCGTGAGTGACGAATCCGACACTGCGGACGCACCCGGAACCGCCCGCCCCGACGCCGGAATCTCCACCGCCGACGCGATCGGCAGTCCCGTCCCGATCGTGATCACCTACTCGACCACCGCGGAGGCCGGGCGGCCCGCTCCGGCGGTGGGCGGTGGACTCGAACCCCGGCCCGCCGCCCGACCGGTACCCGCCCCGGCTCCGGCGCAGGCGGTCGATATCGCGGTCGTGCAATTCGGGCCGTACACCGACAAGTCCGCCAATCTCGCCGCGTTGCGCGACCATGTTCGCGCCGCCGCCGAGCACGGCGCGAAAGTGGTTGTCGCACCGGAATATTCGATGTTCGCGGTGAAGCGGCTGGACGAACGGGTGGTGGCGGCGGCCGAGCCGATCACCGGCCCGTGGGCGAGCGAATTGCGCGGGCTCGCCGCCGAATTCGGGGTGCACGTGGTCGCCGGCGTCGTCGAGGCGCCGGGCGGGCAGATCACCGACCGCATCTACAACACGCTGATCGCGGCCGGTCCCGATGCCGAGTTCGCGGCGGTCTACCGCAAGGTGCACCTCTACGACGCGTTCGGATTCCGCGAATCGGATGTGGTCGCTCCCGGCCCGATCGAGGATCCCGCCACCTTCACCGTCGAGGGCGTCACCTTCGGCCTGCAGACGTGCTTCGACCTGCGCTTCCCGGAGGGCTGCCGCCGGGTGGCCGCCGCGGGGGCGCAGGTGTTGTTACTTCCCGCGCAATGGATTCCGGGCCCGGGCAAGCTGGATCAGTGGACCACGCTGTTGCGCGCCCGGGCCATCGAGAACACGGTCTACGTGGCCGCCGCGGACCACTGCGCCCCGCGCGGCGCGGGCGCGTCGATGATCGTCGATCCCTCCGGCAATCTGCTCGCCGAACTCGGTGATGCCCCCGGTATCGCCACCAGTCGCATCGACCTCGATCACCTGCGGCAGATCCGCACCACCAACCCGAGCCTGAGCCTGCGCCGATTCACCGTCGAGCCATAGACTGGTGGCACCATGATCTATCCGGATCGTCGGTCGGCCGGTCGCACGCTGGGTGAATCGCTGTCGCACCTGCGGGCGTGGCATCCCCTGGTGCTGGGACTGCCGCGCGGTGGGGTGCCGGTCGCGGCCGCGGTGCGCGAGATCATCGGCGGGGATCTGGATGTGCTGCTCGTCCGGAAGCTCGGCGTGCCCTGGCAACCCGAGCTGGCGATGGGCGCCATCGGCGAGGACGGGGTCCGGGTTCTCAACGACGACGTGCTGCGGCAGACCGGTGTGCGAACCGAACAGATCGCCGCCGTGGAGGAGACCGAGCGCGCGGAACTGTCGCGCCGGCAGCGCATGGTGCGCGCGCAGGTGCCGCGGGTGCCGATCGGCGATCGCACGGTGGTGATCGTCGACGACGGGATGGCCACGGGCGCGACGGTCGCTGCGGCGTGCCGTGTGGCGCAGTCGCACCGGCCGCGATGGATCACGGTGGCGGTGCCGGTGTCCTCGATCGAGGCGATGGAGCGGGTGCGCGGCCTGGCCCGGGAGACGGTGTGCCCGCTGATTCCACGCTCCCTCGGTGGAGTCGGCGGGGCGTATCGCGATTTCCATCAACTCGACGACGAGGAGATGCTGGACCTGCTGCCGACCGCGCACCACCCCGGCGGCTGAGGAACCGCGCCGGCACGAATCACTCGCTCTCCGAGTCGATCTCGCGCACCCCTTTCCGATGCCGCTGCGCGAGGTCGGCGTAGTAGCCGGGGTTGATCTTGACCCAGCCTTCGGCCTGGGTGCCGGCGATGGGGCGTTTGACCTGGGCCGGCGCTCCCGCGGCCAGGACCCCCTCGGGGATCTCGGTGCCGGGCTGGACCAGCGAGTGCGCGGCGATCATCGAACCGGCGCCGATCGTGGCCATATCGAGGACCGTGCTGCCGTTGCCGACGATCGCCTCCGCGCCGACGCTCGCGCCGTGCAGCACCACGCTGTGCGCGATCGTGGCGCCGGGCCCCACCTCGACGGGCACGTCGGGCGGGGTGTGAATCACGGTGTTGTCCTGCACATTCGCCCGTTCGCGGACGATGATCGGCGCGAGGTCGGCGCGCAGCACGGCCCCGTACCAGACCGACGCGTTCGCCTCCACGCGCACATCACCGATCAGGGTGGCGGTCGGCGCGATGAACGCGGTCGGATCCACCTGGGGGCGTTTACCTTCGAATTCGTAGCAGGGCATGCGTTCTCACCATTCGTTGTCGTCGGCGACCACTCGTTCCGCGGCCGCGACCATCGGGCGCAAGTGCGCGGCAAAGGTTTCCGCGGTGACACCGACGATATCCACCTCCGCACGGGTGCGGACCGCGTAGCGGCCGTCGCCGGCGACGTCGATCCAGCACAGCACGCCGAGCGGGCGCATGCTGTCGTCGGCGCGGCGCGCGGAGACCACGATCTGACCGATGCCGTCGCGAGGCTGTTTGAGCAACCGCCGCATCCGCGCGGTCGTGGAGGGACCGGCGACCGGCACCGTCACCAGATCACGACTGTCCTCACGCACCCGGTCCAGTGACGCCGTGCGGCGCGGTTCGCTTCCGGCCGGATACTCCGGCAGCAACGAGACCACCCGCGCCGCGAGGGAGGCGGAATTTCCGACGAACAGCCGCACGTCGCCGCCGCGATCGGCCGCGTCGCCGTGGCGCTGAGCCGCGACCACCGTGATGTGGCCGGCGGCCGCGCCGAGCACCCGTACGGGCCGAGCCTCCTGCGCGCCGCATTCGCCGAAGACCTCGACGCATACGGTGGGCCGGGCGAGCAGCCGCAGCGCCGCCTCCAGATCGGGGTCCACGGTGCGGTCGCACCACTCGGTCAGCTCCGGCAGCTGCGCGGCCCGTTCGGCGCTGTCGCGGGCGGACGACCGCACCCCGAGCGGATACGGGATCCGGTCACCGTCGATCCGTTGCCATGCCATCGCGAACTGATCGGGTGTCAGCGTCCATTTCACCGCCGCCGGCCCGCCTCGTCCTCCGCCGTCACCGCGCGGTCAGTCATCCTCGGACCATTCGCCCAGCACGGGCGGGGTGGTCGGGTCGAGGATTCCGACCAGTTCGCCACCCGGCTCGGCCGGTTCGAGGAAGGTCGGCTCGTCGTCGAATTCGGAGTAGTAGTCCTCGTCCTCGTCCTCGTCGCGGCGGATCGGCTTCGCCGCCACCGGAGTCGGCGGGCCCTGCCGCACCGCATCGCCCGCGGCGAACGCGCCCCCGGCCAGGCCGCCCACGATGCCCGCACCCATTCCCGACATCGAGTCGGCGCCGGGGTTGTGGTCCTGGTCGTGGTCGTCGCGCTTGGCCGAATCGGAGTTCTGCGCGGTCGACGCCGGGGTGGTGGCCGCCCCGGCGGGACCGACGGCGGCGGGGACCACTCCGGGAGTGCCTCCCGGTGCCGCTGCCGCCGGGGCGGGTTGCGCGGTGTTCGACGGTTTCGGTTGTGTGACAACCGGGTTCGCGGTCGCGGCCACCGGCGTCTCGGGTACCGCGGCGGCCGCAAGCGTGCTGTGCACCGGGGTGGGGGGCTCCACGAGCGTCGGTGCGGCCGCGGCGGGTGTAACAGCCGCGGGACGATCGGTTGCCTGCTGATCACCGCCGGGCCGATCACCGTCGGCCGGGTCGTCGGCGGGTGCGGCGGGCCGATCCGCCGGAGCCGCTTCCGGGCCCTGCGGTCCGTCCACCGTCGGCGTCACCGGTGCGCCCGTCGCTCGCCCGATCAGATCCGCACTGCCGCCACCCGGCGCGGTCGCCTCGTCACCCGGTTGTACGACAGCGGGATTCGGATACATGCCGCCGTCGGGAAACGCCGGCACACTGTCGCCGGTGCGCAGGAAGACACCGGCGTAAACCGAATCCATCACCCGCACGGCGTCCTGGCGCAGGTTCTCGGCACTCTTCTGCACGGCGACGTTGGCGGTGGCCTGTTTCGGATCCAGCAGTGCCGCTTCCAGATCCGGATGGGCAGTCACCTGTTGCGAGACCGAGGCGCGCAATGTCTCGGCTGCGTCGTTGGCCTGCGCGAGTCGTTGTCCGACAACCGCCATCACATCGGACAGCTCTTGGCCCAGTCGTTCGAAGGCGGTCACCGCGTCGGCGGCCAGCTGCGCGGCGCCACCGCGCCAGCCGTCGGCGATGGCGCCGCGAATTTCGGTGTGCGCGGACTGGACCGCGTCGGCCATGGCGGCCGCCGAACTCTGCCAGGCCTGGCGGCCCGCGGTGATGATCTCGGGATTCAATTCCTGCACCCCACGCTGGATATCGCCATGGGTGAGGTGGTCGAACATCTCGACCGTCGGGGCGTAATCCGGATCGGTATGCCCCTGCGCCGGCGGTGTCCCGTTGCCGCTGACCCTATGCATGTCCCACCCCCACCGGCTGCGACGGCGTTACGACCACCGGGGGTGGTGCGGCCTTGCCGATCGCCGCGGCGGCATCGGCATCGTGCTGGGCGTAGGCGGCCGCGGCCGCGCGCAGGGTCTGCGCCAATTGCCGTGCGGCATCGGCGTATTCGCGTAACCGATCAACCGCGTCGGCGGCCTTGCTCTCGAAGCCGCGGCGCAGCGAGTGTCCCGACTCGAAACCGCCGAAGCCCGGCAGGGACGCGGCCGCGCCGAGTGTCCGGATCTGCTGCTCCACCTGGTCGGCCAGCGACTCGTAGCGGCGTGCGCAGCGCTCGTGGGTGCCGTCACCGACGAGTACGCCGTCGATCCACAGCTCTCCGTCGTCGACCGCCTGGGCCAGCGCACCGACATCGTTGCGCAGATCCCCGGCCTCTTGTGACTGCATCGCGGTCCCCCTTTCTCAACCCACTTCCGCGGCGCCGTGACGACGGTCCGCGACCTCGCGGATCCACTCCGCGATATCGGCGGTGACCGCCGCATGCACCGGCTCGTGCAGCAAATCGTGCCCGGCATCGGTGTACTCGTGCAACCCCACCGACGGGTGCCGGGCCGCCCACGCACGCGCGGAGTCGATCGGTGCGCGGCGGTCGTCGACGCCGTGCAGCGCCAGCATCGGCAGTCCGGGCGGGAGGGCGGCGGGCGATTCGACGGCCCGCTTCGGCGTCCCGGTCAGCACCATGCCCGCGCACCCGGACATCTCCGGCAGCGACATCGATGCGAGACAGGTCGCCGCGCCGAGCGAGTGGCCCGCCAGGAACAGCGGCGGATCGGGCCGCTCGGCGCGCAGCACCCGGACCAGCGCGGCGGCGTCGCCCGCGAGTTCGGGCAGTGTTCCCGGCGCCGCCGGATCGCCTTCGCTCAACCCCTGGCCGGCGGTGTCCAGGCACCAGACTTCGATACCGCGCGCGCCCAGGCCCCGCCCGAGCCGATGGTAATGCCCACTGTGCTGGCCGGTTCCCGGCAGGAACGCCACCAGTGCCACCGGCCGCTCCACCGGCCACCGCCGGTAGTGCAGTCGACCGCGGGCACCCTGGAAGTACGGCATCAGCCCATTGTCACGGGCAGGCCGTCCGCGAGCCGTCCCGGCCCGGCGAAGTGAGACCGATATCCGACACGCCCCCCTCGCGCCACGCCGTACGACCTCGAATGATTACGCTGTTGCGCGACTCGGCACGCGAGCGGGCGCCGGCCGCGTGCGGGTGTCCGGAACTCAGGAGGGCCGCGATTGATTCTGTTCGGTGATCGTGTCGTGTGCAGCACCGATGACCTGGTGAGGGCAGCGCGCTGCGAATTCGCGCTGCTGCGCGCGCTCGATACCGAACTGGGCCTTGTCCTTTCGCCGGATGCGACCGACGCGGCGCACTTCCCGCTCGGCTCGGACGCACTGTCGGACGAGGTGTTCGACGATGTGTACGCCGCCCTCGGTGCGAGCGTGATCACCATCGATCCGCCGGCCGCCGCCACCGCCTCCGAGTTGCGCGGCGCACACGACCGCACCGTCGCCGCACTCGGCACCGACGCGCCCGCGATCTTCGGGGCGACATTCTTCGACGGGACCTTCGCGGCCGGATGCGCCGTTCTCGTCCGCCGCGACGACCCCGCACCGGTGCGCACGCGGCGGACCGCGGCGCCGCCGGACATCGTCGCGTCCGACGAGGCCGGGGCGGCGGACCGCGTCGACGAGGTCCGCGAAGCGCCGCCGATCCCGAATCCCGCCTTCGTCCTGTACGTCCGCTCGTCGTCGTCCGATGTCGCGGCGCTCATGGAGGCTGCCGCGTGTGCGCGCCTGGTGCGGGACAACGGGTTCGACGTCGATCCGTGGGTCCGGATCCGGGACGCCGCGGGGGCGGAGCGGATTCACGAACTCGGTCCGGCCGAGACCGTCTACGCGGCGCGCCGGATTCGGCTCGCCGCGATCCTCACCGCCAAACAGGACGAACTGCTGCCCGTGCAGTGGGGAGACCGCCGCTATCTCGCCTGCGGGCGATGCGCGAGCTGCACCGCCGAACTGGTGGCCGGGCGCGATCTGCTGCTGGTAGCCGGTATGCGGCCGTCGGTGCGGGCGCAGCTGCGTGATGCCGGCATCACCACGGTCGATCGCCTCGCCGCCGCGGATTCGTCGGTGACCGGCGTTGCGGTGCAGACCTTTTCGACGCTGCGACGGCAGGCCGAACTGCAGTTGCGCCGCGAGCGCACCGGACGCCCGGCCTACGCGGTCACGGATGCGGCCGCCTTCGGTGAGCTGGCCCCGCCCGAGGCCGGCGATGTCTTCGTCGCGGTCGCCGGGTCGGCCGTCGGCGTCGGCGTCGCGGCGCGGAGTGCGGACGGCGGCGACGGGGTGTTCTTGTTCCACGCCTTCACCACGCACGATCCGGTGGCGCTGCTCGAATTTCTCGCCGATCGCCAGCAGCACCATCCCGACCTGCGGATCTACCACTTCTGCTCGCCGATCCGGACGCTGCTGGCCGACCTGTGCGCCCGCTGCGGCGCCGACGAGGAGACCGCCGACGACCTGCTCGGCGCCCTGCTGGACCTGTATCCGATCGTGCGGTCCGCGCTGCTGATCGGCGCCCGGACCTACGATCTGCCGGAAATACTCGGCCTGCTCGATCCCGAAGCGGAACCGATCCGCGCCGACCTCGAATCGTCCTGTGCGGCAACACTGCGCCTGCGCGAGCGACTCTGCGAACTCGCCGCCGAACACGACATCCAGCCCTGCCCGGTCCCGCGCCGCACCCTCGCCGAACAACCGGCCGCGGTGGAGGCGGCGCTGCGCGAATTCGCCTTCGACTACGACGAAACCCGCAGCGCCGGACAGCAAGCCGCCGCCATGATGGCCGCGGTACTGGGTTATCACCGGCGCGAGCGGCAGCCGCTGCACTGGGCGCACGAGGACCGCCTGCACCGGCCGATCGGCGAATGGGCCGATACTCCGGGCGTTCTCGTCGCGGACTGGGCCAGCGTCGACACCAAATGGCAGCACACCGACGACCGGCCGATGCGGCGCTACCTGAAGCTCACCGGCCGGCTGGGCACCGGTCGCCCGCCGCCGCCGGGCACCGCGGTACGCACGCTCTACGATTCGCCGGTGCCCGACCTACCGGCCACGCCCGGCCGGCGCGCCACCGCGGCGGCGACGGTGCTCGGCTTCGCCCTCGACGACAACTTCGACGATGTGGTGCGGGTGGAGGAACTGCTGCCGCCGGGGTGTGCCCCCTACGACGAACTGCCCGTCGCCATCGTGCCCGATCCGCCGGGCCGCGACGACAATCTGGAACAGGCGCTGAACGCCGTGGCGCACGATCTGCTGGTCAGCCTGCCGGACGTCCCCTTGACGGCCGCCTTCGACCTGCTGTGCCGGCGACGGCCGCGGCTGCACGGATCAGCCGCGCTCCCACAGGTTTTCGGTGATTACGCGGCCGCGATCACCGCCGCGGTGCTCGATCTCGACTGCTCGTATCTCGCGGTGCAGGGGCCCTCCGGTACCGGCAAACTCGACACCACCGCGCGGGTGATCGAGCGGCTGGTCACCCGCTACAAATGGCGCGTCGGTGTAGTGGCGCAAACGCATTCGGCCGCCGAGGTGTTGCTCGACGCCGTGGTCCGCGTCGGTGTCCTGCCGGAACTGGTCGCCAAATCGGATGTGCACAGCGTGGCGCCGGAATGGCTGGGGATCGCCGCCGACCGCTATCCGCGCTTCCTCGACAACGCGGTGAACGGTTGTGTGATCGGCGGTCTCACAGGCGATTTCACCGACCCCGAGCAGATGGCGCCGCAGAGTCTGGATCTGCTGGTGATCGCCGACGCCGGGTATTTCCCACTGGCACAGGCGATCGCGGTGGGTGCGTCGGCGCGGAATCTGCTGCTGGTCGGCGATCCGGCGCCGTTACCGGGCACCGGCGTGCACCCGGAGCGCGTGCACGAATCGGCACTGGGCCGCATCGTCGGCGACAACCCCACGGTGCCCACGGCTTTCGGCTATTTCCTGGAACGCACCTGGCGAATGCATCCGCAGGTGTGCGGGCCGGTGTCGTCGCTGCGCTACGGCCGTCGGCTGCGCTCCAACGAGACGGTCACCCTCGCCCGCGAACTCGAGGGCGTCGCGCCGGGCGTGCGCGCGGTACCGGTCGAACATCACGGCAACAGCACCGAATCCGCGGAGGAGGCCCGCGAGATCGTCCGTCAGGTCCGGTCCCTGCTGGGCCGCACCTGGCGCCAGGGCGTGCTCACCCGGCGGCTGCATCCGCACGACATCCTGGTGGTCGCGCCCTATCACGCGCAGGTCGCGCGCATTCGAATGCTGTTGTCACGGGCCCGGATCGAGGATGTGGTGGTCGGCACCGCCGATCGCTTCCGCGGCCGGGAGGCGGCGGTCGTCCTGATCTCGATGACGACCTCGGCCCCCGCCGACGCACCGCACGGAATGGACGACCTGCTCTCCCGGCACTGGCTGACCACCGCCGTCTCCCGGGCGATGTGGTCGGCGATCGTCGTGGCCTCGCCGCTGCTCACGGACTATCTGCCCGAGACACCCGAGCAGCTGCCCGATCTGGCCGCCTACCTCGAACTGACCGGGCGCGACTAGCCGAAGTTGCGGCCCTCGCCCCGATACGTCGGCACCGTGGTGCGCCGGTCGTCGGCATCGACGACGTGGATGACGTCGAAGCGTTCACACAGCTCTCCGGCCTTGGCGTGGCGCATCCACACCCGATCCCCGACGGCCAGGTCCGCGGCGCCCGTGAACGGCGTCTGCACCTCCCCCGCACCCTCGGTGCCGATCAGTCGCAAACCCTTGGGCCACATCGGCTTCGGTACGCGCGACGCACCGGCCGGACCGGAGGCGATATAGCCGCCTGCGAAGACGGTGGCGATGTCGGCGGCCGGGCGGCGCAGCACCGGCAGCGCGAAGTACAGCGCCGGATGGGGTGTGAACGCGCGATATCCGTCGAACAGCGTCGGCACGTAGAGGCCGGACCCGGCGGTCACCTCGGTGACCTCGGGCGCTGCCACACTCACCTCGATCGACCCGCTGCCGCCGCTGTTGACAATCTCGAGTTCACCGGCCACCGCACGCACCGCCTCCAGCACCTGCCTACGGCGCGTGCCGATTTCGGCCGCGGAGAGCCGCTTGACCAGCCGCACCGCGGGATTGGTGTCGGGCAGGCCGGCGATCTGGGCCTCGTAGGTCATCACGCCCACCACCCGGAACCCGCGCTCGCGCGCGACCCGGGCCAGCCGCTCGGCCTGCTCGGGCGTCCGGATCGGCGATCGGCGCACCCCCAGGTGCAGCGGGCCGACTCGCAGCGAGGCATCGACATCCAGGCAGATGCGCGGGCTGATTCCCGTGCCACCGACCGCGGCGCGAATCAGATCCAGCTGCGCGACGTCGTCGACCATCAGCGTGATCGAGTCGAGCAGGGTGCTATCGGCGCCCAAGTCGGCCAGTGCGGCGCGATCGACACTCGGGTAGCCGAGCAGAATGTCGCGCGCCCCGTGGCCGGCCAGCCACAGCGCCTCACGCAACGAATAGGACATGATGCCGGCGAATCCGCCGCGGCCGGTGAGCTGCGGTCCGAGTACTTCCTCGAGGACCGCGCGGCAGCGCACCGATTTACTGGCCACCCGGATCGGCACGCCGCGGGCCCGGCGCACCAGGTCCGCCGCGTTGGCGCGCAGCGCGCTCAGGTCCAGCGCGGCCAGGGGCGGATCGAGGTCCGCGGTGGCGGCATGCAGGTCGGCGATGGGCGGCGCGTCTGTCACCACATCAGCCAATCACGAAACTGGTCACACGTCCAGGAGTGATGGGCGCGTCGTTACCGATCGACCGCCTTGGTGATCAGCGTCGAGACCAGATCGTCCAGCACCACGAGCGTGGTCTCGTCGTCGCCGTCGGCGAGCCAGCGCAGCACCGCCCCTTGGAACACGGCCAGCACATATGCCGAGATCGCCGTGACCGGCTCGATCCACTGGGTGTTCGAGCGCTCGGCACAGGCGTCCAGCGCCGCACCGACCTCGGCGTCCAGATCGCGCAACCACTCCGTCGCCGAGAGCCCGGAACAGTCGGCCTCCCCCTCCCAGCGGCGACGTAAGGCGCTGATCGTGAGATCGAGCGTGTGCACCTGCCGTTGCGGCGTGGCCCGGATGGCCGACCACATCGCACTCACACCGGCGTGCAGCACGACCCGCAACGCGCGCGTGCCCGTGCAATCGCAGGCGGCCGACGCGGCGTCGATGGCCTCCTGCACGATCGGCCGCGGCCGAACCTGAATCATCTCTCCACTAGCGCTCAACGACGACTCCCTCGGCGAAAGAACTCGCGCACCTCGCCTGCGCGGCTCGCTCAACGGGCATCCGATCCACGGTGATCTCTTCCGAGTTCTACCCCGGGCGACCCGTTCAACATCCGTCAATGTTAGAGGGTTTTCGGGGATCGTGACCAGGTTCGATAGGCCGTTCCGTACTAAAAGATTGTTTTGTTACCTGCCCGACACACCCCCTGCGGGGGTTCGGCGGCGGATCCGCCACGGTCAGCGTGGGCGGCGCCCGGGCGCAAACGCTCAGAACTCTACGGCCTCCCGGCCGGAATCGTTATATCGATGTGGGCGAGCACACAGGTGACCCAACGCCACCCCACCGCTGCGAACCCGCCGATAACCTGGAGTCGTGACAACGGTGCGCCCCGATCATCTCCACATTCCCGGCACCTTCAACTACCGCGACGTCGGCGGCCTGCGCACGGCGAGCGGGACCAGGATTCGCAGCGGAGTCCTGCTCCGGTCGGCGCAGCTGTGCCGGCTGGACGAACGCGGACACGACATCCTGCGCCGGCTCGGCGTCGCCACCGTGCACGATCTGCGCGGGCCCGGTGAAGCCGACCGGATGGGCGTCGACATCCTTCCCCACGGCGTGCGCCTGGAGGTGACACCGTTCCACTCCGGCGTCGGCGCCGCCCGGGCCCCGCACGAGGCCCCGCAGGAACCGGCGCTGCCGCCACACGAGGCCGCGGCGCGCGACGATGGCTCGACAACCAGCCGTCATCTCGATCTGCTCGAGGTCTACGCCGAATTCCCCTCGATGCCGGAGGCGGGCGTCGCGATCACCGCCATGGCACGGTCGCTGGCCCGCGGCGACGGCGCGGTGCTGGTGCACTGCGCGGCCGGTAAGGACCGCACCGGCTGGGCGGTCGCCACCCTGCTGCGCGCCGTCGGCGTCACCGAGGACGATGTGCTGGCGGACTACCTGCTCAGCAACGAGGCGGTCGAATCGCTGGCCGCCGATATCGCGCGCAATTCCGGCGAGCCGCTGCCGCCCGCGCTGCTGGGGGTGAGCATCGAATACCTCGCCGCCGGCACCGAGGCCATGCACCGCCGCTACGGCACCATCGACGGCTATCTCGAGTCCATCGGCATCACGCCGCAACTGCGGGCCGCCCTGCACACCCGCCTGCTGGAGTGAACCGGTACCGGCGCACCGCATCGGCTATCCGGTGCGGTGGACCAGACCGTCGGTATCGATGCTGACCTGATTTCCGGTGTGGAACCAGCTGCCCGTGAACCGCGATTCGGTGGTCTGCGGGTCGTTCCAGTAGCGCGGGGTGATATTCGGTCCGCGACAGAGCAATTCGCCGCTACCGACCCCGGCCCGCGGACCCCACAGCGCCAATTCCGTACCGCCGAACGGGAATCCGAGAACGTCGCGGCCGGGCGTCGCGCCGCTGTCCACCCGTGCCAGTCCGATACCGCTGGTTTCGGTCGCACCCCAGACCGACCACTGCCGGGCCAGCGGGAACACCTCGCGCAGCGCCTCGGCGACGATTTCCGCGGTGCCGGCGTCGGTCGCGGCCAGTTCGGCGCGATGTCCCGCACTGCACACCTGGCGCACCCCCTCCGCCCGCAATCCGGCGAGTTCGGGCAGCAGGCCCGCGAAGATGCGAGGCGTCGCGGCCACCATATCGATGCGTTCGGCGACGATCGTCTCGGCGATCATGGCGGGGTCCGGGGCGAGGACGACCGTGCCGCCCACGGCGAAGGTCGGCAGCAGTTGATCGACGCAGCCGCTCGCGTGGGCCAGCGGCATCAGGACCAGATTGCGCAATCCCTCGGTCGGCAGATCGAAGGCCCCCACCACCGAACGCACCGCCGACAGCAAATTCTCGTTGGTCAGCTCGACACCGCGCGGACCGCCCGGCGCCTCCGAAAAACCCTGGCCCGCAGCGCCGCTGGTGTAGCACAGCAAGGCGAGCTCGGTCAGCGAGGCGCCGTCGTCGATGAAGGCCGCACCGTCGGGGAAGTCGGCGTAACCGGCTTCGGCGCCGCCGCCGTCGAGGACGAAATCCGCGCAGCTGTCCGCGATCACCTGGGCGGCGACGGTATCGGGCAGTCCGTCGTGCACCAGCACCGGCACCGCACCGGACAGCAGGGCGCCGAGGAAGGCCTGAACCCAGCGCGCACCCACCGGCATCCGCACGGCAACCCGGTCGCCGTAGCCGATTCCGTGCTCTTGCAGCCCGCCGGCGATCCGGGAAGCGGCATGCCACAGCTGCCGGTAGGTCAGCCGCGGCCCGCCGATTTCGACGACCGCCTCCCGGGCCGAGAACGCGTGTACCTGCACATCGAGTAGTTCGGTGAGGGCCGGATTCAGATTTCCGTACCGCAGCACGCCGTCGGCTCCGCGAGCAAGAGGGTTGCCGCACCACGGATTTCGCGTCTGCGGATATTCGATCAGAAGCTGCGTCATCAAGTCCCTCCGGATGCCTCGATCTACAGGCACCTGTGACTATATGACGCAGATCACAATCGTGGGGCGTTAGGCGACAAAGATGTCCGAGCGATCACCGCCCGGTGTAGCTCGCCTTCCCCGGGCCCACCTCGAGGAAGCTGCGCACCGCACCCCGCAAATCCTCGGTGTCGAACAGTTCGCCGGAGACCTTGGGCGTCACCGAATCGGCATGTTCCACGCCGCCGGACCGCCAGGCCTCGATGATCTGCTTGGTGGCCGCGTGCGCCCGAGTCGGGCCGTCGGCGAGGCGGGCGGCCAGCGCCCGGGCCGCGGCGTCGACATCCTCGTGCACCGCGTTGACCACACCCCAGTCGGCCAGGGTGGCCGCGTCGTACAGGTCACCGGTCATGACCAGTTCCCGGGCCCGGCCGGAACCGGCGCGCTCGGCCAGTCGCTGCGGGCCGCCCATCGACGGCGTCAGGCCCACGACCGTCTCCACCAGCCCGAACTTGGCCTTCGGCGCGGCCAGCAGGATGTCGCAGGCCAGCGAGATCTCGAAGGCGGCGGTCAGGGTGAGTCCGTGGGCGGCGAAGACCACCGGGCACGGCAGCGCCTCGACCGGGTGGATGATGCCCTGGAACAGGCGCTGCCACAGCTCGGCGCCCTGATCCACGCTCAATCCGTCGAATTCGTGGACGTCGACACCGCCGGAGACCACCTTGCCCTCGGCGCGGATCAGCAGCGCCCGCGGCGGGTTCGCGGTCAGCTCGGCGAGATCGGTGGCGAGCGATCCCAGCAGCGCCGAATCGAACAGGTTCAACGGCGGATGGTCGATGGTGATGATCGCGAGCTGGGCGCCGGCCTCGGTCTCGGTCCGCTCCAACCGGGTGGGTTTCGAATCGCTCATCGGCCGAATCTATCCAGAAGGGGACGTCACCGGTACCCCGGCCACCGGTCTGCCAGACTGGTGCGGTGGATACCTCGCCGACCGAGAACGCCGGTTCGAACACCGCGACCTATGTCGAGCCCGGCGAATTCAAGCGCGACACGAACTACATCACCACCCGGATCACCGCCGACGGCCGCGACGGCTATCCCGTCGAACCGCAGCGCTATCGGCTGATCGCGGCGCGGGCCTGCCCGTGGGCCAACCGCACCCTGATCGTGCGGCGGCTGCTCGGGCTGGAACAGGTGATCTCGCTGGGATTGTGCGGGCCGACCCACGACAAACGCAGCTGGACCTTCGACCTCGATCCGGGCGAGGTGGACCCGGTGCTGGGCATCCACTTCCTGCGCGATGCCTACCTCGCGCGCGATCCGGAGTATCCGCGCGGCATCACGGTCCCGGCGGTGGTGGACGTGGCGACCGGACAGGTGGCCACCAACGACTACCCGCAGATCACGCTCGACTTCTCCACCGAATGGACGCAGTTCCATCGGCCGGGGGCGCCGCAGCTGTATCCCGAACCGCTGCGCGCCGAGATCGATCAGGTGAATCGGCGCGTCTACACCGAGGTCAACAACGGCGTCTATCGCTGCGGCTTCGCCGGCAGCCAGGACGCCTACGACGCCGCCTACGACCGGCTGTTCACCGCGCTGGACTGGCTGTCGGAACGGTTGAGCGACCAGCGCTATCTGGTCGGCGACACCATCACCGAGGCCGATGTGCGGCTGTTCACCACGCTGGTGCGGTTCGACCCGGTGTATCACGGCCATTTCAAGTGCAATCGGAACAAGCTGACCGAACAGCCGGTGCTGTGGGCGTACGCCCGCGACCTGTTCCAGACCCCCGGCTTCGGCGATACCGTCGATTTCACCCAGATCAAGCGGCACTACTACGTCGTGCACAGCGATATCAATCCGACCGGAATCGTGCCGAAGGGGCCGGAACTGTCGGGCTGGCTCACGCCGCACGGGCGAGAAGCATTGGGCGGCAAGCCCTTCGGCGACGGCACCCCACCTCCGCCACCCCTGCCCGCGGAACGCGTTCCGGCCGCCGACTGGGTCTGATGGTCACCGGTGCACGGAGGCGGTCGTCCGCCCCCGCACCGGGTCGTCGTTTCGTTATGCGGTGGTTCCCGCGTAGGTGCCGAAGCTCCAGAACACGCCCTCGGGATCGCGGCAGGTGAACCCGCGCGAGCCGTAGTCCTCGTCGCGAAGTCCGCGCACGATGGTCGCCCCGGCGGCGCGGGCGCGTTCGAAGAGGCCGTCCGGATCGTCGACGACGATGTACACCGAACCGGTCCCGGGCGGCTGCTCGCAGAGCGCGGAGTCGTCGCGCTGCGAACCGAGCATGATCCCGCCGCCGCCGGGCCAGCCGAGTTCGGCGTGCTGGACCACGTCGCCGGTGCCGTAGCGGGCGACTTCGACGAAGCCGAAGGCCCGTTGCAGGAAATCGATCGCCGCGGGGGCGTCACGGTAGATGAACGTCGGCCACACCGGGGCCGTCGTCGTTGCGGTTTCGGTCGTTGCGGTATGGGTTGTTTCGGTCATGCTCCCAGCCTTTCTCGCTCGGCACCCCGTCGTCTTGGACGAATGGGAACACCTCGCGGGCACGCCACACCGAGGGCGGGCAACCGGCCGATTCGCGCCATTCGCGGGCCATATGGGCCTGGTCGTAGTAGCCGGTCGCGGCGGCCACCTCGGCGATGCTCACCTCGGGGCGGCGCAACAGACGATGGGAGACCTCGAACCGGGTCAGCCGCGCCGCCTCCTTCGGCGTGATGCCGAACTCACCGGTGAATCGCGCGGCGAGATGTCTTCTGCTCCAGCCGATGTCGTGCGCCACCCGGGCGACCGCGGGTGCGCCCGCGGGGTCGGTCAGCAGCCGCCAGGCCCGGCGGAGATTGGCGTCCATCTCGAGCCGGCGCGGATCGAGCGCGGCGACCCGCGCGCAGAAGACCTCGTCCAGCACCGCGAACCGCGCCCGCCAGTCGGAGGTCGCGGCGATCCGCTCACGCACCCGCTCGGCGTCGGGCCCCAGCAGATCCGACAGGTCGACGATCCACTCCCCCAGTTCACCGGCCGGAATTCCGAACAGCGCCCGCGCACCCAGCGGTGTGACCGCCAACTGGATGCCGTGCTGGTAGCCGTTGTGCGCGATCAGTGTCGGTCGCAGGGTCAGTCCGCCGGCCAGCGCGTCCCAGCGGCCTCCGGCCTGATCAGGATGGGAGGACACCGGCACATCGATCGGTTCGCCGATGGTGAGGATCACGGTGATCGTGGTACTCGGCATACCGACGTGCACGCCCGGGTCGAAGCCGTGCAGGAAATATCCGTCGTAGCGGCCGAGGTAGGGCCGCAACGACGGGGCCGGCAACCGGCGCGCTCCCGCGGAGACACCACTCACCTCCTCCACGGTAGGCGTCGCGCGGGCCCGGCGGAACCGGACCCGGGCGCGATTCGTTGCACGGTCGACGGCCGTATCGGCCACCGTCGCCGACTTCGTCCGCGGCCGTCGGACCGGCACCACTAGAGTTTGTGCCGACCGGACGAGAGGGGTGCGTTACCGATGTTCGACAGCGGCGTGGAAAAGGCCGTGCGGTCACTGCTGGACAACGGGGCACAAGTGCAGGCTCCCGCGGTCGCGAAGTACGTCGACCGGTTCCGCCGATCCCATCCGGGCGAGAGTCCGGCCCAGATCCTCGACCGGCTCGAGAAGATCTACCTCACGACCGTGACCGGCAGTGGCACCGCGGTCGGCGCCACCGCCGCCGTCCCGGGTGTCGGAACCCTGACCTCGCTCGCGGCGATGAGCGCGGAAACCACCTTCTTCATCGAGGCCTCGGCCGTCTTCACTCTCGCCGTCGCCGCCGTGCACGGCATCGCCCCCGAGGACAAGGAACGCCGGCGCGCGCTGGTGCTGGCGGTGGTGCTCGGCGAGAGCGGTATGGAGATCGTGCAGCAGAGCGTGGGCCATTCGGCCAAGAACTGGGGCACGCTGCTGGCGGAGCGGATACCGGGCATCAAGGGAATGAACGAATCACTGATGAGGCGATTCGTCGTCCAGTTCATCACCAAACGCAGCATGCTCATGTTCGGCAAGGTGCTGCCGGCCGGAATCGGCGCGGCCATCGGCGGATTCGGTAACCGGGCACTGGGGAAGAATGTGATCGCCAACTCGCACAAGGCATTCGGGCCCGCGCCGATGCGATGGTCCGGCGGTACCGCGCACGGCACCGTGATCGACGCGGATCCGCTTCCGGCACTGGGTGATCCGGACGGCACGGCCTCCGGTTCGACGGCCGAGCAGCGATGAGCGCGGCCCGCTCGCTCGCCGTCTCGATCAGCGGACTGCACAAGCAGTTCGAGGGTCTCGTGGCCCTGCGCGACGTCTCGTTCACCGTTCCGGCCGGCACCACCGCGGCCCTGGTCGGCCCGCCCGGGTCCGGGAAATCCACGCTCATCGACATTCTGCTCGGATTGCTGCGCGCGGATTCCGGTAGCGCCGAGGCCCCGGGCGGCGGCGGGATCGGCGCGGTACTGCAGCCGCGCGGTCTGCATCCGGCCCGGACCGTGCGAGCCCAGTTGCGGGTATACGCGGCGGCGGCGGACGTGGACGACGATCGGGTGGACGCGATGCTCGCGACACTGCGCCTCGGCGAGGCCGCCACGACGCGGGTGCGCGATGTCTCCGAGGGCCTGCGCACGCGGCTGGCCTTGGCGCAGGCACTGCTCGCGCAGCCGCGCCTGCTGGTGCTCGACGACCCGTTCGACGGTCTCGAATCGGCCGAGCGGGCATGGCTTTTCGATTACCTGCGGGCTCATGCCCGCCGTGGTGGGACCACGCTGTTCACCTCGCAGAGCCTCGCCGCGGCCGTGCCGGTGTGCGATCAGGTGATCGTGCTCTCGGCCGGTTCGGTGGCCTATCAGGGCAGTCCGCGGCGGCTGCGGCGCAACCACCCGGATCGGCTGGTGGTCGCGGCGTCGAGTCCGATCGCGCTGGCCACGACGCTGGCCGCGCAGGGTTTCACCGACGCGGTCATGCGCAGCGACGGCAGGCTCGCCGTCGCCGATGCGTCGCGCAGCGAGATCGAGGCCGCCGCGGCGCTGGCGCGGGTCCACCTGGGCGAGGTGGTGGCCGAATCCGTCCATCCGGATCGGGTCCTGGCCATCCTCACCAAATCGTCCGGAGCGCCTGCCTATCCCGCCCCCGCCCCTGCGACCATGTACGGAACGCGATGATGCTGCCGACCCTGCCCACCGTTCCCGCCGAGGTGAGCCGGGCGGCGACCGCCGAACTCCGCAAGATCACCGCGGTGCGC
Organism: Nocardia sp. MDA0666; assembly: GCF_003023875.1. Taxonomy (NCBI): domain Bacteria; kingdom Bacillati; phylum Actinomycetota; class Actinomycetes; order Mycobacteriales; family Nocardiaceae; genus Nocardia; species Nocardia sp. MDA0666. Next base: position 356,177 of record NZ_PYHT01000004.1, read on the forward strand.
TCGGGATGGCTGCTGCCCCCGGTGCTCGCGGCCGTCGCCTTCGTCGTCGCCTCGGCGTCCGCGGTGCGCGGCTCGGGTCCGCAACCGCACGAGGCGCTGGCGACCGGGACGGCGACCGTCGGGTTGTATCTGGCGATCGCGGTGGCGGTGGGTGCGGCGGCGATCGGCGGCGCGGTCACCGCGGGCGACGAGTACCGCTACCGCAGTATGGGGCTCACCGCACTGTTCACACCCGACCGAGATGTGCTCTTCGGCGCCAAAGCCGGTGTGACCGCGATCTATTCGCTGGTGCTCGCGGCGTGTGCGGAGGTCGGCGCGGCGGTGGGCCTGCTGGCGTTCGGGCGGCACACCGTCGAATTCGGCTGGCGACTGGTCGGCGTATTCGGCGGTGGCCTGCTCGCGGCGGTGTGCTGGGGCGTGATCGGCGTGGGCCTGGGGTTGCTGGTGCGATCGCCGAATCTGGCTGTCATCGCGATCGCGGGATGGCTGTTCATTCTGGAACCGCTGATCTGGCTGGTCGCCAAGGGGGCCGGAATCGCGGGCGTCGTGGTGCTGCTGCCGGGTTCGGCCACCATCGGCACGGTCGCGGTCGGTTCCTTCCCGGAGAGTCCGTTCCTGCCGCCCAATGCGGCCTCGGCCGTGGTGCTGGTGATCTGGGCCGTCGGCGCCGGGGCGGCCGGTTGGTGGTACCTGCGCACGCGCGACATCTGATCCGCGCGGGATTCACCCGCACGGGGTGCGGGAGACACCGGGTGTCGGGGCCCGTCGGTACCGTCGAATCGACATGAACGACACCGAAACCCTCGACTCCGGATCCGGCCGCGACGCCGGCTCGGCCGCGGCGGCACCGTCCCGTGAGCGGTCCCACCGCGCGCGCGAGGCGGCCCGCGGCGGCTGGCTACGTCGGCTCTGGACCGCGTGCCGAGGCCATCCGCGGGTACTGACCGGCGTCATCGTGGCCGTGGTCGCGGGGGCCGGTGCGGAGGCCGCGGCGCCGCTGGCAGCCAAGGCGGCGTTGGACCGCGCCCGGCTCGGCGAGGTCGGGGCGCTCGCGCCGGTCGCCGGAATACTGGTCGCGCTGGCGGTGGCCCGATTCGCCGCGACCTACGGGCGACGCTGGCTCGCGGGACGGCTGGCGCTGGACGTGCAACACGAGGTGCGGGTCGACCTGCTCACCGCACTGCACCGCTACGACGGGCCGCGGCAGGACCGGTTGCGCACGGGCCAGGTGGTGTCGCGATCGATCAGCGATCTGCAATTGGTGCAGGGCCTGCTCGCGATGGCGCCGCTGTCCGCGGCGTCGCTGCTGATCTTCGCCTTCGCCGCGGTGGCCATGCTGGTGCTCTCGCCACCGCTGGCCCTGGTGTCGTTGCTGACCGTGCCGGTGCTGGCGCTGGTGGTGTACCGGGTGCGGCCGCGGCTGCACGCCGCCACCTGGTCGGCGCAGCAGCGCGCGGCCGACCTGGCCCAGCACGTCGAGGAGACCGTCACCGGCGTCCGGGTGGTGAAGGGCTTCGGCCAGGAATCGCGGATGGTGCGGATTCTGGAGGCGCACGGGCGGCGGCTCTACGCCCACCGGATGCGCGCGGCCCGCATCGACTCCCGGTTCGCGCCTACGGTGTCGGCGATTCCGCAGGCCGGGCTGGTGATCGTGATCGCACTCGGCGGCACGCTGGCGCTGCACGGGGCGATCGGCGTCGGCACCTTCCTGGCCTTCGCTACCTACGTGACCATGATGGCGTCGAGCACCCGCATCCTGTCGAACGTCCTGGTCATGGCACAACTGACCCGGGCCGCGGCCGAACGCGTCTATCAGGTCGTCGACGAGGCGCCGGAGAGCATCGACCCACCCGATCCGCAACCGCTGCCCGAGGGTCCGCTCGGCCTGCACATCCGGGGCCTCACCTTCGGATTCGAGCCCGGCCGCCCGGTACTGCACGATCTCGATCTCACCGTGCGTCCCGGCGAGACGGTGGCGGTGATCGGACCGGCCGGTTCCGGGAAATCGACGCTGACACTGCTGTTGCCACGCTTCCATACGCCGGAGGCGGGCCGGATCAGCCTCTTCGGGGCCGGATCGGACCAGGATCCCGAGACCGCCGGGATCGATATCGCGCGGGTGCGGGCCGCCGATCTGCGCGCGGCGATCGGCGTCGTCTTCGACGAGCCGTTCCTGTTCTCCGACACCATCTCCGCCAATATCGCACTCGGCAAACCGGATGCCGATCCCGAGGAGATCCGGACGGCCGCGCGGACGGCCGCGGCCGACGAATTCATCCGCGCACTGCCGGACGGCTACGACACCGTCGTCGGCGAGCGCGGTCTCACGCTCTCGGGCGGGCAGCGGCAACGCCTGGCCCTGGCGCGCGCCCTGCTCGCCGACCCGCGCATCCTCGTCCTCGACGACGCCACCTCCGCGGTGGACGCCGTCACCGAGGCCGCGATCTTCGACGCGCTGCCCGCTCGTGGCCGCACCACGCTGATCCTCGCGCATCGCGAATCGACCCTGGCCCACGCGGATCGCGTCATCCGCCTGCCCGCACCGAGCGGACGTACGCCGGATCGGAGCGACAACGCCGAGGTCGAACCCGGCGACGTGGTCGAGCCCGGCCCGGGGGCGTCGACCGCCTCGGACCGCACCGAATACGCCTCGGCCCACGCCGACGGCGCCATCTTCGCGCCCGCTATCGAGCCGCCGGCCCGCGTGGGTCCCTCCGGCGCGCCCCAGGCCACACCTGTTTCGACGTCGGGCGCCATCGGCACGCAGCGCCCGAGCCGGCCCGCGCATCCCGCCGCGACGCCGCATTCCGAAGACGTTGTCGCCGTGGCTGATTCGGACCCCGAACCGGATGCGCCGCCCGAGATGCGGGCCGCCCTCGCGAGACTGTCTCCGGCGACCGAACAACCGGGACTCGACGATCGCGAACTGGAACAGCCGGACCCGAAATTCCGGCTGGTGCGATTGCTGCGGCCGGTGCGCTGGCTGCTGGCGGCCGTGATCGCGCTGCTGGCCGTGGACGCGGGCATCTCGGTGGCGTTCCCCGCGCTCACCCGATTCGCGCTCGACGACGGCGTCGGCCAGCATCGCGGCGCCGTGCTGGCGGTCGCGGCCCTCGCCGGGGTGGGTTTGGTGCTCCTGAGCTGGGTGGACGAGGCGGTGGGAACCCGGCTCTCCGCGCGCGGCGGTGAGCGGGTGCTGTACGGGCTGCGGGTGCGCAGCTACGCCCACCTGCAACGACTCGGCCTGGACTACTACGAGCGCGAACTGTCCGGCCGGATCATGACGCGGATGACGACCGATATCGACGCGCTGTCGACATTCCTGCAGACCGGGCTGAGCACCGCCCTCATCAGCCTGGTCACGGTCGTGGGCATCGTGATCGCACTCCTGGTGATCGACGCCGCCCTGGCCGTGGTGGTGTTCGTGGCGCTGCCGCCGCTGCTCGTGGCGACCCTGTTCTTCCGCCGCGTCTCGGCGTCGGCGTATTCGGCCTCGCGGGAACGGGTGGCCACGGTCAACGCCGACTTCCAGGAGAACGTCGCGGGCCTGCGCGCGACCCAGGCCTACCGTCACGAGGCCGAGGCCGCCCGCCGGTTCACCGACTACTCCGATCGGTACCGCCGGGCCCGATTGCGGGCCCAGCGCGCCATCGCGCTGTATTTCGCGTTCGTGCTGGCCTGGGCGGATCTGGCGCAGGCGGCGGTGGTGTACCTGGGTGCCCGTGAGGTGGCACACGGCACCACGACCGCCGGCACCCTGGTCGCCTTCGTGCTCTACCTGAGCCTGCTGTTCGGGCCGATCACCCAGCTTTCTCAGGTCTTCGACGGCTATCAGCAGGCCCGGGTCGGGTTGCGGCGCATCGAAACACTGCTGCACACCCCGTCCTCGATCGCTCCCGATCCGGCCGACGCGGTCGAGATCGCGGGCGGGCTGCGCGGTGAGGTGCGCTTCGACGGCGTCACCTTCCGCTACCCCGACGCCAGAACACCTGCGCTGGAAGATGTTTCCCTGCACATTCCGGCCGGCTCCACCCTCGCGCTGGTGGGTGAGACCGGGGCGGGCAAGTCGACGGTGGTCAAACTGCTGGCGCGCCTCTACGACCTTCCTCGCTCGCATCCGAACGCGGACGAGGCCGCCGCGGCGCCCCACTCCGGATCCATTCGCGTCGACGAGATCGATATCCGGGACCTTCGGCTCGCGCAGTTCCGTGCCCGGCTCGGGGTGGTCCCTCAGGAAGCTCACCTGTTCACCGGCGACGTCGCCGGCAACATTGCATTCGGGAAACCTTGTGCCACATCGGCAGACATCGCCCGGGCCGCCGCGGCGGTCGGCGCGCTCGAGATGATCGAGACACTGCCGCGGGGTATGGCCCAGCCGATCGGTGAGGGCGGGCGCGGGCTCTCGGCCGGCCAGCGCCAGCTGATCGCGCTGGCGCGTGCGGAACTGGTCGATCCGGATCTGCTGTTGCTCGACGAGGCCACCGCGGTCCTCGATCCGGCGAACGAGGAGAAGGTGCTGGTAGCGAGCAGATCGCTGGCACGCGGACGCACCACGGTGATCGTGGCGCATCGTCTGGCGACCGCCGCGCGCGCCGATCGGATCGCGGTCGTCGCGCACGGGCGGATCGTGGAATTCGGCGCGCACGCGCAATTACTGGCGGAGCGCGGAATCTATAACCGACTCTGGGAGGCAGCCGATTCCGACGAAGGAATATTCTCGACACGGGACGAGTCGTCACCTATGAGGCTGGGTCTGTCCGGGGGTCGTTAACCGGACAGTGGCGCGGCGGTGCGCCTACGCGTGGCCGCGCTGGGGCACGCTGTCACGGCTGGGCCTATCCTCAGAAAGGGCGCATCGGCGCACATCGTGCCGATCGACCCGTGCCGGGCACGTCACAAACGTCGCAGCGCGAAGAACGAAATGAGGCGAACACCTGCTGTGAGCAGCTCAACATCCCAGTTCGGACAGAACCAGTGGCTCGTCGACGAGATGTACCAGAAGTACAAGCAAGATCCGTCGTCGGTCGATGAGAGCTGGCATGAGTTCCTCGCCGACTACACACCGGAATCGCCGGGTGAGACAGGTAACAGCAGTCCCGCCGCGTCCGCGCCGACCGCCGCCCCCAGCGCGCCGGCCACTCCGGCTCCGGCCAAGCCGAACGCATCCAACTCCACGCCGAGGACCGCCCCCACCCCGGCGATTCCGGTGTGTAGTCGGCGAGGAACTCATGCCAGCTCTCATC